>JANPIA010000282.1:0-13483 GCA_031424735.1 Segetibacter sp.
TGTGGTTATGCACCCATGATGCAGTTGGGCAAACATTACCGCGAGCACTTAACCCCTGAAAAAGTGGATAGTATTATTGAAGAGTGCAGGAATTTCGCCGCCATTAATAACTAATAATTTATCATGAAAATTTCACTTGTCCTTAGTCTGTTTCTTTTAGCGACTTGTTCTTTTGCGCAAAGCGCAGAAGAAGCTGGTGTATGGGAAAAGGTGGAGGCTTTAAATAATGCAGTTTTTGCAACCAAAGATTCCTTTGTTATCAGGAGCCTTGTAAGTAAACAACTTACCTATGGGCATTCTGGTGGAAAGGTTGAAAACATGAACGAGATGATTCATAACGCAGCAATCAGTCCAATAACCTATAAGAATATTACAACAGAACGATTGAGTACCTCCTTTGTGAAAAAGACTTCAATTGTTCGTTTTATTTACCGGGCAACTTCTACAGAGAAAGGAGTAGAGTCTGCACTTAATTTGTCGGTGCTTCAGGTGTGGGTGAAGGACCATGGGTGGCACCTGTTGGCACGACAGGCAGTAAAAGTTAATCCGAAATAATATTTAAAGCCTTAGAAAAGGAATTCTCTTTGAATAAAAATGGGCATAACAAAAGCTATATTGAACGTTTAGAGATCATCGTAAATCCACAAAATTTGCGGAGGTTGAATTTTTAGTGGATAGTGGTGCTGTATATAGTTTAGTGCCCGGCAAAATGCTGGATGAATTAGGAATAGAACCTTATAAAGAAATGAGTTTTTCGCTTGCCGATGGAACAAGTATCAGGAGGAAAATAAGTTCTGCCTGTTTTGAATTGAATGGTGAAGGCGGACCTGCCCCGGTAGTGTATGGCGAAGAGGGCGATACCGCATTATTGGGAGTTACAACCCTTGAGTCAATTGGATTGATGCTAAATCCTTTTACAAGAACGTTGCACCCAATGAGATTGCTGATGGCTTAGAAACAGGTACAAGAGTGCGACCCCGCAATACTGAAGGGGGAGCCGCAACGATGATGAATAGAGATTAAAAAGCTGGTAACCAAATAAAGTAAAAATTCAAAAGTAAAAAGTCAGAAGCGTTCATTTTTGAAGTTTGCATTTTGACTTTTGAATTAATAACATGGGAGTAAAATTATTATTAGCAAACGATAAGGTTGAAGGCATTCGCTTTTACGATGCTTACCGCAAAACCGGTGGCTATAGTGCGGTGGAAAAGGCTTTCAAAATGGCGCCGGCGGATATTGTGGAAGAGGTTAAAAAAAGCGGATTGCGCGGCAGGGGTGGAGCAGGTTTTCCTACGGGTTTAAAATGGAGTTTTTTAGCGAAACCAGAAGGCATTCCCCGTTACCTGATTTGTAACGCCGACGAAAGTGAGCCGGGTACTTTTAAGGATCGTTACCTCATGGAGTTTCTGCCTCACCTGTTAATAGAGGGGATGATCATTTCATCTTTTGCTTTGGGTAGTAACAGGGCATACATTTATATCCGCGGCGAGTACGCCTGGATCGTTGATATTTTGGAAAAGGCGATTGCAGAGGCAAATCAAAATGGTTTTCTGGGTAAGAATATTTTAGGCAGTGGTTTCGATTGCCAGATATATGTTCAGCGAGGTGCTGGTGCTTATATATGCGGAGAGGAAACTGCGCTGATAGAAAGCCTGGAAGGTAAGCGTGGCAACCCTCGCATTAAACCACCATTCCCCGCCGTGAAAGGCGTTTGGGATTGCCCAACAGTTGTTAATAATGTAGAGACATTGGCGGCTGTAGTACCTATTTTGAACATGGGTGGCGGAGATTATGCTAAGATCGGTGTAGGTAAATCTACCGGCACCAAACTAATGAGTGCCTGTGGCAACATTAATAAGCCGGGAGTTTACGAAATAGACATGACGATTAGTGTTGAAGAATTTATTTACAGTGATGAATATTGCGGAGGTATTGCTAACGGTAAAAGGCTGAAAGCCTGCATACCTGGCGGATCATCTGTTCCTATTTTACCCGCTAACCTTTTATTGAAAACAGCGAAAGGCGAAACAAGGTTAATGAATTATGAGAGCCTTTCTGACGGTGGTTTCGCCACAGGTTCCATGATGGGTTCTGGCGGGTTTGAAGTGTTGGACGAAGACCAGTGCATTGTTCGTCATACGCTATCACTGGCAAGGTTTTACCACCACGAAAGCTGCGGACAATGCTCGCCTTGCCGCGAAGGGACCGGTTGGATGAAGCGGGTGTTGAATAATATCGAATACGGAAAAGGAAAGCTCAGCGATATTGATTTGCTGTGGGATATTCAACGAAATATTGAAGGCAACACCATTTGCCCGTTAGGCGATGCAGCTGCCTGGCCGGTTGCTGCGGCTATCAGGCATTTCAGGGACGAGTTTGAATGGCATGTATTAAACCCGGATGAGTGTTTACGAAAGAATTATGGATTGGCTGGGTATGCTGAGCCGCTGGTAATGGCTGTTTAGGTAAATAATTGACAGCATTATATTTAAGAGTAAATGATACTGTTTGAATTTTCACTTTTGAATTTTTACTTTACTTATGGGTGATGAAACAAAAAAAGATGCCCCGCAGATGTTCAAAGTAACGGTCGATAATATTACGATCGAAGTATCGCCTGGTACATCAATACTAAATGCTGCCCGTATGATCGGGGGTGATGTTACGCCGCCGGCAATGTGCTATTACAGCAAGCTTGCCGGAAGTGGCGGTAAATGCCGCACCTGCCTGGTAGAAGTTTCCGCAGGCTCAACAGCCGATCCCCGCCCAATGCCAAAACTGGTAGCAAGTTGCCGCACCAATGTTATGGATGGGATGGTGGTAAAAAATATCACCAGCGAAAAAGTAATTGATGCACGGAAACATGTGGTTGAATTTTTATTATTGAACCATCCGCTCGATTGCCCTATATGCGACCAGGCGGGTGAATGTCATTTGCAGGATCTTAGCTACGAACATGGTGACGTTGGAACCCGATACGAGTTCCAGAGACGTTTATTTGAAAGAGAAGATATCGGACCCTATATACAATTGCATATGACGCGTTGCATACTTTGCTACCGTTGTACCTATGTAGCCGATCAGCTTACCAACAGCAGGGTGCATGGCATTTTAGACAGGGGTGAGCATGCCGAAATATCTACCTACATTTCAAAAGCCATCGAAAACGATTTTAGTGGTAACATGATAGATGTTTGCCCGGTAGGCGCTTTAACCGACCGGACATTCCGCTTTAAAAACAGGGTTTGGTTTTTGAAGCCCATGGATGCACACCGCGATTGCGATAAGTGTTGCGGCAAGGTTACATTATGGAACAGGGGCGATGAGGTTTACAGGGTAACCGGTCGTAAAGATCAGTGGGGAGAGATAGAAAGCCTGCCCGATGGAAAACCCGCCTGGATTTGCAATACCTGCCGGTTCGATAAAAAGAAAACCAGTGACTGGGTAATTGAAGGACCCAGGAACATCAGCAGGCAATCGGTTATATCTGCCGGACATTACGTAGGTATTAAAAAACCAAACGAAATTTTTGGTGCTGTGCACGACGGTCGCGATCCGAAGTTGTTAATGGATATCCATACAGTGAGTGAAGTAAATAAGCCGGAAGTGCAACTTAGTTTAATTGAAGGACCGGCAACAGGTGGGGTGTTTGAAGAAACTAATGTAACCGGCATTGATAAATAATGTAGCTGTTGTTGCTTCGCACACTTGTGCTGTTATGCTAAAGGAAAAAACGAATTAGTAAGAATAAAGAAACCTATTTAACAAGATGGTGTTACTCGCGATTGATTGGGGAATGTTAGTTGAAAAGCTGGTACTCATTGGCGGTATCATTAGTGCATCGTTGTTGATAGCGATGTACAGTACCTATGCTGAGCGTAAAGTGGCTGCTATTTTACAGGATAGAGTGGGACCTGATCGTGCGGGCCCATGGGGAATATTACAGCCGCTGGCAGATGGAGGCAAACTTTTTTTCAAAGAAGAGATCATACCCAACTCTTCCAGCAAATTACTTTTTATTTTAGGCCCCTGCCTGGCAATGCTAACCGCTATGATGACCAGCGCGGTTATACCGTGGGGACATCAATTACATTTTAAATTATTTGGTGCCGACCGCATTGTAAACCTGCAAATAGCCGATGTGAATATTGGGATACTCTATGTGTTTGGTGTTGTAAGCATGGGCATTTACGGTATAATGATAGGTGGCTGGGCAAGTAATAATAAATTTTCGCTGATGGCTGCCATGCGCGGCGCTTCGCAAATTATTAGTTACGAGTTGGCAATGGGTATTTCATTGATCGCTCTACTAATGCTCACCGGATCGCTTAGTATGAAAACCATTGTTGAGCAACAGGTAAATGGCAGTTGGTGGAATATTGTTTACCAGCCATTAGGCTTTCTCATTTTTCTTATCTGCTCTTTTGCAGAATGTAACCGAACACCTTTTGATTTACCTGAAGCAGAAAACGAATTGAACTTTGGTTACCATCAGGAATATTCATCAATGAAACTGGGTTTTTACCTGTTTGCCGAATACATCAACATGTTCATCAGCAGTGTAATTATGGCCACCTTATTTTTCGGTGGCTACGATATGCCTTTTGTTAATGAAGCAAATCTTTCAACCAACATTGCCGCGTTAATTGGTATGGTTGCATTGATGACTAAGGTGGTCATCTTCATTTTTATATTTATGTGGGTGCGTTGGACCGTACCGCGTTTCCGCTACGATCAATTAATGAACCTTGGCTGGAAGGTTTTAATTCCGCTGGCGTTATTCAATATGTTTGTTACTGGCGCACTGATACTTTGGAGACAAGGATAGCAATGTTTGCAAGTAGTAAGTAAAATAATTGTTTAAAGGTGATGTTCAGAGATAAAAAGGTAAACAGGAAGTGGAGGAGAATGTTCCGGGCTTTATATGGAATTCTTGCGGTTAACTTGCTTATTACTTTCCTGCCATTGAACGAAAACGTTGAAACATTTCTTTTTGCAGTAGGAATGCTTGCTGCGTTGGTTGGATTAGTGTTTTTGTGGTTTCTCTACAATATGCCTGAAAAGTTAAAGATGCTGGACCAGACTCAAAATGATTTTGAATAACCGGGTTAGAATGGTAAAAGCAGTTTGTACTATTGATGAATAGTGATACTACAGTACAAGTGTGCGACGCAACAATGTTGATAACAAAGATGTAGTTGGAGACATGACGAAAAACAGGCAAAAGAACTGTTGAAATATGGTTTAGACTTTTGCATTTTGACTTTTGATTTAATCTATTTTTGCGGACTTAAAATAAGCTAAAGGCAGCACCAGAAGCCGGCGCTTTTAAAAATATGTCGTTAACCAACAGATCTGAAACCGTAGTGCGAAAGCCCATGACCTGGGTTGAGAAGTTGTACCTGCCTGGTATCCTTAAAGGTATGCTGATCACTTTCAGCCATATTTTTAAAAAGGTTCCAACCATTCGGTACCCCGATGAAACCCGCCCATTTGCAAAGGTTTTTAGAGGCTTGCATGTACTTAACCGGGACGAGGAAGGAAGGGAGCGCTGCACTGCGTGTGGTTTGTGCGCTGTTGCATGCCCCGCAGAAGCAATTACTATGGAGGCAGCAGAAAGGCAACATGATGAAGAACATTTATACCGAGAAGAAAAATATGCTGCAAAATACGAGATCAATATGCTGCGTTGCATATTTTGCGGACTCTGCGAGGAAGCTTGCCCAAAAGATGCGATCTATTTAAGTGAAACTTTCGCACCACCAAATTTTGCACGTAAAGGATTTATATATGGTAAAGATGATTTGTTGATACCTGATAAAAATAAGCAGCCCGAAGAGTATGAAAAGGCGCTTGGCTTAAATGTACCAACAACAAAATAATATTTGCCAACCAACTGCATTCCATGAGTACAACAGAGCTATTATTCTGGTTTTTATCTGCACTTGCTTTTCTGGGTGCGATCATGATGCTGATAAGCAAAAATCCTGTATTCAGCGTGCTTTGGCTTATCGTCGTTTTCTTTGCTATTTCCGGCCACTATCTTTTATTAAACGCACAGTTTCTCGCTATTGTAAACCTTATAGTTTATGCGGGTGCTATCATGGTGTTGTTTCTTTTTGTTATTATGTTAATGAATTTAAATACCGATACCGAACCGCAAAAAAACACCTGGCTTAAAGTGGCTGGAGCAATAGCGGGCGGAAGTTTGATGCTTATAATGATAGACGTGTTGATTGATGCAAAGGACATGCACACAAAATCTGCTTTAATGAAGGATGGTAATATCGGGTTGATAAAAAACCTGGGCAGGGTACTATTTAACGAATACGTGATACCATTTGAAATTACCAGTGTTTTGTTTTTAAGTGCCATGGTGGGGGCGGTAGTGATAGGAAAGAAAAGTGAATGAGTTATAGGTTGTGGGTGATACGTTGTAGGGAACGTAGAGCTCATAACGCAAAACTTAAAATTTTAAGATGCCAATAGAATATTATATAACATTATCGGTGGTGCTGTTTTGCATTGGTGTGGTGGGAGTGTTAACCCGCCGCAATGCCATCATTATTTTTATGTGCATAGAGCTAATGCTGAATGCGGTGAACTTGATGTTGGTTGCCTTTTCAAAAATGCACCATGGTGCTGCGCTTGCATCTGATGCCACGTCGTCTGTTGGAACCGATGCACAATTGTTTGTGTTTTTTATAATGGTAGTGGCAGCAGCAGAAGTTAGTGTTGGCTTAGCGATCATTGTTATGATGTACAGGAACACACATTCGGTTGACGTAAACTTTTTGAATCGTCTTAAAAATTAATACCTGCTAAACGCTGAACGCACAACGCTAAATGGATGGCGTTTTGCTTTAAGCGTTCTGCGTTCAGCTTATAGATATGAATACATTTTCTCACTTGGTATACCTCGTTCCGCTGTTTCCATTGATAGGTTTTCTTATCAATGGACTTGGGCGTAGGTCATTATCCAAATCAATGATCGGGGTTATTGGATGTGGTGTTATACTTGCTTCATTTATTGTAAGTGTTGGCATCTTTTTCGAGGCACGTAATTTCGGACCCACACCGGTTATCGTAAACCTGTTCGACTTTATAAAAGTAGCTGCCTTCAATATTCCCTTTTCTTTCCAGGTCGATCAATTATCGTCGCTCTTCTTATTGATTATTACCGGTGTTGGCTTTCTCATACACCTGTATTCTACAGCATACATGAAGGAGGAAGAGACCCAACATTATGGACGTTACTTCTCCTACCTTAACCTGTTTGTTTTTTCTATGTTACTGCTGGTGTTAGGCGCTAATTACCTCATCATGTTTATTGGTTGGGAAGGTGTAGGACTCTGCTCTTATCTCTTAATCGGCTATTGGTTTAAAAACAACGAATACAACTATGCGGCCCGAAAGGCTTTTGTAATGAACCGCATTGGCGATCTCGGTTTCTTACTCGCCGTGTTTTGGATATTGCAAAAATCGGGAGCCTTAACTTTTACCGAGGTGTTTGCAAATACCGGTGCATTTACCAGTTTTGATGTAACGGCAATTACGTTGTTATTATTTGTTGGAGCAATGGGTAAAAGCGCGCAAATTCCGTTGTACACCTGGTTACCCGATGCAATGGCTGGGCCTACACCCGTATCGGCTTTAATACATGCAGCCACCATGGTTACGGCTGGTATTTATATGATCGTTCGCAGCAATGTGCTGTACTCCATGGCTCCGTTCACGCAGGCGGTGGTTGCAATTATTGGGTTGGCGACAGCCTTACTGGCCGCAACTATTGCCATCAAGCAAAACGATATAAAAAAAGTGCTTGCTTACTCCACGGTTAGCCAGTTGGGTTATATGTTTTTGGGGTTGGGTGTTGGAGCTTATACGGGTGCTGTTTTTCATGTTATGACACATGCTTTTTTCAAAGCCTTGTTATTCCTTGCTGCGGGTAGTGTTATTCATTCAATCCACAACCAGCAAGACATTCGTTTTATGGGAGGGCTCAAAAAGTACATGCCCATCACACACCTTACTTTTCTACTTGCCTGCTTTGCTATTGCGGGTATACCGCCGTTTAGTGGTTTCTTTTCTAAGGATGAAATATTGGCTGCTGCTTATGCAAACAACCCGATACTTTGGGGTGTAGGCGTTTTTACTGCGGCGTTAACGGCTTTTTATATGTTCCGTTTATATGCAATGACTTTCCTTGGAAAATTTCGCGGTACCGAAGAGCAGGAACATCACCTGCATGAAAGCCCATCTGCAATGACCATTCCGTTGATTGTATTGGCTGTTTTAAGTGTGATCGGTGGCTTTGTAGGTATACCCGAAGTGTTTGCCTCCAACTCGCATGCACTGGAACATTTTCTTTCTCCCATTATTGTTAAAGGTGCAGATGCGCATCACCTGGAACATTCAACCGAATATATGCTGATGGGTGTTTCGGTTGGCCTTGCATTGATTGCCATATTTTATGCTTGGATCAAGTTCAGTAAACATCCTGAAATTGGCGAACCATCGGGTACGGGTAAAGTGCTCGCCAATAAATGGTATATCGACGAATTATATGATTCGATTTTAGCAAAACCTTTGCTTGCGTTAGGTCGCGTCCTTAACAACGTAATTGAGAAAAGTGGTATTGATGGGTTGGTAAATGGTGTTGGAAAAAGTGTTCAATATGCGGGCAGTAAAATAAGATTATTACAAAGTGGACAGGTAGGTAATTATATATTGATGATGGTGTTGAGTGTAGTGCTGATGATCTTAATGATCTTTTATGGTCATAACATGACACCGCTTATCGATAAGATTTTTAGATAGCGAATGAAAATGAAAGCTGTACAATCGGGAAAAGATCCAAAAAACTAAAAGTAATTCACTATTTATTATTCACCATTCACGCATGACTATTCACGATTAAAAATATGATCCCAGTTTTATTGATATTAGTTCCCCTGGTTTGTGGTCTCATCACCTTTTTTATAAAGGAGGAGAAGACGGCAAAGTTATGGTCGTTAACAGGTTCCGTTATTACTTTGCTGATTGCATTAATAGGTGTAACCACCATGAAGGGCAGTAATCTTCTTACTTACGATGCAAGCTGGATACCCACTTTGGGCACCCGTTTCACAGTTGGGTTAGATGGTATGGGTAAGATATTGACTTTGTTAACTGCGGTTGCGTTTCCCATTATTTTCGGCGCTACCTACCAAAATAAATATGCATCGCCCAATGCATTTTACGGGTTGATGCTCCTATCGCAGGCGGGTTTAATGGGGGTATTTCTGTCTATGGACATGTTGCTCTTTTATTTCTTTTGGGAATTTGCATTGATCCCCGTTTATTTTCTTTGTTCAAAATGGGGGGGCGAAAAAAGGATAGCCGTTACCTGGAAATTTTTTATCTACACCTTTGCTGGTTCTCTATTAATGCTGGTTGGTATTCTATACCTGTACACGCTTACACCTGATCAGTCTTTTGCTATTGCCTCGGTTCATAATTTGTCACTTACTTCATCGCAGGAGCTATTTATTTTCTGGACTCTTTTTATAGCCTTTGCCATAAAAATGCCGGTGTTTCCTTTTCACACCTGGCAACCTGATACCTATGAGCAATCACCTACCGCAGTAACTATGGTGCTAAGTGGTGTAATGGTAAAAATGGGTGTGTTTGCAGTGCTACGCTGGTTGTTGCCGGTTGTTCCAAATGCCTCCCTTCGTATGGCGGATGTAGTAATCATTATATCCATCATCGGAATGATCTACGCTTCACTCATAGCCATTAAACAAGACGACATCAAAAGGCTGATCGCTTATTCATCTATCGCTCACATTGGCCTGATGAGCGCTGCTATGTTTGCTAACAATGCTACCGCAACCCAGGGAGTAATGCTGCAAATGTTCAGTCATGGCATAAACGTTATCGGCTTGTGGATAGTGGCTGATGTTATAGAGCAACAACTTGGTACCCGCAAGTTTAGCGAGTTGGGCGGGCTTGCGCAAAAAGCGCCTGCGCTTGCCATCCTGTTTGTAGTAATGTCGCTTGCAAACATTGCCTTACCATTAACCAATTCGTTTATTGGGGAGTTTATGATGTTTAACGGTTTGTTCCAGTACAATTACTGGATGGCGGGCATTGCGGGCATCAGCATAATACTGGCGGCGGTGTACACTTTATGGATGATACAAAAGATATTCTATGGGGAAGTGAGGGGTGCTGTAAGCGGTGCGATGGAAGTAACAACGAATACAAAATTAATGTTGGTGATATTAGTGGTGCTTGTAGTAGTGTTCGGGGTTTATCCAAAACCACTCATCAATATTACAAACGATAACCCCGCAAAAATAGTGGCGCAATTAAAATAAGCAGCACGAACACGGAAGCATTATGAATACGATTATAGTCTCGGCGATATTAGGTGTAGTGATGATGTTTAGCGGCATTTTCATTCATAATAAGGCTGCGTTTAAAAACATTGCCATTGCGGGGCTTTTATTATTGCTGGGAATAAATATTGCTGAAAATTATGGCTACCTGCTTTTTAAGGTCGATACTAAAGGCATGTTGCATTTTGAAAGGTTTGGTTTGCTTTTCAACATTATAGCCATAGCCGCCACACTTTTGTTTACATTGCTTTCAGGCAGGGATGTTGAAAAGGTTGGAAATTATACTGCCGAATATTTCGCTCTTATCTTTTTCATTTTGTGTGGTGTGGGCATCGTAACATCTTATACCAACCTTATGATGTTGTTTATTGGTATCGAGATTATTTCCATCCCTGCTTATATACTAACGGGTACCGATAAACGGAATTTAAAAAGCAACGAGGCATCGCTGAAGTATTTTTTGATGGGCGCTTTTTCAACTGGCATCATGCTAATGGGTATTACGCTGCTGTACGGAACCAACGGCACTTTTATGGTGGAACGTGCAGGCGCAACTTTTCCTATTTCGTACCTGGAGGCAATGGGCTTGCTGCTATTATTTATTTCACTTTCGTTCAAAGTTTCTTTAGCGCCCTTTCATTTTTGGACGCCAGACGTATATGACGGCGCACCTACCGTATTTACTTCCTTTATGGCTACTGTTGTAAAAATTGCGGGCTTTGCAGCTTTCATCAGGTTAATTGAAAGCCGTTATGGAAGCATGGGCTCACAAACCGACCGCCTTGTAGCCATCGTTATCATATTAACGCTTGCCTTTGGAAACCTTACCGCAGTTTTTCAGCAAAGTGTAAAACGAATGCTGGCTTATTCAAGTATAGCGCAGGCAGGCTTTATGATGTTTGCCTTGTTTGCTTTAAACGATACCGGCAAAGAAGGATTGATACTGTATGCCGCAGCATATTGCCTTGCTACCCTTGGCATTTTTGCCGTGCTCATTAAAATGGAAGACGGCACCTTTGAAGGCTTCAACGGGTTATCTAAATCGCAACCATTGTTAGCGGCAGTGCTAACTATATGTTTGTTATCTCTTGCCGGTATTCCTTTAACAGCGGGTTTCTTCGCTAAATATTATATGCTGGCGGCCGTGGTTAAAACCGGGCACTACCTGTGGCTGGTAGTTATTGCCGTATTGTTTGCAGCGGTAAGCGCCTACTATTATTTTAAAGTAATACAGGCAATGTATTTTAAAGAGGGTGAAGTAAACTTTCCGCCGGTCACCGCCCGTTTTAAATACCTGCTTGTTGCGGTAGCCGCCGTCATTATTTTGTTAGGCGTGTTTCCCAATGCGTTGTCGCAGTTCATGTATTTCTAAAATATCATCGTGCCTCATGTGCCAACAGCTTTTCGCTGATCTCAGCGCTACCATCAACAGCCCAAAACTGATACTTTAACCCAGGTACTTGCCCACAATCGGCATTCTTCTGCCAACACCAAAAGCTTTAGGACTTATGCGAATGATTGGGCAAAATTGGTTACGCTTGTATTCGTTTGTGTTTACCAGTTTCAATACACGGTCCACCAATGCGGCATCGTACCCCTGCGCTTTTATTTCGTTAGGTCCCTGCCGGCGTTCAATATATTGATAAAGTATCTGGTCGAGAATATGATAATCGGGCAAGCTGTCGCTGTCTTTCTGGTCGGGTCTCAACTCGGCGCTCGGCGCTTTGTACAGGATGTTGGCGGGGATGATCTCGCCATTGCGGTTTATATATTTTGCCAGTGCATAAACCTGTTGCTTATAACAATCACCCAACACGCCAAGTCCACCGGCCATATCGCCATACAATGTACCATAGCCTGTAGCCAGCTCACTTTTATTGGATGTATTTAATAAGATATACCCAAACTTGTTTGCGATCGCCATCAGTATGTTTCCACGGCTGCGGCTTTGCAAGTTCTCTTCTGCAATATTAAAAGGCAGGTCTTTAAAAATTGGTTTCAAAGTATCTAATAAAGCTTCATAAACATGGTTGATCCTGATGATGTCGTAAGGGTTTTGAAACGCTTCACTCAAACGCATAGCATCGTTCACTGAATGCTCCGTACTATAAGGTGATGGCATTAATATAGCCCTTACATTTTCTTTACCCAATGCTTCACAGGCAAGTGCAAGTGTTACTGCACTATCAATACCACCCGACGAACCAAGGATGGCTTTACTGAAATTCATCTTGGTAAAATAATCCCTTATACCAAATACCAGCGCTGTATAAATTGATGAGATATTTCGTTCAAATTCTAATGTTGTGGGGTTTGGTTTAATTACAGTTATTGCCTGTATGTCGTTGGTTGTATGGCAATCGGTGGTGCCATCATCATTTAACACAACGCCATCCAGTGCTTCTTCAAACATCGGTAATGCTTTGCAAAGGTTGCCATGCTTATCAAAAATCAGGGAGCCACCGTCAAACACCACTTCGGTTTGGCTGCCCACTGCATTGCAATAAAACATAGGCAACTGGTACTTCAATACATTGGCCTTAACAATAGCCTTCCTTTCTTCCTCATGTATATAATCAAAAGGCGAAGCGCTCAAATTTATCATTACATCGGGTTGTTGTTCCATCAAAACATCCATGGGGCACGAACGGTAAAGAGGGTTGTTGCCAAGATTCCAAATGTCTTCACAAATAGTAACAGCCAAACGCTTTCCCTTAAACTCCAGTATTTTCCAGTTGTATGCAGGCTCAAAATATCTATGCTCATCAAAAATGTCGTAGGTGGGTAACAACGTTTTATGCACTTCTCCTTTTATTTCTTTTTCGTATAAAAGGAACGCTGCGTTAAACAGGTCTTTGCCCTCAATGGTTGGGTTGCGCGATGGGGAACCCACCAATACGCCAATTGTATCCGCATGCTCTTTTATTTCATCAATAGACTGGTAACATTTGTTTATAAAGTCGTTGAACTCAACAAAGTCGCGGGGGGGATAGCCGCAGATGCTCAGCTCGCTAAAAACAATAAGATCTGCCTTTTGCATTTTAGCCTCTTCAACCGCGTTAATAATTTTTTGCGTATTGCTTTCAAAATTTCCGATG
>JANPIA010000283.1:0-10046 GCA_031424735.1 Segetibacter sp.
CCATGCAACAGGTACACCACCGGAAAACGATTAGTTCCTTTTTTATAACTATCGGGTGTAACCACCACGCATTTTACCTGTTTGTGCATACTGGTGCTATAAATTAACACGGTATCAACCGATGCAGCATTGGAAAAATTGCAGAGGAGCAAAAAAAGAACGGGCACCAAAAATTTCATAATAGCTTGTATTTGTGTGGCAAAAGATAGAACAAACCATTCAGCTAAAAAAAAGCCGGAACGCTAATGAATGTTTTGTATTATTTTTTTGAAGCCAGCATTGGTAGTATGGCGGATCAGTGATTGCGACGCTCCGTTCGAGAGTTGTTTTTCATGGCAAAATTGCCGGCAACAGAATGTATTAGCGCCTTATAAAGCAATCCCGGATAAGTAAATGAAAACTAAAACGTGTAGAAGAGACTTTCTTTTTCTTTTTTCTCCTTTGGCTTTCTGAGTGGATTTTCAATCAAATGTTTTAAAAAATCCTGGGCATTGGATTGGCTACCCTGTAGGTAACAAATTGAAAAATAAACGTCGTCGTTTATAATTATAAAATTGCCTTCGCCATCCTGGATAATGGGATAATTATCGCCGAGCCTGAATGGCTTGTTCAGGTATTTTTCGATAACCGTGTTGAGAATATCGGTTTTGTCGCTATCGCTCTTTAAAGTTTTCGCCGCATCTATCGCAATAAAAAACAGGCTGTCGTTGTAAAATTGAACTTGTAAAAGCAGGGATAGATTAGCGATTTTTTTACGGAAAATGTGCGTTCGTAATTCTCCGGCGTATTGGTTGTGATGCGTAAAACTTGGTGTTCCCATTTGAGCAAGCACTTGTTTTTCTGCGGAACCAAACTTTAATCCCAAGGGTGATAGCGTTTCACTGGTAAAAAAAATTTGGCTCGATTGCTGGCTTTTTTTGAAAGAGGAAAAAAAGAAAAGAAGGCGTTTGAAATAAATCCTGTTTAAATAAAATTCATCCCGTGTATTGGAGGGATCTTTTTTAGCTGAAAAAAACTTAATGGTTTGGTTGATCAATCGGTTCATCTTATGCTTTTAGCAAGTGAATATTGGATTTGCTGTTAACACTGTTGACTCTGAAAAAGGCAGGGTAAAAAAAGTGACCTCCTGCATAAACAAAACATCCGCAGGTAAAACGGTAATTGCGCATGTATATTGCGCAAAAAAGGTGGGAAATTATGCCTCGAGTTCGTTTTTAATTTCCTGGGAGCAGGTTACCAAAACTTTATCAATCCGGTGTGAGTCCATATCTATAATTTCTATTTCGAAGCCTTTCCAGTCAAGCTTATCGCCTGTTTTTGGAATGCGTTCTAACCTGTGAAGTATAAACCCGGCAAGTGTATCAAACTCCTGCTCGCCCTCATTCATAAATTCTGTTTTGTTAAAGCGGCTCAAAAAATCGTAAAACGGAATTTGAGCATCAATTAAAAAGGTTCCATCCTCCCGTTCAACAATTTCATAATCGTCGTGGTCAACCTGGGTGATATCTCCCACTATCGCCTCCAAAATATCGTTCAATGTAATCATCCCTTCCAGGCTGCCATACTCATCTACAATAAAACAACTGTGTGTTTGTGAGTTCCTGAATTTTTCGAGAACCTGGTAGGCGGAGTTATTTTCGGGCACATACATTCCAGGCTTCATTAGATCTTTAAGCGGGGTGTTATCAGTAGCAAGTAAAATATCTTTGATGCTCACAATGCCTTTAATATTATCGATGGCTCCATCGCAAAGCGGATAAGTGCTGTGCACCACTTCTCTCATTTTTTGTTTAATGCCTGAAACATGTTCGTTCAAATCCATCCAAACAATATCACTGCGATGGGTCATGAGCGATGTAATGTTTCGATCGCCTAAATGAAAAACCCTTTCTATAATTTCCTGTTCCGCTTCGTCGATGGCGCCATGCTCGGTGCCTTCATTTATAATGGCTTTTATTTCTTCCTCTGTAACCTGTGTATCGTTATTTCGAATAGCAAATATTTTAGAAAGCACTTTTATACTCCTGCTTAATAACCAAATAAACGGGTAGGTAATAAAGGTAACAACCCGCATAGGCCCCGCTACCATTTTGGCGATCGCTTCGGGTTTTGACAGACCAATACGCTTGGCTAACAATTCACCCACCAGCGAAAAATAGGTGATGATAATAACAACAATAATCGTGGCAGCTATATCACTGTTGTTCTTCAGCCAATCAAATTGAAATAAATATTGGCTAAGCTTGTCTTTAAGGTTTTGCTCTCCAAAAATACCGGTGAGGATACTTATGAGCGTGATACCGATTTGAACCGTGGAAAGGAATGTATCAGGCTTATTAGCGAGGATAAGCGCTTCCCTTGCTTTTTTATCACCCTTGGATGCCTGCAACTCCAACCTCGCTTTTCGTGCAGATAACAATGCAATTTCCGCCATCGCAAACAGTCCGCTGATAACGATCAGTCCTAAAATTATTAATATATCTCCCATTATTTTTTATTGCGGCAAAGCTATGCAATCATGTGTAGTTATGTGTTAAGTAAGCGTTTGCTCCAAATTCAGCGTTAAATTTTTATACCAACCTTCATTTATTAATTTAAAAGAACTACTGTTTATAGATGAGCAGCATGTTGTTTTACCTTATGAAATTGAAGGCTTTCCTATAACTTGCAGCCCTTTATGTCCATCACAAAAAAAATTGCCGTTATCGGGGCGGGTCCGGCAGGTTTAACAGCAGCATATATACTTAGTAAAGCAGGTCACGAGGTGATCGTTTACGAAAAGGATAAAAAATACGTTGGAGGTATTTCGCGTACTGAAAGTTATAAAGGCTATTTATTTGATATTGGCGGCCATCGATTTTTTTCCAAATCGCAGGAGGTAGAAGACTTTTGGACGGAAATACTTGGTAACGAATTACTGGAACGTCCACGCAGTTCGCGCATTTACTACAATCATAAATATTTTTCCTATCCGCTTATGGCGGTGGAAGCATTGAGGAAATTAGGTATTATTGAATCGGGCCGGTGTGTACTTAGCTACCTGAAAGCCAAGCTTTCGCCTGTAAAAAACCCCGCCAATTTTGAAGACTGGATTTGTAACCAATTTGGAAAGAGGCTGTATAATATCTTTTTTAAAACTTACACCGAAAAGGTTTGGGGAGTACCCTGTAGCGAAATATCTGCCGACTGGGCTGCGCAGAGAATAAAGGGCTTATCGCTTTCCACTGCAATAATGAATGCGCTGTACAAACCCAAACAGAAAGATAATGGCAAGATCATAAAAACGCTGATAGACACTTTTAGGTATCCGAAAAAAGGACCAGGGATGATGTGGGAAATTTGCGCATTAAAAGCGCAATCCCATGGGGCTAAAATTGTAATGAACAGTAATGTGAAAGCCCTTCATTACGAAACCAACAATTGGGCGGTTGAATTGGCTGGTGGGTTCATTGAGAAAGAGTTTGATCATGTTATTTCATCAGCAGCTATACGCGACCTGATCCCGCATATTACGCCCACAATTCCTGAAGTGCATAATGCTGCGCTCAACCTATCGTACCGCGATTTTATAACCGTGGTTTTAATAATGAAGGATGAGAATAAATTTACCGACAACTGGATATATATTCATGATCCATCGGTGAAGGTTGGGCGGGTTCAAAATTTCAAATCGTGGAGTCCTTTTATGGTACCCGATGCATCCATGGCATGTTACGGTCTTGAATATTTTTGTTTTGAGGGGGATGGTATGTGGGACAGTAGTGACCATGATTTAATAGAACTGGGCAAAAAAGAATTTGAGGAAATAGGCCTCGGAAAAGCAATCAATGTTACCGATGGCTATGTTGTAAGGCAGGCAAAGGCTTACCCGGTTTACGATAAGGACTATAAAAAAAATGTTGAAATAATAAGAACCGGGCTGAAAGATTATAAGGGTTTATACCTGGTTGGCAGAAACGGAATGCATAAATACAATAACCAGGATCATAGCATGATGACCGCTATGCTTGCGGCAAAAAATATTATTGCCAACGAAGAAGTTTATGATATATGGAACGTAAACCAGGACGCCGAATACCATGAAGAAGGTGAACGCGGCGCAGACGATGGCGGCAGAATGATACCGTCCACCATTGAACTGCTAACCACCTAAAATACTGGCTGGTGTAACAATGATGTCTTTCTCATCATCATCATCATCATCGTTTTTTCTTTCAACTTCTTCGGCTGTTCTCTCCACTTCTTTTTCATATTCATCCGTTATAACAGGTTCGTCCCCTAATTCCAGTGTTACATTTCTAATCTCCTCCTCGGTTGTTTCATGCGTTTCATCTTCCATATGTCGATGAGCTAATTCGCTGGCGGTTTCGCCGTGTGCTATCTTGCCATCTGCCTTTAGTGGTTTATTTGACTCCATTGGTATGTTTTTAAAACAGTTGATAAAACAATGCCAGTTAGGGCACTTTGGTAAAAGTTAATACAAACTTCATAAAAGGCAATAGAATGGCGTAAATAAAAAACTACCGGGCGAACCGGTAGCTTTTAAACGCTTTTGCGTTATCAGATTATTTTTTGGATGTAGCCGGTTACGCGATAATAACCGAAAGTTTCCATGATTTATCTGTAGACATGAATACCTCCTTTTTCTTTAGTGAGAAATGAAGATAGGATAATTTATATTTTGCTATACACCCTAACAAACAGAAATTTTTGATATAACCTGGTATTACCTTCGGATACTTTGCAAATATTTGTTCCTTATAATTTCCGCCATGGGTTTTTCATATACCTTACTTTCCAACCACGATATAACATCCAGGTATGCAAAAGCCCGTGTCTCAAACCGGCTTGTTTCAAACTCTTTTACTTTTTCCAACAGCTTTTGCAATTCGGGTTTCAATTTTCGCGACGACACATGAAACGAGCTTCTCAAAAACTTAAATATAAGTTCTTCAATCACGGTGAGATTTTCCATACGCGCCATAAAACGATAAACTGATTTAATCAGGTGTTCAATAATCTCCACATTTCCCAGTTCGTAATGTGCCATTAAGTGAAGCAGCCTTGCATAGCATTGCAAATCGGTTCTTAAATCCACGTGATCGTTTATTATTTTTTGCAGGTAGTCGATAGAAGTATTGTAATCACCACTGCCAAAATAAAGGGTTGCTATTTTATAATTGAAAACCAGTATCCGGTGGGTATCAATGAACATGGCGTATTCATGCAGTTTCTCTTCAATATAAGGAACGCGGGTAAGTCCTTCTTGAAAGGTGCCCAGCATAAAATGCTGGTTAATGCTTGCATGGTAGATGTACACAAAGGTTTGTACACGAATATTATCGTGCTGGTTAGCCGTTGACGATTCGGAGAATTTTTTAAACTGGTTTAAAGTAGTTTCAAACTTTTTATAGTTGCGTAAATCGAAGTGGGCATTTAACAGATTGTGCATACCCTTTACATAGTGTGCGGTTTCTGCCCCAATCATAATTTCATTGTTGTGAAAAAGATCGACCCACTTTTGTGTATATCTGTAGTACATTAAAAAATCCTGGCGAATGAAGGCATACCAGCAATAACTTTGGTAGAGGTATAGCCTTTCATAAAAGCCGGTTTGTTTTTCCACATCAGCCGGAAAATTGTCGTAGAAAAATTGTTTAACACCGGCTTCATCCTTTTCGTTTCGGGCATGACCATTTTTTATGTACCAGCTATAAAATTTTAAAGCGAGGTTCGATAGTTGTGTGATCATGCCTCTTCGTTCGTGCACTTCGTTGGCTTCGGCGGTAAGCCTGTCTGCCCTGTCTTGCATGCTGCGGGTAATATGCAATGTTTCTATCTTTTTTTCGAGCGAAATAATTTGAATGAGGAAGCTATCCTGGTTATAATTAAGAGCGATCTCTTTTACTTTTTCTAAAATTTTAAGGCTTTGAATGTATAGTCCTTTGTTGTATAAAATTCTGGCATAATCCAGTTGTTCATGCAACTGCAAATCGATGCTGTCGGAAGCCTTTAACAACCGTAAACTTGCCAGTAATTGTTTGTACAAGTGCGATTTTAAATTAGCAAGTTGAGGTTTCTCTATGGAAGGAAGCTTTTTAAGCAATGTCTTTTCATCATACTCGCTCAACTTATCCATTGCATCAAACAGTTGAATGATTTTGAGATCCTCCTTGGAAGAGCTCCGTTTTATATAGAGTTTAAAATTCCGTTTTTCGGACTTCTCTAATGAATGAATTAGTTGAAATAAAATATCGGAAAACCTGCTGGGCATAATTAAAAGATTAACCTGAAATGTACTATTGTAAAGGCTTACACTAACTCAACCGTTGTTTTGGCGTAATTAAAATCGAATTAAATTGTTTTGAACGATAAGGCTTCGCGTTCTACTTTCGTGAAGCGACAATGAAAAAACACATGGGCAGGCAATCGTTTAATCAGGCAATCGTTAAACGCGCTGTAAGGTAATAGAAAAATAAAAGCAGTGCCCGGCTAAAAATAATTTTTAAGATTTTCATATGGCAAGCAATCGTTAGAGGCTGCTCCGTTTCCACGGAGGAGCCATTTTTTTTTGCGGTCCTTTGTGTTCAATTATTTTCATCACCGCCTATTTCTTCTAACTGTTTTCTATAGTCGTAGGCCAGGTCGTCGTGCAATGTGTTTACAAGTGTGTTTATCTTCTTTACCTGCTGGTTATATAAATTTTGCAAAGCTGAGCTTTTGTGAAGTTTGATTGAGGAGGCATTTATTTTTTTGCAGAAGTATAACAGCATTTCTGTTTCTGCTTGTTTTGATGCAGTATGCCTGCTGTATTTGGCGATATACCTCAAAACTTTTCGCAGGCTTTTTTTTGTGTGATAAGGGGTGGTATTGGGTAGACTTTTAAAATCTTCGTCCATCTCTCTTTTTACATTTTCTACATAGCCATGTTCGTCGTGGGCTTCAAACAGTAAATAGCTTATCAGTTCCTTATTTTCTTTCTTATACCGTGCAAGTCGCAGGCAGAGTTCCATTACCTGGGCAGGTGGTATAGCGAGAAGTTCTTTTTTCAGATCGTTTATAGTGGCAGCCTTCATGCAGCATTAATGTAACGCAAACTTATAGCATTATGTTTTGCTGGTTTAGTTGAAGGACGGGATCGTAATTGCCTGGCGAAAAAACCTGCATTTCTATAGTTCGACACCTTCAGCTTAATTTCCACATTTGATAGGTGCACGGAAAAATAGTTTTACCTGTAGAGATCGATAGCAGTTTTAAAAGTGTTGCAATGTGCCTGAACAATCACCCGCACATCTTCCGAATACCCTCCGCCCATTGCTGTTACACAGGGGATGGAATGTTGCTTTAACACACCAAACACAAATTCGTCGCGTTGCCGGCAACCATCCAGGGTTACTTTCAGTTTGCCAAATTTGTCGGTTTCCAGTATGTCAACACCCGATAGGTAAAATGCAAAATCCGGCATAACGGTTTGTACCAGTTTGGGTAATGTTTCGCGCAGAGTGGTTAGATACATTTCGTCGCCAATGCCATCCGGTAGCGGAACATCCAGGTCGGAAATCTCTTTATGAAAGGGATAATTGTGAGCGCCATGCATACTAAATGTGAACACGCGGCCTTCGTGCTTAAATATATTAGCCGTGCCATTACCCTGGTGAACATCCAGGTCGATTATCATTATTTTTTTTGCAAGTTGATAATTAAGTAAGTAGTTGGCAGCAACCGCGAAATCATTCAATAAACAAAATCCTTCGCCCTGGTTTGCAAAAGCATGGTGGGTGCCACCAGCAACATTTAAAGCAATACCCGAATGTATTGCATGATGACAACAATCAATAGTTCCCTGGGTAATTATAAGCTCACGTGTGGTTAACTGCAGAGATTGCGGAAAGCCGATCTTTCGTTGTTCGGAAGCGGTTAAAGTTTGGTTGACCAGCTTTTCCAGGTATTTTTTTGTGTGCGTATATAAAACCACTTCTTGTTCACATTCTTTCGGGGTAAATAAATTATCTGTTGTTATTATCTCCTGATGCTGCAATTGCGCAGGTATCAGCTCGTACTTCAACATGGGGAAGCGATGCCCCTCTGGCAAGGTGTGTGCATACATGGGGTGATAAGCAATTTTAATTGGTGGCAATGTGGTTTTGTTTATAGAGTGTAACACCAACCGTTGCATTTTGTTATACCGTACAAGGGTGCGACGCAACGAAAGTTGAGGTTTGCTTTTGGCTGGCTTCAAAAATTATTATACCACGTTTGAATTTGCAGGTATATAAACCCTAACACTCGCTTAAACTGATGGGCAATTGTACCGCCAGCCCGCCATCAGATGTTTCTTTGTACTTGCTATTCATGTCGAGGGCGGTATTCCACATGGTGGCAATTACTTTGTCTAAAGAAACCTTTGCGTAATCGGGGCTGCTTTGTAGTGCAAGCTGACTGGCGGTTATTGCTTTAATTGCGCCCATGGTATTCCTTTCAATACAGGGTATCTGAACCAGCCCACCGATAGGGTCGCAGGTCATACCAAGGTGGTGTTCCATGGCAATTTCCGCAGCCATCATAGCCTGGCGCTGTGTGCCGCCCATTACTTCAGTTAATCCCGCCGCCGCCATCGCCGACGAAACACCGATCTCTGCCTGGCAGCCACCCATGGCAGCAGAAATGGTAGCGCCTTTTTTAAAAATGCTGCCAATTTCTGACGCTGTTAAAAGAAACCGGATGATCTTTTCATCGTTGTTGCCATTGCAAAAGCAAATGAAATATTGCAGCACAGCCGGTATAACACCCGCTGCACCATTAGTAGGTGCTGTAACCACCCTGCCAAAAGCGGCATTCTCTTCGTTGACCGACAACGCAAAACAACTTACCCAATCCAGAATATACTGAAAGGTTTGGCCGCCATTTTTAATGGCACTTATCCAGCTATTGTAGTCGGTGTAAACCTGGTTGTCTAATAGTTTTCTATTTAAATCGTAGGCTCGTCGCTTAACTAATAGCCCGCCGGGCAATGTGCCTTTTGAGTGACAGCCTCGGTACATACACTCTTTCATAGTTTGCCAGATGCGAAGGATGCCGGCTTTGGTTTCGTTCTCCTTTCTCCAGGCAGTTTCGTTTTCTAGCACAACATCATAAATAGGTAAGCCAGTTTTTATACACCAGTGCAACAGGTCGTCGGCGGTGTTTATGGGAAAAGGAAGATCAACTGATTGCGCTCCGGAATGTTGCTCACCCTCTTTTACAACAAAACCTCCGCCAATGGAGAAAAAAGTTTCACTCCATTCATTTCCATCTTCCATAGTAACCAGAAATGTTAGTCCGTTTGGGTGAAAGGGTAGTGTTTCTTTAAAAAGGAATTGAACATTTTCTGCCGGGTTAAACCAGATTTCTTTTTCAGCGCCAACGAGCATCATTTTTTTTAAAGTGATGTCGCGCATTTTCTGGTTGATTGTATTCACATCAATTGTAACAGGATCTTCATTACACAAACCCAGGATAACGGCGATATCAGTTCCATGTCCTACACCTGTTTTGGCAAGAGAACCATATAGCAATACGGAGACTTTTTCCACAAGCGCAATGCCGCCTTTTTGCCGCATAGTTTCCAGGCATCGCAATGCCGCCCGCCATGGCCCCAACGTATGCGAACTGGACGGTCCACCCCAATTTTAAACATATCGAAAACAGAAATAGCCTCATGTGGCATAGGGAAAAAATTAGATTCTCAAAATTAGCCTTGTTGTTACATAAATATGGAATTGGTTGAAAAGGCAAAAAGATAATTTTTGAGATGAAGTATTTATCAAAAAATTTATCTCCTATATTTGCAGCCGCACAAATGGCTGCGTAGCTCAACTGAATAGAGCATCTGACTACGGATCAGAAGGTTTTAGGTTTGAATCCTAACGCGGTCACTAAAGAGATTACTAAAAAAAGGTAGTCTCTTTTTTTATGTTCATCACCTATATTCTTTTTTCTGCCACGCTTAATAGCTATTACATCGGCTATACATCTGGCAATGTGCGGCTAAGGCTGGCAAAACACCT
>JANPIA010000284.1:0-2982 GCA_031424735.1 Segetibacter sp.
CTTCTGCCTTTTTCTTTTGAATTTCGTTATTCAGGCGCGTAACGTTTGTGACCCCAATATATGATTTCCTAACAAGCCTGTTTTCTGCGTCCCAATCCTTTTTTTTCAGGTAAATGCCCGTCTTAATTGAAGTCGTTTGGCTCTTATGCGTCAATCGAAGAATAAGAGGATAAGTACCGTCTGCTTTTGCACGTCGAGTATCCAAGGAAACTACGATGGTAGTATGTTTCATTCCATTAAGGTACTAATATTTGCACGCAATTTGCACGCAAAAGCAAGTTTTTCTTGTTACCATTTGAATTTATTAACAACGTATATTATTGAATATCAATCATAATGATACATATCGATTCAAATAAAACCTTTTCTCCGAAGTCTCATAATCAGAGGGCCGGGGGTTCAAGTCCCTCAGGATCCACTTGAAAATCAAAGGGTTATAAGTTGCAAGACTTGTAGCCCTTTTCATTTGCAATCAATTTGCAATCAAACGTAAAATCTTTGTTTTTCAAATTGCAGATGCCGGAAGCAAAGAGCAATAACAAATTAAAGTTACATCCTGGCACCGAAGAGCCAATTTAAAAAAGAAAAGTCTGAGTTGTGCTCAGACTTCCACAATAATTTCGAGTTTTACCTAATCCAATTTATCAACATAAACTATTGCTTTACGATATAAACCCCACCCTGAACGATCTGGTTTCCTTTATTTATTCCAACACCTCAGACTTAATAAAATAAACCCGGCCCCTTTGTTTGTGAAAAGGCAATCCTCTTTTCGTCCAATCAGTAAGGGTTACTAATGATATTTGAAGGAGTTTTGCCACCTCTTTACGATTGATGAGATTGTTCTCATTCTCGGTGTCAGCAAGCATTTGCGCTGTTCCATTTTGAAAATAATCCTGGACGGCCTCTTTTACCCAACGCTTATCTTACTGGAAGATTTGGACTTATTTTGGCAGCTAAATCATAGATGTTGTTGGATTTAATAAAATGACCTTCCTCCGGATTTGTGTTCGATAATTGTTCGGTCAGCTATTAACCTCCTTCCTTAACTAGTGAAAAAGTCAGGAGCAAACCTTGGTTCTATCGTGGGTTGAATCGCTCAATTCTGCAAGGATTATAAGCTGCATAAAGGACCAGAACAAGACGGTAAAAAGTCGTTATTCAGTATTTAACCTGGCTCAGCAAATAATATTCAGTTCCCCTTGAAGTGGTGGAAAAAGACGCACAAAAGAAAGCAGTTTGAGAAAAGAGCTCACGAACACCTCACTTACAAAATTAAAACAAGCAACAGCCCTGAAACGGCGGGTTGTTACTTTGTTTTAATTTATTCTGAGAAGAAGTTTTAGCTACTTGCGAGACAAGTGAAATTCATGATTATTCGAACCATTCGTATAAGAATACCAAAGTTGTGAATCGGTTAGTTTGATAATGTTGTAATACGAAGAGGACGCCGTGTTGTTGTTAGTAAACTCAATGCTGCCAACACCGGAAATCTTTAATTTCTGGGCACCTTCAAATTCAAAACTTCCGTTTTGGGTTACTTTCCTGCCATCCTTATCGGTGTAAGAACGGTCGTACTTGCTGTTATCGGTGTAGCTTTCGTTGTAATCAGCAACCAACATCGTGCTCGTTTTATCAACGCTGTTGAGAAGATACTGGTCAAGTTTCCAAAGCTTTTTAATGTTTTTTTCGTTCTCTGCGAGGGTATTATCTTTTTTGCAGCTAAAGATGCCAAGGACAAGAAAAGCGAGAAAGAACAATCGTTTTGTTTTCATGGGAGTTTGGGTTTGAGTGGCGAATGTAGAACGGAATTTTAGAAATTCAAAGTTGTTCAACCATCGCCGTTCTATACAAGGGGATGAAAGATTTTCAACCAGATAAACCAACTACCTATTGACGTAACTTCATACAGGTAGCCACAACCATCTTACCGCAACACATAACTGTAATCATTGGTTTATGAAACGATGCTTCTCCTTCTTGCTTCTTTTTACTTTATTGGCTGTATGGGTAAACAGAAGCTACGGCCAATCGAACGTTTCTGCCCCTGCACAAAATAAGGCATGGTGGAAAGAAGCTATTGTCTACCAGATTTATCCCCGCAGTTTCAAAGACAGTGATGGTGATGGCGTTGGCGACATTAAAGGCATTCTTTCCCGGTTGGACTACCTGAAAAGTCTCGGCATCAATGCCGTCTGGCTCAATCCAGTTTACCGTTCCCCCAACGATGATAACGGCTATGACGTAAGCGACTACCGGGCCATCATGAAGGACTTTGGCGCTATGGAGGACTTCGATGCCCTGCTGCAAGGGCTGCACCAACGAGGCATCAAGCTGGTCATGGACCTGGTGGTAAACCACAGTAGCGATGAACATACCTGGTTTCAGCAAAGCCGCAGTTCCCGCACCAGTCCATACCGACATTACTACCATTGGTGGAATGCGGAAAAGGGTAAGCCGCCTTACCGTTACAGCCTGTTTGACGTTGCCCACGATGCCTGGAAATATGACACCTTAACCAATGCTTATTACCTGCATTATTTCTCACAAAAGCAACCTGACCTGAAGTGGGAAAACCCAAAACTCCGGCAGGAGATTTATGATATTATGCGTTTTTGGGCGGACAAAGGCATTGATGGTTTTCGGCTGGATGCTTTCCAGTTTGCGGCCAAAGACACCACCTATCCCCGGTTCCCGAAAGGCTTTGAGCGGGACTTTGTAAAGTATTACGCCATGCAGGGAAACCTACACGGCTACTTACAGGAAATGAACAAAGAAGTGTTGAGCAAATATGACGTAATGAGTGTTGCGGAGGGAGCCGGAAATACCTTTGAAGATGCGCACAACCTGGTGGATGAGGACCGACATGAGTTAAACATGGCGTATGCTTTTGAAGGAGTTGACATTGCCAAACCGGAAGGTTATCGCCTTTTGCATTTCAAGGAAGTTTTCAGCCGCTGGGACAGTGCCTTTGCCGAAAAC
>JANPIA010000285.1:0-11726 GCA_031424735.1 Segetibacter sp.
TGGATGCAGTAGCTGTTACCTCCGGGCCAGGTAGTTATACGGGATTGCGTGTTGCAATGTCTACCGCAAAAGGCTTATGTTTTGCAACAGGTAAGCCGCTCATTTTAGTCAACACCCTCGAGGTAATGGCCTATGCTGCAACCACTAAAACTGCGGCAACAGGTAGGGCAATTGCTGATACTTGTTATTGCCCAATGATAGATGCCAGACGGATGGAAGTGTTTACAGCAGTTTATGACCCTTCCCTTCATCCATCGCTTTCACCCTGTGCCATGGTTTTGGAGCCGGATAGCTTTGATGATTTTTTATTGCGCTTCCCAATTGTTTTTTTTGGCGATGGCGCTTCTAAATTTCAGTCGATTATTTCTAATGATCGTGCAATTTTTTCGTTTGTACAACATACTGCAGAAGACCTTGCGCACCTTTCCGCAAATGCATACGTGGCAAAACGTTTTGCATATATTGCGTATGCTTCACCTACCTATTTTAAAGAGTTTTACCAGGCTGTTAAAAAGCCTTAACCTTCTGTTTTTTAAAAAGGCGGCAATTTTACCATATTCAATTAGGTTTTTGGTGCATAGAAATTTAATTTTACTACAGTTAATATTTAGCCACCTACTAATGTTTGAGAATGATCACCACAACACAGGGAATAACGATTTCTGATACGGCGGATAATATTGCAATAAAGCTTGATTTTTTACACTTAAAAAAAGCAGCGCTGGTTTTAAGAGCAATGAACCACAAGCTGCGTCAGCAAATGATTAAGTTGTTGGACGAAAGCAAACGCA
The DNA here is from genome assembly GCA_031424735.1 of Segetibacter sp. Classification (GTDB taxonomy): domain Bacteria; phylum Bacteroidota; class Bacteroidia; order Chitinophagales; family Chitinophagaceae; genus Segetibacter. Next base: position 792 of record JANPIA010000285.1, read on the forward strand.
TGACCGTAACGGAAATATATGTTAAGCTGCGACTGGAACAGTCTGTTGCTTCCCAACACCTCGCTATACTAAGGCGTGCCGGTATTGTTAGTACAAAGCGGGATGGTAAGTTTATTTATTATGGCATCAATTATTCCCGCATAGCAGAAGTAAATAAGTTTGTTGAAGACCTTGTTGGATGATTTAAAATATATATGGTTGAAAAAAGCGTTCAAAACCTGGACGCTTTTTTTATACAGCAATTTTACCTTTTGCTTAAAGCGGGTGCACTTATTTTTGCTGAAAATTTCCTGGCCATGTTTATTAAACAACTTTATACAAATTGCCTTAGCGAAGCAGCTTATTACATTGAAAGCGAAGGCGAGGCTGCTATTATTGATCCGCTCCGCGATATTGATGCTTATTTGGAGCTTGCTACGCAACGAGGCGCATCCATCAAATATATTTTTGAAACGCACTTTCATGCAGATTTCGTAAGCGGACATTTGGATTTGGCAAAAGCTACCGGTGCACCCATTGTGTTTGGGCCACAAACTAAAACCAACTTCCCGGTACAGGTGGCAAAGGATGGTGAAATATTTACGGTTGGTAAACTAACCTTTGAAGTAAGGCATACACCAGGGCATACACTGGAAAGCACCTGTTATCTCTTAAAAAATGAAAACAGGGATGACCATGCAATATTCACCGGCGATACTTTATTTGTGGGCGATGTTGGCAGGCCAGACCTTAGCAGTGGTGACCATACCAAAGAAGAGTTGGCGAGTATGATGTACGATAGTCTTCAAAACAAAATAATGCCTCTGGAAGATGAGGTAATTGTTTACCCTGCACATGGACCCGGCAGCAGTTGTGGTAAAGACCTTGCCCCCGAAACTTTTAGCACTATCGGCGATCAAAAGAAAACCAATTATGCATTGCAACAACAAACACGTGAAGAATTTATTAAAGCAGTAACCGAAGGGTTAAATGCACCTCCAGATTATTTCCAGGTAAACGCAAAAATAAATATGGAAGGATACGATAGCCTTGAAGAAATTTTACAGAAGGGAATGGTTGCCCTAAGCATTCCTGCATTTAAGGCAAAAATTGAAGAAGATGTTATTTTGTTGGATACCCGCAAAGCAGAAGTATTTAGCCATGGTTTTGTACCCACTGCCATAAGCATAGGTTTAGAAGGCAGGTTTGCAGAATGGGCCGGAAGCCTGCTGCCTTTTGATAAACCATTTGTGCTGGTTACAGAGTCCGGGCAGCAAAAAGAAACTATGGTGCGGCTTGCCCGTGTTGGTTTTTCAAAATTTGAGGGCTATCTCGATGGTGGTTTTGAAGCCTGGCAAAATGCAGGGGAAGTGATTGATATCATTATTGATGTGGAACCCGATGAACTTGCCATGGATATACCCTTTGATCCGCGCCTGGTAGTGATTGATGTTAGAAAGGAAGTTGAATTTGGTGATGGTCATGTAAAAGGAGCCATAAACATACCCTTGGGCGATATGAAGGACCCGGCAAGCATGGGTAATATTGAAGACAATGACAACCTGTACATTCATTGCGGTGGTGGTTACAGAAGCATAATTGCCTCATCGCTTTTAAAGCGGCAGGGAATACACAATCTCAGGAATGTATTAGGCGGCTGGACTAAAATAAAAGAGGAACCCAGAATTGAAACAGAGAAAGAAGCTTCGGTGCTGAATTGATGATAGGTTGCAGGTTTCTGGATTCAGGTTTTCAGGTATTTGGCTATAATTACAGGTTTATTTTCATGGTCTCTAGTGGGTTTGTATGGTATACAATCTAACCATCTATACTATTCCGTTGCCCCTGTCCTTTAGCTCGGGGAAAACAAAACATCACACATCTTTCTGGCTTTAGCTAAAGCTCTTTTTCGGCTAAAGCCAATGTGCAACTGGCTCACTCTTTCCCACGGGATAAAGCACTGGGGCAATAAAACCCGGGGCAGGAAGATGTAGCCCTAAATGACAAAATCAATAGACTTTGTAGATAAAAAAATCTCTTGCATTGCCCCGATCCTTTAGGTCGGGGAAAACAAAACATCACACATCTTGCTGGCTTTGGCAAATGTTCTTTTTCGGCTAAAGCCAATGCAAACCTGACTCACTCTTTCCCCAGGCTAAAGCGCCCGGGCAATAAAACCTGGTGTATAATAAATATAGCTATAATCAACCCAATAGAATTTGTACTTCTGCATTCTTGACCATTCACTATTGGCCCACTCAGCATAACTGTTATTTTACCACCAAATGTTCATACTCAGGTTTAAAGTCCCATTTCCACCGGCGGTGGCTCCATAAATAATTCGATGGCTTTTTTCGGATGCTTTCTTCCAGAAACTGTACGTACTTTTTCGTTAACTCACCTCTTTTGAATTCCTTAGGGTTGGTGGTTACCAATGTAAAGTCTGCATGGTAATAACCGCGTTTTACTTTGTAGTAATGAACCCATACTATTGCGGTATTATTAATACGGGCACTTTTTTCAGGGCCAGATACAAAAGGCGTTAGCTTTCCAAAAAAGTGTAGCCAAAACCCTGCGCCGGGGTGCCCGGGAGTTTGATCGGCTGCCAGCCCGAGTGCATACCGTTTTTTTACGTAGGTATGAAAAGTGGTTTTAAACTCGGCGGCGGATATCATGATACTATTATATCGTTTGCGCATGTCGAGAATGATCTTATCAACCGCTTTATTTTTTACCGACATATAAATGCCAAGAAAGGGATACGGCGAATATTTTGGAATACCCCAGTTTAGGTATTCAATATTGAAGAAGTGAGCGGAATGAAGTTGTACATTTTGCCCGGTTGCATACAGTGCTGCCAGCAATTCAAAATTGCCCGAAATACGTTTTGAAAATTGTTTATCGGAAAGCGAAATAAACTTGATGATCTCAATGAAAGTATCGAGGAAGTTGTGGTAAAAATCTTTGGCTATCCGTATCCGTTCTTTCTCCGTTTTTTCGGGGAAGGCAATTAGTAAATTCTTCATCACCACCTCGCGGCGATAACCTATAACATAATACATCAACACATAAAAAAAATCGCTTAGCAAATACAATATGCGCCAGGGCAAAAGCGAAAGAAGGTATAATGATCCATACACCAGGTAGTACATGTGCGCCTGTTAACTTACTCTGTTATAAAATGATGTTTTCAACCAGCGGGCTTTTGTGTGGATGATCTGTATTGAAGTGAAGCCCGCGGCTTTCTTTCCTGAACTCTGCGCCTTTCACAATCAGGTAGCCAACACTTATCAGGTTTCTTAACTCAAGCAGGTACGATGAGAGCCTGGTGTTCTTATATAGCTCTTCCGTTTCGTTAAACAACAGGTCCAATCTTTTCATTGCTCTTGCCAAACGCACATCTGTTCTAACAATTCCTACGTAATCACTCATCAGGAACTGCAGTTCTTTCAAGCTCTGTGTTATGAGGATCATTTCTTTCGGCTCGTTGGTTCCAACGTCGTTCCAGTCAGGAAGTCCTTCTTTAAAAACAGATTCTTCTACTTTCTTTATGCTATCTAAAAAGCAACGATGACCAAACACCATCGCCTCCAGCAAGCTGTTACTTGCCAGGCGGTTTGCGCCATGTAAACCCGTGCTGGCACACTCCCCGCAGGCATACAGGTTTTGGATCTATGTTCGTCCATGCTCATCGGTTTTAATGCCACCACAACTGTAATGTGCTGCGGGCGCTACCGGTATCATTTGTTGTGTAACATCAATACCAATGCTGTAACACTTTGCATAAATGTTAGGGAAATGATGGATAAACTTTTCTTTATCCATGTGGCGGCAATCAAGATAAACATGTTCCGTACCGCCTTTCTTCATTTCACTGTCGATGGCACGGGCAACTATATCCCGCGGTGCAAGATCTCTACGCGAATCATATTTTTCCATAAAAGCATCGCCGTGCTTATTGCGTAAAATACCCCCATCGCCGCGTACTGCCTCAGTTATCAGAAACGAAGGTGAAATGCCCGGTTCAAACAAAGCCGTTGGGTGAAACTGGATAAACTCCATGTTTTCTATTCTACCCTTGGCGCGGTACACCATGGCAACACCATCGCCAGTGGCAATTTTTGGATTGGTGGTGGTACGGTACGCCTGCCCGTTTCCGCCGGTGGCCAACACCGTTATTTTAGAAATGATCTTCTCAATTTTATTGCTGTGCAGGTCAAGCACGTAAACGCCATAACAAACAATATCAAGGGTTGCTTTTGTTACCAGGTAGCCGAGGTGGTGTTGCGTAATCAGGTCTACCACAAACCAGTGATTGATGAGTTGGATATTGGGCATGCTCAAAATTTTTTGCAGCAACGCTCTTTCCATTTCCTTGCCCGTTACATCTTTATGATGGAGTATCCGGTTTACACTGTGACCGCCTTCTTTGCCCAGGGAGTAATCTCCATCCGGGTCCTTATCAAACTGTGCGCCCCACTCAATGATCTCCCTTATGCGCTGTGGCCCTTCCTTTACTACAATCTCTACAATATGTTCATTACACAAGCCGTCGCCTGCTATCAATGTGTCTTCAATATGCTTATCAAAGCTATCAGTGTCATCGTCCCATACGCCCGCAATGCCGCCCTGGGCATACTTTGTATTCGTTTCATCGCTTTGGGCTTTTGTGATGATCGTTATCTTTTTATCAGGTTGCGACCCGGCAACTTTTAGTGCATACGTTAATCCGGCTATACCAGAACCTATTACCAGGAAATCAGTTTTCATACATCCGTTGCTTTAATTTTTTTGGAGATCGGCACCCTTTTTAATGAACGCCAAAGGTATTTCATACATGGATTACAATACTGCCGTTTCAAGGTATTTAAAGCCCTTATTATGGCTACGTTAATTATTTAAATTCGGAGGATTGATAAGTTGCACTTATGTGATATAGGTTCTATTTTTATCTCCCCCCAATAGTCAGTTACTCATAGAATGCAAAGTGTGCAAAGCATTGTCCTATCCAATTTATCCGTTGAAAAGTTGCAGCCTGGTGAAAAAGATTTATCCAATTTTTTAACTACAAAAATCTTTATCATGAAAGAATTGAATGAATTGAACGTTCCGCTAACGTTCGAAAAACAACTTGGGGCCAATGTAAATTTAATTGCCTGGTTATTTAACCGCGATGGTCAGCTTATACAGCAGGTGCCCGTTGCCAATAACCTGGCAGAGTTCAAAGGATTAAACAAGTTAAGTCCCGATGGATTGCGGATTTTAATAACACCCGAGGTAACCGACCAGCGAATTGATGTTCGCAACATTAAAGACCTGGACCGGCTAAAGCCTTATGAGCCTATTTTAAAATTTGACAAGGATAAACTTACCTTACTTCCTATTCCTGGCAGGCTGATCGATTTATGGCAAATACGTTTTTGCCGTGTTATAGGCAGGGTGAAAAAAGATTTTACCATTGATGGGCAGTTGGTTGTAAAGCCTTTATGTAAAGCAAGGGTACATATATGCGAGGTAGATAAAATATGGTTTTGGTTAGATCGCATACCCGATCCTATTATTCTTCGTGTACCCGATATTATACTTCGTCCTATCAAATTCAAACCAATTCCTAATCCACCCGACCCGAACCCTGTTTTTAAAAATTTTATCAACCCGGCTTTTGTAAGCCCTACAGTTTTTGGCGAACGTTTTAAACAACTCACCCGTTTAAATGTTAGAAGCATTGAACCCCTTCAATCTGCAATGCCCTCTGTAGAGCCCCAAATAAGGCAGCAATTGCTAAGCAAGCATGCACCTACCATCAAAGCCACGCTTGCAAAAAACTTCGAACTGTTTCATCCTTTCTTTTGCAACTATCCATGGATATGGCCATGGCTGTATCGTTGCGACGAAATAAAAACTGTTTATACCGACAGCAACGGAAGGTTCGATACATCCATTATTTATTGGGCCACTGGCGATAAACCCGATATTTATTTTTGGGTGGAATATTTAATTGAAGGTGTTTGGACAACGGTTTACCGGCCGGGCATACCCTGCAACACGTTTTGGGATTATGCCTGCGGCACAGAAGTAACGATAAATGTAACTGACCCGCGCGTTCGTGCCGGTTGTAACGATCCATTGGCTGGCGAACAGGTTTGGGTACGTTCTCTTGGAAGCGTTTCTGTTCGCAACATAAAACAAAACGATCTTGATATTAGCCCGATACAGGGAGTGGAATGGCATCGTATTGGTTTAAACAGGCAGCCTGTTTACGGACTATCCGTTGCGGATTATGTTTCGCCTTTTGCAACGGGCTTAAATTTTATCATCAAATTTGGTAGCAGCCTCCCGAATAATGGCGCTAAATATTTCCGGTGGAAAGCCAAAAAAATTAAGAACGCAGATCTGTCAACTTATAGTGGTGGAGTGCCCCGTTTACTTGCCGATACTATAACCAAGCCCTACTATGTTGAATACGTTGATATATTCGGCAACCCACAAACCACTACCAAGGTGCATACGCTGGGGCCGGTTACGGGCACAAACGGATTGTTCCTGATACCGCCTGCAAGCCCCTTTAACTGGCTGGGCGAAACGGATGCATCCGCCGTTTGGCAAACTGCCGATACAGTTAGTGCCGCTTTTGACAGTAGCGGATTAGATGGCGATGGATTGTATGAATTTACATTGGAGCTCTTCGACCAGAATGGCAATAAAATATTCCACGATCCTACCATTTATAAAGTACCGAAAGTTACCAACTCGGGCGAAACAGAAAATGCAACGCCCGAGTTTTTGGTATGGGATGCCGCAAACGGAACAACCGATTTCCATATGGTGGTTCGTATAGATAATACGAGGACCGAAGGCGATATTCACGACGTGCAGGTGGGTGCGAATGTATCGGGGCCATGTGGATTTATTAAATACACTAACCCGAATGCACAACAAGTACGGTTAAGCTTCCAGGCGCACCACGATAATAAATTCGCCACTTTCAGCTTCAATGTTATTAAAGGAAACAATACGGAAAGTTGCCCCGGTGATACCGCGGGTTTTGTTTTCAGCGCAACGCCCGGTTACAGCAGAAGCGGCGATGGAGAATTTGTTGCTGCTCCGTTTTTAACGCCGGCTGCCATGTTAGGCACCTGCACAAAAGGCGCATTCGCTGAAGGACTTTATGTAAGCGCCCTGCACACCAATGGCTACAACCGCATCTCCGATTTTGATTTTTCGGATACCAATGCATTTGCACTGGAGCCATAAGAATTTCTCCTATAAAAAACTAAACTCCTGCAGGTAAAATGGCAGGAGTTTTTTTATCAGACTGATGGATTGATCAATGTATAAAAGACCGGTGATAAAGCATTCCCGCTATATTTGCGGGTGCATGAACCTCAAAAATTTTCTTGACAAAAAAGTAGCACAATACAATACCAACGCGTTTATAAAAGATGACCCCATTTGCATCCCCCATCTTTACACAAAAAAACAAGACATAGAAATTGCGGGATTGTTTGCAGCCATTTTTGCATGGGGAAACCGTACAACCATTATTAATAAAAGCAGGGAGTTGATGAAGCGGATGGACGATGCCCCGTTTGATTTCATAAAGCATCACCAGGAGGCAGACCTGAAAGGTTTACTGGGATTCAAACATCGAACTTTTAACGATACAGACCTCCTGTACTTTGTTCATTTTCTTCAATCGCATTATGCCGAGCACAAATCGTTGGAGGCTGCTTTTACTTCGGAAATGCAGAAAGACGATACCACTACTGAAAACGCGCTGAAAGGATTTTATCACCGGTTTTTTTCGTTGCCCGATGCGCCGCCCCGTACACATAAACACATAGCATCGCCCGAAAAAAACTCAACCTGCAAACGCCTGAGCATGTACCTGCGCTGGATGGTTCGCAACGATAAACACGGTGTAGACTTTGGCATTTGGAAAACAATAAAGCCCGCTCAACTGGTGTGCCCTATTGATGTACATGTGGCACGGGTTGCTTACCATTTTGGTTTACTACCCCGAAATAAAATTGATTGGTACGCAGCCCTTGAGCTTACCGGCGAGTTGCGTAAATTAGATGCTGCCGACCCGGTGAAATACGACTTTGCATTGTTTGGACTCGGCGTGGTGGAAAAATTTTAAACCTTCGCAATATGAAAGTAGCCGAACAAATTGCCCAACACCTTATTGATGTACACGAAGGTGATAACTGGACAGAAGTGAATATCAGAAATACATTATCAGATGTATCTATAGAGGAAGCAAAACCTATAACCGCAATATCAGCTAACAGTATTGCTGCATTGCTTCATCATATCACCTTCTACAGCAACATTATTATTGAGAGGTTGAAGGGCAATGATCGTGAAATTGGTGAAGCAAACGGATTTGATGTGCCGCCTTTACAAGGCGAGGCTGACTGGTTGCAGCTAAAAGAAGAGAATATGCGTGCAGCCCATAACCTTGCAACAGTCATCAGGCAGTTGCCCGATGAAAAACTCCATGAGCCGATACTACCTGGCAAGGCATCTGTGTATAAAACGCTTCATGGCGTCATTGAACATGCGCACTATCATTTGGGGCAAATTGTTTTAATTAAAAAGTGTTTGAAGCATAAATGAAAGTCATCTGACGGCAAGAAATGAACAATACCGAACTCATAAAAAGAGAACTGGAAAAGTTTGATATCCGCTTTACGGCAAGCGAGGATCATAACGATATTTTTAATGAACTGGCTGCGTATCTTGATCATTTAGTGGTGCATAACTTTAACACGCTCATTTCATTGTTATACCGGATGGATATATCTGAGAAGAAATTAAATCAACTGTTGCGTGATGCTTCCGGGATCAATGTAGGAACTATTATAGCCCAGCTCATAATCGAAAGACAGCTCCAAAAAATAGAGGCACGTAAAAGCTTTGTACCTAAAAACGATATACCCGACGATGAGAAATGGTGATGTTATTTAAGCAAGGTTTCCAGGCTTACAAATTTGTATTGCTTCCGCTTTAATCCAGTTATCAATTCATCCAAACGAATATAAAATTTATCGGTGCGTCGCGGGTCCGTGCCTATGTGGATGAGCAGGATAAACCCATTCAAACCCTGGGCATCAGCCTTCTCTTTTTTAATGATTGACGCATAAATTTCATCGGAACTTTTGTAATTAGGCAATGGCGGATAGGTGTAATCAGCCGTACTTAAAGTGCCGGGTGAGTAATTGATCAACTGCATCCCAAGTGCCTTTGTCCATGCAGCAATGCTATCGTTATACCATTCGTATGGTGGAATGAAATATTGAATAGCCGGCCGTTTTACACCAAACTGTTCTATAGCATTAATATTCTTTTCCAGGTCGCTGATAAATTGCTGTTTTGTTATTAGCAGGCTGTCGCGCTTCGCCCAGTCGCAATACAATAAATGCTGGTCGCTGTGCGGGCCTAAATAATGGCCCTGCAATTTTATTTTTTTTGTAAGAGAATTGAAAGCAGGATTTCGATAAAACCTTCCAGTAAAAAAGAAAGATGCTTTTACTTTTTGCTTCTGCAATGTTTTAAGGATGATGTTACCACCATCTGCAAACTCATCACCAGTAAGTACGATCGCAAGGTTTTGTTTGGTAGTATCACCCCTAATGATGGCACCATGATTTTCGGGCGGGCGACTTTTTATTTTCCCCTCTAGCGCCTGTTTCATATTTACCGCCGGGATAGTTTTTAATTTTTCAATGCTTATTGCAGCAGGATCATAAACCCGATCTTTAGAATCCTTAGCTAAGTTGGCTTCGCTTTCCCTGGCAGCCAACAAGTATATGAGCGATGCCGTTCCGTCCATCGTTGGTTCGTTGGTACTATAATCGCCGTAATCATCATGGTAAACCGCCAGGTCGCTTTGAAAAGCGGTATACTCATCCGCATCTTTAAGTGTAATGCCTATGAGGTTTTTATAGATGCTTGTGTAAACCGGTCCATCCACCAACCCGCCATTGATCTGGTAGTTTTTCAAATGCGTAAAAGCCGAATGCGGATCAACCGGTGTATCGCCCCGGGTGGGCAATCCGTACACCATGCTGGTGCCCCAGGGATTGCAGCCAAACAACCAATCAAAGTTTGCCTGCGCCAATTCATCAAAAGTTTTATCGCCTGTCAATTGTTTGTACCAATAACATTGAATTGTGAAGGCAGTGGTAAGATTGTTACTGCACCATATAAAAGGTATACCCCTGTAAAATGCATTGGACCTTACCTTGTTCCAAACCCTTTCAATTCCTGTTCTGTAATAGCCTGTAACTGTATCTCCGTTCAAAGGAAGACTTTTGATAAAATCGCTGGTGTAGCCAGCCAAGGGCAACAGTCTAGATAATCTCAATTGTTTCGCCAACTCATAATGGCCCAGGTTAATAAAAGGGTACCATTGATAATGATGAGCTGTATCGGACCCTAACCACGGCGTTACTTTTTCCTTTTTTGCATAGGCAAGCGATTGAACCATGTGCCATCCGTTCGCGTTGCTTTTTCCTTTGCTGACGATCATGTTTTGAATAGATGCATAAGCCAGTTCCATATCATCTACCCAGTTGTCTTCGGCATATATATAAGGCGACCTGACCGAAACCGTTTGTGTAACGCCCGGTTTTTTTATAGCGAATGCCAGCGCATCTATTGCCTTATCGTAATAACTTTTTCTCTTATCGTATTTACGAAATGTTGAATCCGAATTAAGGAGATTGTCGGCTAATGCAAATACACTTGCAAACTTTGCAGCCGTAGAACTGGCGCCGGTTGTATGGTTCATAAACTAGCCCCGTTGCTGCGGCAAGCCATTAATAAAATATACCGGACGTTCAAAACCTTTTCCGTAAAAGCTGTCTTCTTTTGGAATGCGCATTCCAATGTGATCGCGGTCGTCGCCTAACTGGTTAAACATCAAATCGGTTCGCGGATGCATTTTCA
>JANPIA010000286.1:0-9148 GCA_031424735.1 Segetibacter sp.
TCTAACAACGCCTTCATCCGCAAAGTCCCATAAAAAACCACCGGCACTCAATGGGTCTTTCCACATAGCTTCCCAGTAGTCTTCCAAACCTGCCCCATGACCGCCATCGTATAAGCCATGTAAAAATTCCGTTGGCATTACTATATCGCGACCGTTGTTATAATTGCCTATTCCATAATTATACTCGCGGTAGTGTTGTGTTTCAACCCCATTAAACAATTGCCAGGGATGCACTACGGGGCGTTGCTGAATATCTTCATCGCTAAACACATGATCAAGTTCAAAGTTGTGCCCGCCTTCATTTCCATTAGCCCACATTACTATGGAAGGATGATTACCATTTTTTGCAATCATCGCTTTCAAAAGTTCTGTTCCTGTTTTCGTATCGTAATGTCCATGCCAGCCGGCCAATTCATCCAGCACAAACAAACCCAGTGAATCGCACACGTTATAAAAATGATCGTCGGTTGGGTAGTGAGACATACGCACTGCATTCATGTTCATATCCTTCATTAACTGCACATCTTCCAAACTTACTGCGGCATTTAAAGCCCTGCCTGTTTTTGGATTAAATGAATGCCTGTTTACTCCTTTGAACTTTATCTTCACCCCGTTGATATATATTCCATCCCGTTGCTTCAGTTCAACAGTCCTAAAACCAAATTTTGTATTTACTGAATGAACAGGCTTACTATTGGACAGCAACGACACTTCAACCTTATACAGATTGGGAAATTCAGGCGACCAAAGTTTGGGCGATGAAACCCTTGAATTGATGATGGCATTGGAATCACCTTTATTAACGGAGGTAGTAAAAGCGCCACCAACTTTTTCGCCTTTTAAATTATACACCTGCGCTGTAATGGTTGCAGCACCTGCGTTTCGAACAAATACATTTGCAATAAATTTTCCCTTTGCATCGGCGTTTAATGCAAGTCGCTCAATATATGCTGCTGGTAGCCCTTCCAGATAAACAGGGCGGAATATGCCACCGAACAACCAGAAATCGCCGCGTCGTTCTGCATCGTTCACCGTCTCGTTTGTTGAGTGTTTAGCAACAGTCGCTTCCAATAAGTTATCACCACCATACTTCAACAATTTGCTTATTTCGTATTTGAAGCGATAATAAGATCCCTGGTGAACAGGTCCGGCAAGCTGACCATTGATCTTTACTTCCACATCTGTCATTGCTCCTTCAAAAACAAGATTTACAATTTTGTTTTTCCATGCATCATCCACTTTAAACGTGTGTTTATACAAACCCTTTTCTTTACCACGCGAAGTGTCTTTCGCAAAGCCATAATTGTATTTTCCAAAACCCTGCAATTCCCAATTGGATGGAACGGGTATGGTAGTCCATTTGCCGGAGTTGTTGCCGGCGGTGCAAAAGAAATCCCAGTTGACTGTATGATGGCTACCCGTGCCGGAGAGGTATTGGATTTGGGTTTGCTGAGCGTAAGCAGTGCTATTTGAAAAAAAGAAAATAATCGCAAGGAGGAATAAAGAACTCGTCATTGCGAGCCTTGCGCAGCTTGGCGAAGCAATCTGCTGATCGAATTCAAAGTTGTTTTTAGAAAAGAGCGGATTGCTTGGTCGTTCCTCCTCGCAATGACGCGAAGATTGAGGGTGCTTATTAAAAAGATGAAAAGAACTGTTGCGGTATAAGAGTGCGACGCAACGGAAGCTTAACCGGAGTTGCTGTTGTTGGGTACAAAAAAAACTACTTACAAAATTCAGACGATCTCGATTTATTGTACTCTTCAAAATTCTGGGGCTAATTTTTTGCAGTTGAGTGGAAAGGTTTGTCGGTTCGGAAAGGGACGGCGGGCAAGCCAGCCTTGTTATATAGATTAGGTTGCGCAGCTTCATTCCATGCAAACCTAACATGAATTGGTTTGGCAACCTGGGGAGATGAAACGATCACCTTGTTTCCTTGTATAACAGCATCGGCCGTTTCAAACTTGCCGTTGGCACCCGCAACCGTGAACCATGTTAGCGGTTGTCCATCGCTGCTTTTAAAGCGATCTGCATGATCAAACGCAAGCTCCACTTTGTTTTGTTTGACCTTCATTTTTTTATAAGTGGGACCTGCATAAGTGCTGTTCCTACCATAATCTTTTGACAATGCAATCAATGCGAGGCGCCTTCCTATCTCCCATTTGTAGGTAGGGTGAATGTCATCTATATTATCTACGAGATCGGTTGTGATGATCATTCCGGTGTTGGGTAAACTGAGCGCCGCTGACTGCGATTCTCTAAATTCTGGCAGGCTTTGTTCGTTAAGCCCTTTACTTTTTGAATAACTGTGCGGAGCGATTTGAACAAAGTAAAATGACGCGTTAGGATTGTTCCAAAGCGAACGCCAACTGTTGATAAGATGTTTGAATTTGAAAGCGTATGCTGTCGTTTCTTTCAGGAAGCAATTAGTTTCACCCTGGTACCACAGAAAGCCTTTGATGGTATATGGCGACAATGGTTTTATTAACCCTGCATAAAATTTTCCGGGCTGCTTTTCGTCTATTGCTAACTCAACATTATGCCGTTTTGAAGTTGTATCCTTTACAACAGCGCCACTCATCCATGGCTCTATGTTACTGCCACTTACTGAGGAAGCGATCATACCAATTGGAACGCGCAATTCTTCATACAACTTCTTTGCAAAATAATAACCTGGCGCGGAAAAATCTTTGAGGTACGTCGCTTCAGTTTCGTTCCACCCTTTGTTTACTCCTGCACCATCCGATTTAGTTAAATCGCGCCTCACTAAAAAAAGACGAATGTCGGAATTACGTTCATTTGCTGTAGCCGCACTATCAAGTCCTTTACTTCGTTTAGCATTCGCAAACTTGCTGCTTTTTGCCATAGTAAATTCCATATTAGATTGACCGGAGCAAAGCCAAACCTCACCAACAAGAATATTTTTAAGTGTAATGATGCTGCTGCCGCTTATAGTCATTGTTGCAGGCTTATCACTAGCCGTCATCGCATCAAGCATTATCATCCATTTGCCGGAAGCATCTGTAACAGTTTTCTTCACTTGTTTACCAAATGATACCGTTATATTTTCACCTGCTGCAGCAGTGCCCCAAATGGCAACGGGCTTGTTGCGTTGCAGCACCATATTGTTGCCAATAATTTTAGGCAAAGTGATTTGTGCTTGCAGCTTATGGGTGAGCAGGAATAAGAAAAGGAATATAGCTGGTTTGAGATTCATGGTTACCTCACACTCTTATCACTATCCTGCAGGAGAGGGACGGTGCATTTTATTTTTTCTAAAGATTTGTTCTTACACATAATCAGTTAGAAATTTATTCGCGGGTTTAATAATCAAATACGAGGAGGAACAGCCAGCTCGCAAATGGTTTCGTCGTACCTCCTAGCAATGACGCGGAAGGATTCAATTTGAAGTTTTGAAAGAGGTGATATAGTACACTGATTCTTTATCTTTCTCGCCGGCGTTTGGTAAATCGTACGACTGATCTGTTGGCGTATCCGCATCTGGAAAGCGCCTGACACGCCCGGTGCGAAACACAACGCGTTCAATAGAATCAAGTGGGGCGAAGAATAATCCGGCCGCCAATGCCTTACCATTTACCGTGGTATTATAAAAGCGTGTTTCCGTATTTAGCTCTACCCGTACGTTCAATGGTTCGTTCGGTTTATACTTTGTCAATGTTCTGTTGCGATACCCTGCTTTTGCAGCAAAATTTCCGCCGGTGTCTAACATCAATCTTACACCCGCTGTTCCCTTCGCATTTTGAAATTCTATTTCCAATATACCATTTGCATCCAGGTCGGGCATTGCTGTAAATTCAACAACAATATGCTTGCTTGCAGGAACAATCCTTTCCGCTTTTGCATAATCGAAAGGATCACTGTCTCTTAATGTTAGGGCTTTTCTTCCATCGGTCATCTTTTCAATTGCAACCGAAGCCCATAAACCGCTGTTGATATTCCAGCGTTGCAACTCTTTACCGGCTTGCATCTTATCAAAAACATCGTTTGCATGAGCCGATACTTTATCCATAATCGGCACCGGGATTTTAGATACCCAGATATCTTCCTTGTTCATGCTGTAGGTAACCCACATATTGCTTCCCGGTGGCGTGCCATCTCCCTCCGTAATGCCACGCACGTACTGAGGTCCATATGATTTATAAGCGCCGCCATAACGCATGCTGCTGATCTCACCATTCACTAAAAGCAGGTTATGGTAATTGAGCCCATTGTTACTTACCGACAAGGCCAGCGGCCAGCGAAACTCCGAAGGATTATAAACGGTTGCATACTTTCCATCGCTTGTTTTTTGTCCCCAAATTTTAGCATTGCTGTTTACAAACCTGGGTGCACGTGTTGCGTTTGCCGGCCATGTTTTACCATGATCGTTACTGATAGCAGTCAATGCATTTTTCCATAAGCCTACAACTCTTCCATCGGGCAAATGATAAAAGCTGAATGCTTTGTAATCTTTCTTTAAAGCAATAAGCGGATCATCCCGGTCTGCCTCCTCGTTCCATTGCTGGGTAATTAATGGCCTGGCTAAAACCTCATTACAAGCTTCTACGAAACCCCTGTCGTTACTCGTTGTATAAAAAGGATACTGCGTATTCTTCTCGTTAAACTTATGGTTATAACGTATAAAATAAATAGGACCAAAGGAACCATCCTTATTCACTTCGCGAACTACTCTACCTATCCCTAAACCGTCGTTCGGATCGTCGTGTTCGCCAACAATTAATCCATAATAGGCAAAAGCCAGCAACCTGTTTTTGGTTGATACATAGAAACCCATGCGTTGATGGTTAACCGAATACATGTCCTTAGCAACTTCCTTACGACCTTCCTTGGTTGTACCATCCGGAATTCTGTATTTCGGGAAGGCAATAACGGGCTTGCTCCAGGTATACCCATCTTTAGAGGAAAGTAGTAGTGTTTGCCCCGGCGGCACATGTTCACCCACCGGGTTGCTTAAATACTCAACATAAAGTGTATTGTTCCAGTATGCCATCATGGGCGCATGGTTGTACGTCCAGTCGGAAACGCCTTTTACTTCAGGGTGCTCCCTATTAGCGCGGAACACTTGTATATTATGCACGCCAACTGCAGGACTTAATTGCCCATGATGATAGTCGACGTTCACCAATGTGTTGCCGGTGTAACGTACCGTGTCTTGTGCTGATGCGGAGGTAATTAAAAATACCAATACAAGTGATTTATAAAAACGGCTATTCATTAGTGTGTTTTGCTTGAAGTTTATTTTGTTACCAGCATTTGTTCGTTATTGTACATCGTTGCGTCGCACTCCTGTACTGATTGTGCACTTCGCGTCATTGCGAGGAGTAATTGGTGCGTAAAGAACGAAGTGTACACGAGTGCGACGCAACAATGATGCTATGAAAAACAAAAGTTGGGTACAAAAAAAAACTTCTCCATAAATAAACCGGAAAATAGCAACCGGCAACCGGTTTTACTTCACCGCCTCCAGCCATGCATGCGCCATAAGGTGTGCACCTGCAAGCGATGGATGCACGCCATCACCCGTCCAATACACACCGGGAGCAATCTTTTGCGCCTTATCGTAAATGCTTTGGTAAGGTATAAACGTGGCGTCAAATTGTTTGGCAAGTTCCTTTGCTGCCGCGCGGTAATCGTTGAATGCAGGGTACCATTTATCATCCACCGCTTTTACACCAATAACGGCATAGGGCTCACCAATAATTAGTTTTACGTCAGGCAACTTTTGTTTTGTTTGATCGAGGAGGGCTTTATAATCATCGCGATAAGTTTTAATTGTGCCGGCATACCTGCCGAGCACCCAATGCCAAAAATCATTTACGCCTATCAGCAAACTCAGCACGTCGGGGTTTAGTGCAAGACAATCTTTATCCCAACGTTCTGCAAGCTGGTAAACTTTATTTCCGCTGATGCCCCTGTTGTATATTTTCAAATTTTTATCAGCGTATTCATACAACAAACCCGATGCGGCAATCATTGCATACCCATTGCCAAGCGCGCCTGCGCTGTTAACGGTTGTATCATCTTTTTTCCTTCCACTGTCGGTGATAGAATCCCCCTGGAAAAGAATAATATCATCCTGCGACAACTTTACTTTTTTATTGAATTTAGCTTCAGCAAAAGCAGTGGAAACCAACTGCGGTATGGATAAAGCTGTTAGCCCGGCTAACGAAGAGTTCTTTATAAAATTTCTCCGTGAACGATGTGTGGTTGACATGGCAAGATTTATTTTATGAACTAAGCTACATACAAATAGTGTAGCTTTTGTTGCGTCGCACTCTTGTGCATTTAGTAATTCTATTCAGCTATGTTATGGGTTTTCCATTACCCGGTATTGCAAAATTTTGGCTAAAGCCCCTGGTAGTGAGATTTGTGTTTTTTGTCCTCGCTCTAAAGAGCGAGGCAAGTGTAAGAAAAGTAAGGCTTTAATTGAGGTGCTATTTCTCCTCTAAAAAACTCGGCAATACATGGAAAAAACACTTGTAATCATTTTCCATGCGCGGCAAGCAGGCCCCCCAAAACTTTCCTGTTTACCTTAAATATATTCCCATGCTTATGGCCTTCAGGAACCGATACTCGTTTGGTTGCATCGCCGAAAACTTTAAAATCTTTTGTTTTCATAGCTCCATAAATCTTATCGCGGTATTGATCATAATAGACTATGTAATCATCGCCCACTTTTGATACGGCAGGTCCTTCGGTAAAATTTGGCGTAAAGGGTTCTGAAGCTATTGTAAATGGCCCTAATGGATCGCGGCTAAATGCAATTTTAATATTGCGGTTAGGACGGGTGTTGTCTTTCAAAATCAACACGTAATCGTTTTTGCCTCGCTTCAACAGCACACAATCAATTACACTAAAGCCAGGATCTAAAAACAGTCTGGTATCGGTAAATGTTTTGAAGTCTTTGGTGGTTGTGTAATACATGCGATGATTGTTGTCCTCATCTTCAATGCCACGATGGAAACGATGCGGAACGGTTGTAGCCCAAATGATGATGAAACGTTCCTTCTCATCATCATAAAATAATTCGGGCGCCCACACATTTACAGCAGTTGGCTCATGCTTCATCACATCGATCAGCCGCTGTTCTGTCCAATTGATAAGATTTTTTGAGCTTGCATAGCCAAAGCCATTTCTTCCTTTCCATGCAGACGTAAAAACCAAATGAAACGTACCATCGGGTCCCTCGATAATGGATGGGTCACGCATTACTTTTTGATCGAGCATGGGTGTTAGAAAGGTAGAATCAACTCTTTTCCAATGCAATCCATCTTTACTATATAAAAAACGCAACCCTTCATTGGCTGGTTCTTTAAATGAAGTAAACATGTAAATGCTCTTGGAAGCGCATGATGTTAATATTAGCATGACGGACATCATCACAATAGCCCTATGTATCAAACTTATTTGGTTAAAACCAGGCCTTGATTTTAAACATTGCCACACCTTTAAAGGCGTGGCAATAGAATGTTGTATAAAAGGCTTTAGCCAAATCATACTGCTTCTAGTATTAAAACCCAATCATTTCCATCTTCCTCATCGCCCGGCGGATTGAACCTTTGCACTCCTGTATTATTGAATGTGCCGATTGATTTTATACTTCCATCTCTTGGGCTGAACCATGTAGCTTTTACTTTTTTGCTTGCGATCTTTCCCATGTTTACGCGAAATTCGCGACCGGTATAATTGTAGATGAAAGCATAGTTCTTTCCACGAGTTGCAGCAATGTAATTGTAGCGTTGCCCTTGCTCTCCTGCAATTAAAGATTGGTCAGGAACTCTTTCAAAATATGGTTTTGATAGCAGGAGTTTTTTCAGGTAAACCATTTGCCCTGCACCAGGATCGTTGATTGCATTGTACCAATATTTTTTTGAGCCATATGCAGGTTCCTCGTCGCCGGATTTGTGCATTTGCATAACGCTGTTGTGTCCGTAAGTGTACCCGGCGCCTCCGGCAAATACTTCCCAGTAACCATAGCGGCGAACATCATTGTCGTTCCATCGTGGTTTAGTTGTGTCGTGCAATCCGTAGGGAATATATTCGTACGATGGTTCACCGTCTAACGTAGGCTTGGTAGGCTTCCTCGGGTAATCCATCAACACAAACTTGTAATTATCGGGTCCGAACCTGTGTTCAGTTTTTGATGTATCAAGATCGTAGCTGCGATGACCTGACTGAAACATATTGAAATCTAACCAGGGCTCATTATGAAACCATTTACTGGAAGTAGTTCTTCCATATGGATGAAAAGTAATGAGGTGATTGGGATCGGTTTTGCGAATAGTGTTGCCGATGATTTTCCAGGTGTCCAAAGAATCCGTTCCTTTAATATCGCCTCCATTAAGCCATATGATGTTGGGTTTTTGCTTATACCTTTCGGCAAGCCATTTTGCATAGGTTGCGCCTTCGCTCCTGCTAACCCAACCATTCTTTACATTGGTTCCCCAAACAGGCACCAGCGCCATGTACAATCCTTTTTTTGCTGCCAGGTTAATGATGTAATCTACGTGGTCCCAGAAATCGTATTCCGTTTTATTGGAAGCTTTATTGCCTTTAGTTATTAGCGGAACCGCAACACTCTTATTTATCAAAGCAGAGTCGCCATATACATTTGCCGCGGCAACATTGTGCAATACCATTACCTGTATTACATTAAAGCCTTTCTGTTTTCTATCTTCCAAATAAGTTGCGGCTTCTTCACGTGTAAGTTTATTGAAAAGAAGCCAGCCGGTATCGCCAAGCCAGAAAAATGGATCCCCGTTTTCTTTTACGAGGAAGCGTTGGTTTGCAGATATTTTAAGTTTCCCGGAAGTAATAGATTGCGCCATTGTTAAAAATGAAGCAAGCAATAAATGGGTGACAATAAGAAGCGACTTAATTTGTTTGATCATCTTTGAAATTTAAAATCGTCTTTAAGCGTATGCACCCAACTTATGCGTAAATAAATATGATAAGCTTCGTTTATTCACTTGCCCTACCTCTTACTAACCCAAATAACACAACCCGATTTTTGAGCGTCCACTATCACTACGTTTCCTCCATTCAGCACGTCGTCTTTCTTTATTGCGCTCCCATCTTTAGGGTTGATATAATGAACAACAAACGAACCTGAAACGCCAGACAAATCAAG
>JANPIA010000287.1:0-8808 GCA_031424735.1 Segetibacter sp.
TAATACACTAAAATAATATATATTTATTGATAAACAATAAATATATTCCTATATTCAAAACAACCTTTTTATCGTAATAGGGCCATTAAGGCAAGTTCTCCAACGAGCTATTCGTTTTAGTTGTGTCATCCTCCGCTACATTCACCCGTTAACTTTTGTGGAAGTGGGGTCTTCCCTACGTTGCATGCCGCGGTCACTGCTGCACGCAAGACTAAGATGAGTAGGCCCCAGCAGGGATGAAAATGAGCGGGAAGAAAAGTGGTACGTTGTCCGTGGGGGAATGCTTATTACCAGGCAGCGGATTGCCTCGTCGTCGTGCCGCCTCCTCGCAATGACGGGTAGTGGACGGAACGTACAAGAGGGCGATGCAACGATGATCCTCAGAGAATTTAAGCCGGGACAAAAAAACTATCTCACAAAATTTTGACCTTGCATTTTCATTTCTTCGCCAAACGAAATGCACCTATCCTAGTCGAATAATTCTTTGCTCCTGTTTTGAGATAATCGCCAACATACCAAATGGTATTATCGTCGGTTGGGTCAATGGCTGTTTGGGTATAATCCTCCCACCGGAGTGTATTGGTTTGTGCTGCTTCTCCTGCCACTAAAACAGTTTCATTCAAGGTTAATTGGCCACGCTTATCACCGGAAAGCCTTCCTGCAAACCGCTGACCCGGATAATGAGAAGCACCACCAAAAGAATATCCAATTCCAATATTTCCTTTTGAATCTATTGCGGGGCTTCCCATCCACCTGTAGTCTGCATCAGGTGCATACGTTCCTTGTTGATACAGGTTTACATTCCGTCCTTCATCAACCCGAAACTCGTACCAGCGTACGCCACCACCGCCCATAGAGCTATTAACAGAATGTACCGCTACAATTGATTCACGATTGCCAATGCGGCGATATACCAAACGTGCCATCAATTTATCGCCCTGCGCATCCAGCCGCACATCGGTACCAGGCTGGGGTACGCATTTAGTTAACTGACCACCACATAAATAATTGTACGGTGCTACCGGTATTTTTATAGGTCCATCCATATTTGTTTTGGAAGGGGTTTGCCAGTCTACATGAAACTTCCAAACATATATTCCATCATCCTTCAATATCCCTTTCAATTGACTTCCCCCTGCAGCCATCATAATATTGGGTGCGCCGGGCGGGGGAAGTTGCGTTCCATCAAGGTCTGCATTCACCAGGAAGTTTACATCTTTAATAATATAAGATTGCTCGGTTGCCGCCTCCCCTTTCAACATTTTTGCACGGTCAACCACATAGGCGTGTTTCTCAATTACTTCGTCACCCGTACTGGTTGATGTGTAATAGCCATCGGGCCAAACAGCAGGGCGTGGATAGTCGGGAAATAAAGCACGCTTAAATTCATAACGATAGTATGGACCAAATGGATCCGGACCTGTACTGACGGCGTAGCACATACAATAAGTACCCGTGTCGGCACGCGGTCTTGCCTGCCTGGTTGTAGCGGTATCGGTGGCTTTACTCAGCGGAGGTTCATAAAGTCGTTCTGCTTTACCAGGCTGGTTAAAGTGTACAATTGTATCATCTTCCCTTGAGATAGCCCGCCGGAAGGTGGGCATTACAATTAACCACCGGTTTGCAAGCTGATCGTAACGAACTACAGCATCGCCATTGTTTATTTTTTCGCACGGTCCGCCAAAGCCTTTAAAAACATTCCTGGTTTCAACAGGTCCGTAAAGCACTTTTCCTGTCGTATCAAAACGGGCTCCTTTTTTCGTAAAGATTGCCATCTTTGAATTGACCGTTTGAAGAATGTGATCGGGACCAACAGCCAATGAATTGTCTGAGGGATTACGAAGCGTAGCTGTACCCTGTGGACCAACAAATCCCTCACCCAATCCATCGAAGCTTTCTACCAAAAGGGGTGAAGGTTTTTTACCAAAGTACGACTGTTCTACATTAGAGTTTTTAAGCTGGTTTCTTTTCGCAGGAGGCCTCCTGGTGAAATTGCCCGCACTGTATGATGGAAGTTGTTGATCGCTTTGTGTAATGGTCGGTACTAATTTAAGCGACTTCGAGGTATCATGTTTAACCGCATCGGAACTTTGAACATTATTGGCAACCAAATTTGCTTGACCATAACTATTTACAGACAGAAACATCGTGCAAAAAACAGGCAGTATCACAGTTGAAAAGAATACAGTTGATCTCATAGGAATAAACATTATTGAGTGATATTAAGTTACCTAGGTTATGACAGCCAAAAAGTGCACTGCAACGTTTGAATATATTTTTGAGCCCGGCTGCATTACTAACCCGGGGCTTCCGTTGCGTCGCACTCTTGTACTTTTTTTACCTTAACTCGAATATGCGACATTCGAAATTGAACACTTCACCACAGGTTTTCTAAAACACATGCATCTTTCTATAACTTTTTTTTAATAAGAACAGGTGCTATATAATACATCTTCTGGATAGCGGCCGTATCAAACAACGCAGCTTCCGCTCCTTTCAAATCAAGGTTCTTCCATTCTTCGGAGGGGACTATCTTTAATTTCATTTTATCACCCTTAAGTACCAACGGAAGATTAAACCCAGTTACACAATTGGTCCAGCGATAAAAAACTTTCTTATTATCATCCGTAAAATAAAATTCAAGCTTTGGTATTTGTGTAGTCCTTAAATACTGATCCAATACTTTTGTATAATCATACTTCGCTTGTTTGGATAGGTACGTTGCTACTTGTTGCGTTGTAACGGTTTGATGGTAGAAAGTTTTGTTCATCCCTCTCAGGATGTTCCTGAATAAACTGTCATTATCCAACCCATGCCTTATAGCGTGCAACATGTTTCCACTCTTAGGGTACATATCTCCGCTGCCTTGGTCGTTTACATTATAGTTGGGAATAATAGGGCGGTCGTTTCTGATGCCACGCCTTGTTCCTGCATTGTATTCGTTGCCGGCATCTTTACCAAATATATAATCAACAAACAACGTTTCGCTGTAGTTGGTGAAGCCTTCATGTATCCACATATCCGCTAAGTCTTTACCGGTAATATTATTTCCAAACCACTCGTGGCCGCTTTCATGCACAATAATAAAATCCCATTTCAAACCCCACCCGGTTGCCGAACCATCCCTTCCACGATAACCCGGTTTGTACAAATTGCCATAAGCCACGGCACTTTGATGTTCCATACCTGTGTGCGGCACATCTATCAATTTATAACCATCTTCATAAAACGGGTACGGACCAAACCAATACTCAAAACTCTTTAACATGTTGCTTACCTCACCAGGCATATACTTCATTGCTAAGGTTTTGTTGTAATCCAGCACCCAATAGTCCAGGTCCAGCTTTCCTTTTTCGCCTTTATACGTTTCCGTAAAATGTACATATTTACCAATGTAGGGTATGATGTTATAATTGTTGATCGGATTTACAACCGCCCACTTATAACTAAAAGTGCCATCACCATTGTTCTTTTTTGCGCTGAGTCGTCCATTAGCCACGGCAACCAAAGTATCGGGCACAATCATAGTGAGCGAGGCGCCATTATCCGGCTCATCGCTTTGATGATCTTTACACGGATACCACACAGATGCGCCAAGGCCCTGGCAGGTTACTGTCATCCATGGGCGATCCAAAGAATCTTTAGTAAACGTCCAGCCGCCATCCCACGGCGCACGTATAGCAATATGTGGTTTTCCCGAGAAATAAACATCCATCTTGTTTACACTGTTTATTTTTTGCCGGGGGGTTTGTACAAAAAAAACATTTCTCTCCCTGGTATAAGTCAACTTGCTTTTACTATTCAGCACAATGCTGTCTATCTGCAAGGGCTCTTTCAAATCAATCTGCATCAGGGGTGGGTGATTACTCTTGATTACTTTATAGGTAATGCTGTTTTTTCCTGTTGTTGTTTTATCAACAAACTCGGGCTTCACGGTAATATCGTACCGCAAAACATTCCACCACGATCGTTGCGGTGTAACGCTGCCGCGCAAACTATCTGCACGTGTATATTTTTTAGTGGGAGAAATGGATTGCCCGGACAATATTGAACAACTTAGGAATGCACAAATGGTAAAACTGGTAAATTTTAAATTCACAGAAATCTGTTTTGTGGTGTTTAAATATCTGTATGAAAATTCCTCTCCCTTTCCAACGAACTTAACATGAATTAATAGGAACGCCTTAAACTTTATTGATACAAACCTTACTAAAATTAACCCGGCTGGTAGTAGGTAAACATAACCACAAACAGTAAAGCCCTCAAGGTGAGAGCTTTCCTGTTGTAGTAACATCATTATTGAGTTGATCGATACAAAAACTAAAAATTAGTTGACATTGCTCAGAAAAACTGTAGCATATTCCCTTGGCGATTTGCCGGTTGTAGATTTGAAAACCCTGTTGAAATTGGTAATGCTATTAAAGCCACAATCGTAAGCAATTGAAGATACACTGTCGTAAGCTCCGTCAATTAGTTTTTTGCATGCCTCATTAATACGAACGTCGTTTAAGAAGGTTACAAAAGTTACCCGCGTATGCTTTTTAAAATAGCGGCAGAAAGCCTGCGGTGTCATATAAGCTGCTGCGGCCACTTCTTCAAGGGTAATATCCCTGTTAAAATGTTGCAGAATAAAATTATAAATATTGCTTATCCGCGTGCCTTCATAATCGCTGTAGGTTTTCGGCTTGTTATTAACCTCGTTCACCAGTGGGTTGGCGTTCTCAATTACACTCAACGATTTCAGCAATTGAAAAAAGTTCATGATCTGGTCCATACCGTTTGCATACTTAATGCTGTGTATACGGGTGGATATGTCGGTAAACGATTGTTGCGGCACTCTAAACCCACTATAGCAACTGGAAAAAAACGTGTACACATTTTTCAGTTCCGGTAAATCGAACAAGGATGCCAGCTTGCCTTTAGTATTAAAGAAAATGGTCAGCGCATGTACGTCTTTATTACTTCCGCTGGCAAAATAGGATGCATCGCTTTTAAATACATGGGGCATGTTTGCTCCAATTAAATACACCTCGTTGGGACCAAAGGTGTGCATACTGCTACCAACCAACAGCGTTCCTTCGCCTTTTAATATCAGGGTTAGCTGTATCTCTTCGTGACAATGTAAATGCGGGTAGAAATAAGGGAGGATGTCGTCCTGAACAAGAATGGTTTTGTCGTGAGAAGTAGGAATGGTAAAGGGTAATACTTTCATACAAATTTCTTTTAGGGGATGAATTCAGCCATAATTTACAGAAAATTAACTCACATTACCAAAATGAATGAACAAATAGGTTAAAATATGGGCAGTATTGGCAATATTCCACTAAGACCGCCCTTGTATGCACCATACCTCAACTTTTTCCTTCCAAAAAGTAAGTAAAGCGGGAAAATCATTTGCCATCCTCGCTATTAAGAAGTTAGTAGCCTTTAATTTTTCTGAACAGCCAAGGCTAAAATCTGGTTACAATCCATTAATATGCTTGTGTTTGCAAAAACCCATTTCGACACTTAAATTCCTAACTTCCATTTTTCTTAAATAACCGCTTTCTAAAAACGCTTATGACTCAAACTACATTCAAACCCTCCCTTAAGTTGTTGGATGCCACTATGATCGTAGCAGGCTCCATGATCGGCTCGGGAATATTTATAGTGGCCGCAGACATCACAAGGAATGTGGGCAGTTCTGGCTGGTTGGTGGCGGTATGGCTGATCACGGGGTTTATGACGGTGACCGCAGCACTCAGCTATGGCGAGTTAAGCGCAATGTTTCCAAAAGCAGGTGGTCAGTATGTGTATTTAAAAGAAGCGTACAATCCACTGATCGGGTTTTTGTATGGATGGAGTTTTTTCTCAGTAATCCAAACCGCAACGATAGCCGCCGTGGGTGTGGCATTTGCAAAATTCACCGCCTACCTTTTCCCGCAATTAAGCGAGGACCTTGTAGCATTGGATCTCGGTTTCATCACCATCTCCCCTGCCCAGCTTTTATCCATCGTAGTCATTGTATTCCTTACTTATATTAACACAAGAGGTATTAAAAGTGGTAAACTGATACAAACCACTTTTACACTAACCAAGTTGTTGAGTTTGTTTGGGCTAATAATATTTGGATTGCTGGCAATGAAGCTGGAGATATGGAATACAAACTGGAGCAATGCCTGGAGCATGAGTAAATTGAATACCGATGGAAGCACATCTCAATACACTATGATAGCTGCTTTGGGTGCTGTTGCTGCAGCTATGGTAGGCTCTATTTTCAGCAGCGATTCGTGGAACAACGTTACGTTTATAGCAGGGGAAATTAAGAACCCCAAACGAAATATCGGGCTAAGCTTATTTTTAGGCACAGCCATCGTTACCCTGATATATATTGCTACCAATGTTATGTACACGGCGGTGTTGCCCTTACAGGAAATTGCATTTGCCGACAAGGACCGAGTAGCCGTTACCGCTTCCAACGTGATCTTTGGAAACGCCGGAACCATCATCATCGCGATAATGATCATGATCTCCACGTTTGGCTGTAACAATGGTATCATCCTTGCGGGTGCCAGGGTTTATTATAAAATGGCTACCGATGGTTTGTTCTTCAAAAAAGTAGGTACACTAAACAAAAATTCCGTTCCCGAATATTCTTTATGGCTTCAATGCATTTTCGCCTGCGCCTGGAGCCTTAGCGGAAAGTATGGCGATCTGCTGGATATGATATCGTTTGTGGTTGTAGGATTTTATATGCTTACCATTGCCGGTATATTTATACTCCGTAAAAAACGCCCCAATGCCGATCGACCTTACAAAGCCTTTGGCTACCCGGTGTTACCCATAATTTATATAGCTATGGGATTGGCTTTTTGCCTGTTGCTGATAGCCTACAAACCGCGTTTTACCTGGCCCGGGTTAATCATCACACTGCTCGGCATCCCCATTTATTATTTGGTAGTTGCCAAAAAATCTCCCGAAGAAAAAGCCCGGCTGGAACAATCGGAAGAAGAGACAACGGTATAGCAGTTGCAAATAACGTTGTATATTTTTGGGTCCCAGCTTGATTATTTATAGCAACATTGTTGCATCGCCCTCTTGTACGGTTTCATCACTACTCACATTTGTTTAAAGCGTGCTTTTTTGCAAGTTTACGTGCTCGAACGGCAGGATTTATTTAAAGCACATGGATTGTTTTGAAAATGCTTTTTAATACAGCCGCCGATGCAGTAAGGTGAGAGTAATGGCGTTTGATAATAACGAAGAAAAATTTTGACAGCCTCGAAATTGAATGGGCTAAAACCATTACAAAATATTACAGGACAACCTGATTTGCCCGGGTATGCCAGTATATAAAAAACGGTTGCACAAACAAAATGCACAGCGCAACTTTTGCTTTGTCACTATGTTGAACGGGTACCCGAAAACAACCTCAAAACAAAATTATCTTATCTGTCCTCTTATTTTGCCTGCAGGGTTACGGGTGGAGTGTACGTTTACATACAAGCCTGGCTCAGTGGTAAGATTGGAATAAGTGGCGCTATCTAATATGGTAGTTTTTTTCTGACCAAAATCGGCACCCGATTTGGCAAGATCAGCTATGATAGAACCATTTACACCGGTTGCACCTTTGTGTATGTGAGCAGCAGTTAATGCATCGTTTGTTTCAACGTTTGTAACGGTTACCTGGCTGTACATTATTTTATCAGCAGTTATCCGGATGAGTGCGGCGCCCTTCGCTGTGGTTGTAACCGCCGGAACTTCGTTGGTGCCCGATAAAGCAACATCGGCAGCTAATACAACAGGGTTACGCAACTGCCCGCGGGCTACGCCACTGGCGAGCGTGCTGGTGCTTATATTTAAGTACAATTGCGTATTATCATTCAGCAAACTATCAATCAACGATTGCCTGATGTTGAATAATATGCCGCTTCCAACCGGGCTTGCAAGGCGTGGCGAAAGGTCTAAAACAACAGGACCGTTTGTTAATGCATCCCCCGAACGCAATTGTGCACCACTCAATGCATCACCTGAAAGACCCTTTAAACTAAACTCATACCGCAGCGAATTATCCGACATAACCTGTAGCGTCAGTGTGCCGGTTTCTGTTCGTCCGCCAGGTGCAGGGTTTACATTGGCTGCCGCCATTGGGATAGTAAATTGCCGCAGCACTTCCCCCTCAAAAATACCGGTAGCTTCCCTGGTGCACGAAATAAAAATAGAAGGCAGTGCCAACGCTAAGGTTAGTAGATTAGTTTTCATGATGTATGGTTTGTGGATTACGCAGTAAAAATAAAACAACTATGCCATCTATTCAAGCCGCTTAGTAAGGTCGCCATCAATTTTTTCAAACAGGTGTTGTGGTTTATACACCCGCCATGTTGGAAGTTCCATTAATTCAATGTAATAGTTCAGCTTCTTCCGTTTAAAATCGTACTGCGTTTGTTCCGGCATATTCAAAGCAACTACCCATCCACCTTCATCCGTTACCTCCTCAAACCATTCCTCGTAATAGTCCTTATCGCCACTATGAAAGTTTAAAACGTTTTCGGTTATCAAAATAAACTTGGTGATGTGTTCGGCAAACATATTGTCAATTACATCGCGCTTCAGCAGCATAATGTCATTTTCAATTGCATCATTCCACTCCCCCAATAACTCAATTACAGCAAAATTTTCGGTGTAGTCAACATACAGAATTTTCATGTAAAGCGTGCGGCTGCCAAATTCATCCCATTGCGGATGTATATAATAGTTGTACACTGTTTGAGAATATTCAAACTCACTGTAGGTACGGCCAAAAAACGGAGACCGTTCATCTTCTTCGGC
>JANPIA010000288.1:0-19917 GCA_031424735.1 Segetibacter sp.
TATCAACTTCCACCTTTCCGTTCGCAACACCTAACACCTGACCCCCGGGTTTTGTAAAAGTTGCCGCAGCCACATCCAATAATAACGATTTCAACAACAAACCTGTATCTCCCAGGTTGATTCCGGATGCGGTTATTTTACCATTTGGCGTGGGGGGAATGTTAATAACTGAAGTTGAATCTTTACTATGAAAAGCGATGTTTATTGAAGGTTCAGTAAAGGTTAGTGAAGCAATGTTAAAAGGCATTTTTGACCGGACGTGTTTCTTTTCGTCAACTGCCACATTCCACTTCCGAAAAGCTATCTGTGGTGCTGAAGCTACTATGTTACCCAAATTCATCTTCCGGTTCAGCAAATCATTTAGAGGTATCGAAAATTCAACATTCGGAATGTTGATGCTTAACGTGTCGTTTTGTTTTTGCTGATGAATTTCCAGTAAGGAAATTTTAGCTGGATCCCTCCCCGAAAGCCGGAAAGTGGCAGCATTTGCAATGGTGGCAGCATTTTGATAGTACAGATCTTTTGCAGATATAATTGCCTCCTTTGCTTCCAATGTTGACGACCCAAATTTTGACAGCGCGGAGAATTGCAGGACTTCAAAAAAAGCCATTGCAGTATTGCCTGCACCTTTTAATTCTACGCTTGTATTGTTTCCGTTAATATTTTTAAAATTGAAAAAATTATTACTGGTTTTTGTCGTTTCTGCAGACGGGGAAGAAGCCATTCGCAGGGTTGCATTATTCCAGCGCAAACCATCAACTACCAAGCCCTCCCGGTCGTTATCAAAAACAATTGAATCTAATACAAGGTTGTTGAAAGTAGCATCAATTAGATTACCGTCATTGGCGTACGACAATTTATTTTCTCCCGATGAAAGTCCGTTTGCTTTTACAGACCCATAACCATTTTTAGTTAACGATGAAATACTAAGTGACGAAACGTTTGTTTTGATACTGGACTTTCCATTGGAGAAAACAAAAGTCGTATTGTTTCCGGCTATGTTTTCAACATCAAAGCTTGCATTTACCTTTTTACCCTTCGATGAGGATTGTGATTTCAATGCCACAGTAGCATTGTTCCATCGCAAGCCATCCGCAGTAATCGTTTCCGTTTCCTCATCCAGCAAAAGGTTATCAATATACACATCGTTTACAACCGACTTCACCTTATCGCTTTTACTACCAATAGCCATTTGGTTAGCATGAAGATTATTGGTTCCGGTATATTTTACCCCGGACAATTGTGCGGTAAAATCACGAAGGCTTATTACAGCGCCGGAAAACGAAAGGCGATCAACCGACCGGCGAAGCTCATCGTTTGTATTGGCTCGCAATAAGCGGTTACTGTAAACCGA
The DNA here is from genome assembly GCA_031424735.1 of Segetibacter sp. GTDB lineage: Bacteria > Bacteroidota > Bacteroidia > Chitinophagales > Chitinophagaceae > Segetibacter. The sequence continues at coordinate 1,355 of JANPIA010000288.1, forward strand.
CACGTTTGCATTTCTAACATTTACTGAACTTGCGGCACCCACCTTTAAATTAACCTCCCCATTTACTATGTCTACTTTATCCAGGGTCATCAATGTATCCAGGTTTTGTAAAAAGGCGAATAGGTTCGTTTTTGCCCGGCTTTTCTTAGGTGTTGTTTTGGTAAAATTGATAACAGGATTGTGCAGTTTGGCTTCCTGCGCTTTAATGTTTTGATCAAAAACAAGTTCATACCAATCCAGTCCGGTAAGTTCAAATTTAGGTATGGTAAAATCCCTCCGGTCGCGGGCTTTGTTTTGGTTGGATGCCGTTAATACCTTGAAATTGCTGAGCAATATTTTTTTGTTGATGAAATGAATGCTGTCGAAAGTGTAAGAAACAGAACTGTCTTCGTTGTACAATTTATAACCCCTCATCAGCATATCAAATCGTTTTACTACAACCGGTACCGAGGAGTCGGGGCTTACGCGTAAACCGCGCATTTCAAAATTATCTTTATGGGAGTTAAATATCGACCTGGTTTTGGCGCCTGTCATTTTCAATTGAATGCCCGCATTTTTAACACCTACATATGCCAGGTCAAAATCGCCGGTAAGCTCCCTCACTATTTTTTCAGGATCGGGCCGGGCTTTGTTGGTTGCCTTCGCACTGGTACTGCGCCCTATCCCAATATCAAACAATGGATCCTCGCAATAAACCGAATCGGCGCGGATGAGGTTTTTTTCATACATCGCGTCAAAGTCAACACCCACAAGCATTAGCTTTTTAAAAAATATACGGTAACTGTTGGCGTTATCCTTTGCCCTGGCCGTTACTGTACAACTGTCTAATTGAATTCGTTTTCTGAAAAGCTGCAGGTTAAATGTTTTGAACGAGAGTTTGTGTCGTCCGCCGGGAAACCCAATTTGTTGATTGGAAGTTGTCAGGTCAACACTTTCATCTTTTGCAAAATTCTTGTTGCTTCCGGGCGTTCGTACCACGTTTAAATATATTCGTGACAGCGTTATTGGTGCAGAGCCGGGTTTCATTTTGTTTACCAGGCTTACACTGGCGTTGTTGGTTACTATGCGCCGTATGCCAAACTCTTCCAGCACATCAATCATCGACTTGTAAATCTTGCCCATTTCCCTGGCTAGGGAAAGGTCGTCACGTTGACCCTTTGATGTTGTATCCCGTCGCCAGCGTAAAATTTCGATTTCCGGATCGTGCAATTTTATGGAGTCGAGAAATAATTTTCGGTTGAGAAGAAGCGGCCAAAACGACCGCACTTTCAGCGTAAGTTTTCTAAACTTTACGCGGTAAGTTACCGATGAACCAAGGCTGTCGGTACTTACCAGGTCGCCCTCGCGTACCTGCAGCTTATTCGAAAAGAAGTTAAAGTTCAGGTCGGATAGTTCCAGCTTTAGTTTACCTGCACTTTTTTTATAAACCATGCGTTTCAAAACCCCTTCTGCATTGTTTACAAACCAAATTTGTATACTACCCAGTAAAATGGCAAGAATGCAAAAAACAATAACACCTTTTCTATGGTGAGGTTTGCGGTGAAATATGTTCCTAATTCTCAACATACCAAGGAAAAAAACCGGGTTTTAAAAGAGTTTATTTAAGAGGAAATTTACTCGATAAAAATGAAAGCAATCTTTTTATTGGTTCATCAATGTAACTAATTCCATAGCGGCGAAAAACGACTGGCGAAACCGTTTACCGTGCCACTAACAAATTGCAAAAAACAAAAAATGGATTGTTGAAAAAACTTTACCGGTTTTATTTAACGTGCAGAATGTTCCTCTTATGAAAACGCACGATACCTTCGGGCAAAATTCAACTTCGTTACAATAGTGTGTCTGGTAGGTTTCAACAAAACGATTGATGCTGGTGTTTAGTAAATTTAATTGTGGCAGACACAATCCCGCTGAAAAAAAATAACAACATCTAATCAACCCAAATAAGTTTATACAACAACATGGATATACAAAAAATAAAAACTTTAGGCGATTTAAAAAAGAGTGGTTACCAAAGCAGGAACATTAAAGAGGAGATCAGGGAAAATCTCATTACAAAAATCAAAAACAGGGAAAACCCTTTTCCAGGTATATTAGGGTACGAGGATAGTGTGATACCCGATACCGAAAGAGCTTTATTAAGCCGACATAATATTTTGTTTTTGGGCTTACGTGGACAAGCAAAAACGCGGATGGCAAGGCAAATGGTTGAATTACTGGATGAATACATTCCCACCGTATCTGGCAGCGAAATAAATGATGATCCGCTGAAACCGCTGAGCAAATTTGCTAAAGACCTGATTGCGCAGCAAGCCGATAATACACCCATACACTGGGTTCATCGCCGCGAACGCTATGGCGAAAAATTGGCTACGCCAGATGTTAGCGTTGCCGACCTTATCGGTGACATCGACCCAATAAAAGCTGCTAACCTTAAACTGAGTTTTGCCGACGAGTTGGTGATTCATTATGGCATTATACCACGAAGCAACCGAAGCATTTTTGTAATAAATGAACTCCCCGATTTGCAGGCACGCATACAGGTTGCCCTCTTCAATATTTTGCAGGAAGGCGATATACAGATACGCGGTTTCAAGCTTCGTATGCCGCTGGATATTTTATTTGTTTTTACTGCCAACCCGGAAGATTATACCAACCGCGGCAGCATTGTTACCCCGCTGAAAGACCGGATAGAAAGCCAGATACTTACCCATTATCCAAAAACCATTGAAACCTCGCTGGCAATTACTGAGCAGGAAGCGGACGTATTACCCGAACAATTACAAAGGGTTAAAGTAAGCGACCTTATAAAACGGCTGATAGAGCAGGTAGCTTTTGAAGCAAGGAGTAATGAGTATGTTGATAAAAAAAGTGGGGTGAGTGCAAGGCTCACTATTGCTGCTTATGAAAATGCAGTGAGTAGTGCTGAGCGGCGTGCTATAATCCATAATGAAACAGAAACGCAGGTTTGGATAAGCGACCTCATGGGTATCATTCCTTCCATCACCGGTAAAATAGAGCTGGTATATGAGGGCGAACAAGAAGGACCTTACCAGGTTGCAGTAAACCTCGTAGATAAATCTATCAGAACACAGTTCATTCAATATTTCCCCAACCCGGAAGTAGCTAAAAAAAGAAGAAGTACCGGCAAGCAAAGCCAGCAGGTAAAAGCGGAAGAAGAGAATCCTTACAAAGCCATCACCCGGTGGTTCGATAGTGGCAACCACCTTGATCTGCTGTTGGACAGTACCGATGCAAATAAAGTAAATGCATTATACCAGGTGGATGGTTTGCACGCGTTTGCAAAGAAATTTTTTCCGCAGGCGAATAATAAAGAAAATGCATTGCTGATGGAATTTGTATTGCATGGTCTTTCCGCTTATTCATTCATCAGCAAACGGATGGTAGAAGGTAAAATAGAATTCAAAGATCTGATTGGTAGTATGATGAACCTTGGCACAATGCACGAAGATGATGAGTTGGGGGAGGATGATTTCAGGTGATGGGTCTATTTTCAGAAAAAATAAGCGCTTATAAAAATTGAAAGAGCCCGCTGTTAAGGCTCTTTCATTAATTCTGTTGCGTACTTATAAATTTATGCCGGAACTTTTCTAGGTCTTTCCCTTTCCCAAAATCGATGTTGTGCAATGGCTAAAACAAATTGTCTTGCCAGGCTTTCTATATCATCGTTTAAAATAATTCCTTCCCTTAACACCGTATCATCATCATTATCCTCTGGCAATTTCTTGGCGAAGTAGGTGGCGTTTAAAACCTGCCTTGCATTACCCGATGCAGCAATTGCCTTACAATGTTTAAAAGCCTCATTTAAAAAATGGATGGCATCAGCTTCAGCCTCCAGCGTTGCCGAACTGTTTATTCCGCCGGGTATATAAACTGCATCGTATAAAACAGAAGATACCGTTAACAAGGTTTTATCCGGCATTATTGTATTGTTGCCGGCAGTTACCACTATGCCGCGTGGCGCTATCACTTCTACCACCGCACCTTTAGCAATTAAAACATTCTTTACCGTAGTTATATCCGTTTCATCAACACCATCGGCTATTAAAAAAGCGATCTTTCTTGTTAGTATTATATCCCTCGCACTGTTAACCATACTTAAAGCTGCCGACCGCGCTAATGCACCTTCCCGTTTAACGGGCTGATAAAATTGAGGATCTGCATCGGCAGGAAAACTATGATTTAGAATTGCTGGAATAGCCGGTATATCAATCCCTAAACTGTACGCCACCTGCGCAGCCAAACCCTTGTCAACCTGGTAAAGAACTGCAAGCATTCTCTGCCTTATTTCAAGTATCTCCACTTTACCCAATTCAAAGCGAAGCGCATCTATGATATGCATTTTCTCCGGCTCACTCTGGCTATTAAAAAATAAAGTAGCCTGGCTAAAATGATCAAAAAAGCTAGGGCTCCTTTCCCGAATTTTAACCGCGTCAATCCTTTCTGTGTAACTGGTAAAACCGCCTTCCATTTTGCCAGCCTGAAAAGGACAACCGCCGCCGGTAGTGTTAGGGTTATAGCTGCTTTTCCCTTTATTGATCGTCATACGATGTATGCCATCGCGCTGGTTATTGTGCACCGGCACAATAGGTCTGTTAATGGGAATTTCGTGAAAGTTTGGACCACCCAACCTGGAAAGTTGCGTATCTGTATAGGAAAAAAGCCTACCCTGCATTAATGGATCATTAGTAAAATCAATGCCTGGAACAATATGTCCGACATGAAAAGCTACCTGCTCTGTTTCTGCAAAAAAGTTATCCGGGTTACGGTTAAGAGTCATTTTACCAATACGCATTACAGGCTCCAGTTCTTCTGTACCAGCTTAGTTGGATCAAGTAAATCAAATTCGTATTTGTGTTCATCTGCCTCGGGTATAATTTGTACACCCAACTCCCATTCCGGAAAGTCACCGTTCTGAATTGCATCATACAAATCACGGCGATGAAAATCAGGATCCTTACCGGAAATATTTTGCGCCTCATCCCATGCAACTGCATGTACACCAAGCAATGGCTTCCAATGAAACTTTACAAAATGTGCGATACCGTCAGCATTAATAAACCGAAAAGTGTGCACACCAAAACCTTCCATCATCCGGTAACTTCTGGGCAATGCACGGTCGCTCATTGCCCACATAACCATATGGGTAGATTCGGTGTTCAGCGAAACAAAATCCCAGAAGGTATCATGTGCTGAAGCCGCCTGGGGGATCTCATTATCTGGCTCTGGCTTAACAGCATGCACCAGGTCAGGAAACTTCATTGCGTCCTGTATAAAAAACACTGGTATGTTGTTGCCAACCAAATCAAAATTTCCTTCCTGTGTATAAAATTTTACTGCAAACCCTCTTACGTCCCTCGCCATATCGCTGGAGCCCCGCGAACCGGCAACGGTTGAAAACCGAACGAACACCGGCGTTTCAACCGAGGGGTCGTTTAAAAAGCCGGCTTTCGTGTACTTGGCCATACTTTCGTGCACTTTAAAAATACCATGGGCTGCAGCACCACGTGCATGAACGATTATTTCGGGAATTCGCTCATGGTCAAAGTGAGTCATCTTTTCGCGAAAAATAAAATCCTCCAACAACGATGGACCACGTTCCCCAGCCTTCAAACTATTGTGATCATCATTTATTTTTACACCATGATTGGTAGTGAGAAACTGCCCCTCGGCGGATTCTGTATTTATTTCAAGGTCATTTATTTTGTTATTTATCACCTCGTTGTTTCCTTTTTGATTTGCCATATAGCGTGTCTTTATAAAAATGATTCGTTGAAAAAAATTAATCGGAGGTATAATGAAATATTTTTTGACCGAACAGTTTATTATCAACCCATCTCCTGTTGCGTCGCACTCTTGTACAGTGATTTGCTATGCAACAAACGTCCTATTTCTTGCTACCCATTCTTGTTTTTTTAGGTAAATTATTTTTTTGTGATTGCACCTCAGCATCGTTATTGTTTAAATTGGTTAGTAATTGCTCTGCTTCCATTTCGTCCGTTAAATTTTGTCGCAATAATTCGGCAACATCCGTTTTACCGAGTTTTGCGGCAAGCTCTATTAAACCATTGTACGATGTGATCTCGTAGTTTTCCACTTTAAGCGACGCCATAATTAACCCCGTATTGCGGGCCTCACTACCCGGTTCCGTAATTTCAATTACTTGTTCTCCCGACATAGTAAGACCTGCACATGCTTCACATTTTTTTGCCTGAACCTTCCTATTCAACATTTCAAAAGCTTTTTCCAGCCTGCTTACATGCTGGCGGGTAACTTCCAGGTGAGCCGTCAATCCGCTCTTCAATAACGGGGAACCAGCGGCTGCTATCATTTTTGGCAGGGACAACACCAGGTGATTTTCCGCCCAATAAATTGACTTAATTCCTTCTGCCAGCAATTCTGGCAATCCCGAAGTTGTTTCGGCAGGTATCGCTATAGGCTGTGAGGGCAACCCGGTTTTTAGTGCGTGCTTCGTTAACTTTTTATTCGCAGCTTGTTTCATATTCTAATTTTTTTTTGATAGACTTAAAAATTATGCCTTGCTATATTCAACGCATTAATTTCAGGCAAACTTCTGCGTCGTTTTCATTGTGTATTAAATTTCCCATTGGATTAAACAGCCTTATTTACCAATTAGCAAATTCAACATATACACCCGTTGAGCTGCATTCCCTAATTACCTGTTGATATTTTTTGCAGGGAACACTTGCGCAAAATTTAATGGTACAGACTTTGCTAAAGTCTGGCCAAAACCAGGGAGGACATCAATATGAAAAAACTATTAGTAACACTGTTAAGTGGTTTTATAACACTTGCAGCGACCGCCCAAACACTCACTATAAAATTTAATGGTAATAACAGGAACCGAAATTACCAGGTGATAATAGATGGAGTATCCTATTATTCAAACACGAATAACACCAATAATACAAACACTAAAACAGCCAACAATAGCACCATCACCTTACCCAATCAAACGCTGGGTTCCCATTCCATATCTGTTCAGCGCTTGCGTAACACCAATGGCAACTCTAATGCAGGTAACAACACAAACAATGCAGAAGATTATTCCAACACTTTTCAGCTGAGGCAGGGGTACGACATGACCATTGCTGTAAATGGAAACGGACAGGTAAGTTTTAGTGAGAAGCGCGTAAGAAGCCGGGGCAATCCTGGCAACTATAACCAGCCAAACATACCTCCTATGGATGATGCTTCGTTTAACCAATTGCTACAAACCATACGCGGTAAATGGACACAATCTTCAAAAGTAACGGCTGCACGAGATGCATTTGCTAATACTTCCTATTACTTTACAACCGCACAGGTAAGGCAAATTTTATTGTTGATCAATACGGAGCCAAACCGTTTATCGTTGGCGAAGGCAGCATACCTGAGAGTAACGGATGCTTCCAACTTTACAACGCTGTATGATGTATTTAGCAGTATAGCAAGCCGCGACGATATGAATACATTTATTCGCAGCAACCCAAATAACAATGGCAATTACAATGGCGGTTCAAGTGGCAACGTATACAAAACACCCATGGCAGACTACCAGTTCAGCCAGTTGTTACAAAATGTAAACAACCAGAATAACCAGTCCGGCAGGGTAACGGCAATTCGCACGGCACTTAACAACAATGCTAACTATTTCAATACTGCACAAATACGCCAGCTATTAAATGTGGTTACAACAGAGAGCAACCGCTTAAGTTTGGCCAAACAATCTTACACAAGGGTAAGCGATGCCAATAATTTTTCAATGCTGTACGATTTGATTTACAGCCAGGCTGGTAAAAACGAATTACATAACTATGTTTTGCAGAACGGCGGACTTTCCAATTACGATACAACGCCATACTCAAAAATACCGATGGCGGATGCGGAGTTCAGCACTCTTTTACAAAAGGCAACCAATCATTTATTTCCCTGGGATAAGTTGCGCGATTTGAGAGAAGCATTCAATAACACATCCTTTAACTTCAGCACCTCGCAAATACGCCAGTTGCTTACGGTAACTTCTAATGAACCCGACAGGCTCGATTTAGCTAAAATTGCCTGGAGCCGCGTAACCGATCCGGCCAGTTTTACGCAATTATTTGACTTGTTTACCAACCAGGCGAATAGAAATAATCTCTCTACTTATATTGAAGCGCACCCGCTTTAAGTAATTTTTTTTTAGATGTTAAAAGAGGCTTTCGATGCCTCTTTTTTTATGTTCCTGATCGCCCTGGCTATTAAGTTAACCGGTAATACAAAGCCGTCCGCCGAAAACTATTCAGTCCTAATGATTTATATTTCCAGCGACCTTAAAAATTATTTGTGGTCTTTTCAGCCCTGATTTGCGCTACCATATTGCAAACCGGGCATCCACGCCCCAACTGCAACAACAAAACATAACTGAAAACCTGTAGTTACTACAATCACTAGTGAACCCGCCACCCTATGGATTCAGCACCTGTATGGTTATATTTGTTATCTGCAAATCAACCATTCGTTTGAATTTGCGTTTGTACACGATTAACACTCTCTTCATCAAAATATAAAACCGCCTACAATGAAAAAAATATTTTTTTATATGATTGCCGTTGGCGCAGGGCTTTTTTTGCTTGCTGCCATAAACCATACCACCGGCAGTGGCTTCGAAAATGGAACGCCTACAATCCAATCAATTAGTTCGCTTGCATTTGGACCAGATGGCATTTTATTTATTGGCGATTCCAAAAGCGCTACCGTATTCGCAGTAAACACAAAGGATAACAAAAAAAATAAAAGGCAGGCGCTGGTTGAAATGAAGAATATCGATCAGAAGATCGCCGCTGTATTGGGTACTGAAGTAGCAAATATCACCATTACCGATATGGCGGTAAACCCGGTAAGTAAAAAGTTATATATATCCGTACAACACAGCGACGGCACTCCGGTGTTATTGAATATTGATGGAGATAAAATTTCTTCTTTCTCTTTAAAAGATGTGAACTACTCCTCCGTAGTTTTAAACAATTCACCGGCGGTAGATGCAAAAGACCAGCGTGGCAGACCGCTTCGTGTGTCCACTATTTCCGACCTCGGTTATGCGGATGGTAAAGTATTGGTAAGCGGACTGTCCAATCACCAGTTTAGTTCATCTTTTAAAAGTATTCCATTTCCTTTTACGGATAAGCAGGACGAAGCAACCCTGGAAATCTACCATGCAGCGCATGGCAGGTACGAAACTTCGGCTCCTATAAAAACGTTTACTACTACTGAAATAAATGGTAAAAAGTATTTGGTTGCCAGCTATACCTGTACGCCTTTGGTTTTATTTCCGATGGATGAGTTAAAACCCGGGATGCATGTAAAAGGCAGAACTGTAGCTGAAATGGGAAGTGGAAATACACCTATTGATATGATGAGTTTTGGTAAAGGAAATGAATCGTTCCTGGTAATGGCGAATACAGCAAGAGCGGTTTCCAAAGTTGATTACAAAAGCATAGCTGCTTTTGAAGGCACCCTTACTGAACCAGTAAAAGGCACGGCAGGTGTGGGTTTCACATCAATGCCCGAAATGACCAAAGTGCTGCAAATGGATAAATTAAATGATACCCAATTGCTCATCCTGCAGAAAAAAGCAAATGGGGATGTTGACCTTTGGACAGCCAATGATACCAACTTATAAATCCCCCGTTTTTAGTATTATCAGGTTATACTTTTTGTATATCCTGATTTTTTTTGTGTTGTTTTTTCCATCGTGCACCCATGTTGATACAACTGGAATTAAAGTTGTGTGGATTGATAAGAAAGCAACTACCATCTCTATTCCCGCTCACCTGGCAAAGGCATCAGGCGCCGATTCACTCTTTCCGCTAAAGGTTCGTATTGCAAACAACAAAAGGTTTATGGTGGGCGATATAAGGCTGGAAAACAAACACATCTTATTTACCCCCCTTATTGCATTGACAAGAGGGTTAACTTATGAAGTTCTTGCAGGAGATAAAGTGATTGGAAGTGTAGAGGTTCCTTTGGCAGATGCTGCAAATGCACCGGAAGTTTTGCATGTTTATCCATCGGCAGATACGCTTCCGGAAAACCTGTTAAAACTATACCTGCAATTTTCAAAACCGATGCGCGAAGGTGAAATATTGCACTACGTTTTTTTGCTGGATAAGAACAACGATACTTTATCAAACGTTTTCCTGGACCTTAACCCGGCGCTTTGGAACGAGGATAGAACCGTGTTAACGCTTTGGCTCGATCCCGGGCGAATAAAAAGAGACCTGATACCCAACCGGCAAATGGGCAACCCTCTATCCATGGGGAAAAGGTATACCCTCATTATAGCAAACGCATGGAAGGATGGAGAAGGACTAAACCTGCGCACATCCTTTACCAAACAATTTTATGTTGAACAAAGAGACAGCATCAGCCCAAATGCCCTGCTATGGCCTCTAAAGCTACCCGCTTCTCAAACCAAACAACCAATGGGCATCAGCCTTAATGAACCGCTTGATTATTTTTTGTTGCAGGAAACCGTTCACTTTACCGATGATGAAGGCAAGAAGGTGGCCGGAAAAATTGAGGTAAAAAACCAGGAGCGAAACATCGAATTTATACCCCATCAAAGTTGGCAAAAGGGATGGTATAAAATTTCAGTGGAGCACATACTGGAAGACCTTGCCGGCAACAATCTGAACCGGCCATTTGACCGCGATACGAAAGTGAGGAACCCGAACCTTGAGAGGAAAGTTGTTGAACGTAGTTTTGAAATCAGGTAATTGCATAGACAACTTATCTCAGAAAACTCGATTGATCTACAAGATAAAGAAACCGGTTTTTGTTGCTTTAAAGTCAAAGGTAAAGCTGCGTTTCCAGGAGAATCTTCTTTCTTGCTGGTTGTTAAAGTGTTTCAATTATCAGGCGGTCAATGCGCTTTTTCTTTTCTTCTATACGTTGATGCAGGCGTGTAAATGCAGGCGACTTTTTCCAGAAAAACTGGGCCAGCTTAATCTGCCTGTTTCTCCATTTAATTAAATAATGGTCGCCAATATAATGATACAAACCAAAAGTTAGTGATCGAAGCCTTCTGATATTCCTGTTATCCCTTTCCCCTTGTAAGTATAGGTGTTTAAAAAATCTACCCAGTACTTTGTTGGCAACGTTCAGGTTAGCGCTGAATACTTCCATTTCGGAAGCGTTCAAACTGTTAGTGAGGGCGAACCAATAATCCCCGTTAATATGTGCGTTAATACCCAGAAGCGTATACTGAATTGGTTGCAAATGGTTATTGTGAAAATAGCATTGCCAGGTAGGCGTTATTGTTTTGCCATTATTGTTTGCCCATGCGGCATCTATAAAAGTTTGGGTAAATACATTTTCAAAACGGGTAACCAATTGTTGGTTAAATGTATCGGTAGCTCTATATTCAACGTCCATCACCTGTATAACAGAAAAGTACAATGAAGCAAAATGTTTAGCCGCCGAATTTGTTTTACTCATCGAATCCAGCTTTTGCCAGCTTTCCTTAAAACTGCTTTGCCCGCTGGTTGTAACATCCAAACATAATACGAATAACAGGTAACACCATTTCATTAGTCACCATATTTGTTTTTCTCCAAAAAGACGATTTATTTCAGAAAGCCAACTTCACTATTTATAGTTGGCTGACCGATCCACCTTTAACTTCATTCTATACAAAATAGTTTGAGTGCTTCAACAAAAAACCCAGAAGCATTGGTATCTCCAGGGTTTCCCTACACTTAATTGTTTTTACTTCTTCCGTGTAAAATGTATCTCCATTGTCTTCATTTCTTTGCCACCCTGCATGCAATACATTTCCATGTGTTGAGTGTTATCGTCTATAATTTTATATACTTCACGTACATCCATTTCTTTACCAGTAGCGGGGTCGGTTGCTTTCCCTTTAAAGTTTATGGTTTTTGCAGCGTCGTCCCATGTGCCTTCTAAATTCATTATACCTGTGCCCATGTTATCAACCCAACTGCTTTGGTAAACTTTTCGTGCATTGTCAAATCCTAAAGTGCTGATACCTTCAAAAGGCATCCCTTCAAAACTTCCCTTATTTACCGACTGCATATAACGTCCGCCAAGTATCATTTTGTTTTCGGATGTGCCTGCACTTTTTGAAGGCGGTTTCGATGGATCCATCCACATGGTCACCTCCTGGTTCCACATACCTGTTGATTTTGCAAGCATTCCCTGCGGCTCTCCGGGAGTCATATATGCCATCCAGGCTTTCATCATAGTTGCGGAATCCATGGGTGGAACATCTGCTGTTATCGATGTGTCGCCACCATTCTTGGCGGAAGCAGAATCTGATTTTTCGTCTCCGGTTTTATCGTCGTTGTTGCAACCGTAAAAAAGAAGTGCTGTGGCGCATAGCGCAAGGGTAAAACGTTTCATAAATTTATTTTTATAGAAAGATACATTTGTGAGCTGCAAATTGCAAGTGGATTGGCTGAGACCATCTTTAAACAAATACAAACAAAGTGTAGTTTTTTATTGAACTATAGTAGCTGCCTTACGTCAAAAGGTCAAAATTTTTCTCCCTCAAATAATGCAATTTTAAAAAGAGCATGGGTAGCCACCTCCTATTCTATCCCATTCTGGTTTGTTTATGAAATAATCCGTCCCGCATGAAACTCAACATTGTTAAAACGCCTAATTTAACGGAAACAAAAAATATTCACATGAGAAAAATCACAACTTCCCTTTTTGGTGTGTTGTTTTTAATGGCTGCCTGTAATAAGCAAGATGCAAAATTAAGTATTGAAGAACAGGAAGCTAAAACGGAACAGTCCTTTACACCCCCTGCCGATATTGTACGCCAGTGTGCCTCGCAGGAAATATTGGATGCACAAATGGCCAGCGATCCACAAAGAAGCAAAGCGTTAAACGATTTGGAAAATTTTACACAACAACGTATGGCGCAGGGTTTAGCGTTTCGCACGGGCGAAAAACTTTACATACCGGTAGTGGTGCATGTGCTGGTTCCTTCAACCGTAAACGTAACAGACGCGCACATTCAATCGCAAATGGATGTGCTGACCAAAGATTATACAAAAACAAATTCGGAGTTGGTGACGGGTGTTTATTTAGCGGGTTACAGTTTAGGAAGTGTAGCGAATTGTAATGTTGAGTTTTACCGCTATCAAACCATCCGTAAAACTACCAGTACCACTTTTGGCACCAACGATGCTGTTAAAAAAACAGCCCAGGGTGGAAGCGATCCGGTACAGGCAACCACTAAAATGAATATGTGGGTATGTGATTTAAGCAGCGGTTTATTAGGCTATGCGCAATTTCCGGGTGGTTCGTCTTCAACAGATGGCGTAGTGATAGATTACCAGGCTTTCGGTAATAGTTCAACCGCTGGCTACCCAATGTACACCGCTTTTAATTTGGGAAGAACAGCTACACACGAAGTGGGACATTGGCTTAACCTACGCCACATTTGGGGGGATGCAAGGTGTGGCAACGACTTGGTTACCGACACACCTTCGCACGACGCATCCAATGGTGGATGCCCTTCAAATACACACAGAAGCCGTTGCGCAGGTAAGCCTTTAGAGCAGTGGATGAACTACATGGATTATACCGATGATCAATGTATGTATATGTTTTCCAGCGGTCAAAAATTAAGAATGGATGCTGCTATAGATGGTTCCCGAAGTACCTGGTGTTATACTTCCACCAGTAAACCTGCCGCTGTTAATTAATTTGTTGTATTTAACCATAAAGCCTTGTTTTTATAACAGGGTTTTTTTGTGCCCGTAACGGAGTTGAATTTGCATTGCACTAAATTATACCGGCAATTTGTTTAGGCGCTATACAAAGGTTTATACCCTAACTTTATCGCCTAAAAAATTATTACCAACTATGAATAAGTTATCATTCCTTTTTGTTGCAATGTGTTTTGGCGCCGTTTGCGTTGCGCAGCCATTAACCATACCGCAACCCAGTCCTACACAGGTAACCAAGCAAAACTTCGGTCTTTCAAGTATTGAATTATCTTATTCCCGTCCCGGAGTTAAGGGCAGAAAAATTTATGGTGACATTGTACCATTTGGAAAGGTTTGGCGTACGGGTGCCAACAATGCAACCACACTTACTTTTGCAGACGAGGTTGTTATTGGCGATAAAAAAATACCCGCCGGAAAGTATGGTTTATTAACTATACCCAACAAAGATGAGTGGACGGTTATTGTTACAAAACAAATTGATGTAACCGCACCGGAGGCTTATAAACAGGAAAGCGATATAGTACGTGTTACCGCAAAACCAGTAAAATTGAAAGACAAAGTTGAAACTTTTACCATTGAACTTGCCAATGTTAAAAACGATGCTATAGACGTGCAAATGATGTGGGATGACCTTATGGTTACATTACCTATTAAAGCGGAGACCGATAAGAAGATCATGACGCAAATTGATAACCTGATGAATAAGGACAACCGCCCTTATGTAAACGCCGGTGTATATTACCTGACTAATGATAAGAACCTGGATACCGCCGTAAAATGGTTCGACATGGCGATTCAGCAAAATCCAAAAAGCATTAATGCATATTACCAAAAGGCAAACGCGCTGGTAAAGCAGGGTAAAAAGGAAGAAGCTAAAAAAGCGGCTAACAAATCGTTGGAGCTTGCGAAGGAAGCAAAGAATGATGCGTTTGTACAGTTAAATGAAAAGTTGCTGTCGGATTTGAAATAGATGTAAAGCTTGAATATTCACCGCTGAGAAAGGAGTTGATGGAGTTATCGCTGAGGAGAATTTATCATAGAAAATTTAAAGTTTTTTTCTGTGCCAACTTCGTTCCCTCTTATTCTCCGCGGTGAAAAAAGCTGCTATGAAAAACTAATTATAAATGGAGCGTCGCCAATGTCGGCTCACAAAAGAACGAATGCCGGTGCCAAAAAAATTCTATGAAGTGGTTAACTAATTGCTTCTGTTTACAACAACTTCATTCCGTAATGACCAATTACAGTAAATGAAATACAGCGAACAATTACACCAATACAACACCATGTAATTAATTTTTGCAATGGCGCTTTAAAACCAATACCCACTGCAAGGCTTACGGGTGCGCCTACTGTTAGTGTGCCTAAAAATCCCAACCCTATTATACCATACTTGTTCCAAATACGGTACACCAAACCGGTGTTTGGTTTCGGTTCTTTTGGGGTTTTGTTTTTAGTGAAAAACTTCCGAATATTATCCCCCAGGAACGCTGCTACAAATACACCGATCAGTCCACCGGTAACGCTGGCAAAAAATATTAACCACGGCGAAAGACCAAAAGCAAAACCTGCAGGTATTGCCGCATAAATTTCGAAACTGGCTAAACCGGCTACGGTTAATATTTTAAAAAACATTCGTGTTATATTTTGTGAAATGGGTGCGAAGCTAAGTGAAATATTATAGCAGTATTGTTAATGATGAACGGTGACGATGTGTAAGTAAAAAAGCCCGGCAATGCCAGGCTTTTTATATTAAGTGAACCCGAATATAAGGATTTATTTAACCAGCATACCCAACTTAATTCCGAAGGTGGTGGAAATGCTTGGGCTCCTTCCAAGGCGTGAATTGGCATAGTTGAATGCGGCAATGTCGTCTTCATAAATGTATTGCCCGTCACCTTTCTTATTATCAAAGCCGTAGCCTAAACCCCAATACATATCAATCAAAAAGCGTTCACCAAAAACCCATTGTTTACCCAGTTCTACCTGCAGTGCGCCAAAGGTTACATTCCTTCGCTCGGTAACGTATTGATTAGTGCCTTTATAAGCAATTGCATTTTCGCTGTAATTGCCAAAGTAAACTACTGGCTTTGCATAAGCACCCTGCATAATGTGTGTGAAGCGGGTGCGTCCGAAAAGGAAATCGGGAAGTTTGTTGAATTTATAGCCCGCTGCTACATACAAACCAAACTGATTGCGCTTGGTTTCTGTAAGATTGCTGTAATAATAATCGATGCGCTGGCTTTTACCCGCGCCAATTATGCCGAGGGTCAGCTCATAGCTTTTACCAACGCCCTTACTTTTTTCGTAAGTTATTTGGGTGTACCCGAGAAGGGGTCCAAAAAAATCAACTTTAATTGCCTTGTTTAACTGCCCTATGTATTGCTCGGGATCTTTCAGATCGGTAATAAACTTTTCAATACGCCCGTCTTCAAATTGTATGCGGGTGATCCTGTCTTTCTCCAGCACATAAATGGGACTTTCGGCATTGCCGGGAAGTTTGTATTTAACTTCCGTAGTGCCTACTTCAATTACTTTGGCAACCACGGTTTGCCCATTTTTTCTAAAAATTTTATCCTGTGCTTTGGTAAGATTAACGAGAAACAAGCACAACAAAACGAAAAGGTATTTTTTCATGTGTTTGGTTTGGTTGGTAAGACATCGATCAAATAGCAATCGTTGCTTTGTATCCATCAAATAATATTGACTTCTCTTTCCAGCAGTACTTTAAATTTCGCCTCCACGCTGTGCATGATTTCTGCCGACAATGTATAAATATCCAAACCATTTGCATTGCCATAGTTTACCAGTACCAATGCTTGCTTTTCGTGGCAACCGGCATCACCTTTGCGAAAGCCTTTCCACCCGCATTGTTCAATCAGCCAGCCTGCGGCAAGCTTTACTGAATTGCTGTTTAACGGGTAACCTACAATGGACGGAAAATCATCTTTCAATTTTTGAAACTGCTGTAATAGAACGGTTGGGTTTTTAAAAAAGCTTCCGGCATTGCCTATAACTGCAGGGTCGGGTAGCTTACTTCGCCTGATATTAATTACAGCCTGCGACACTGCTTGTATACTCAATTCTCCCAACCCCATTTTTTCAATCTCCTCCATTATGGAACCGTAGGTGGTAACAAATTGGGGTATTTTATTCAATCGAAAAGTAACGCTGGTAATAATAAATTCATTTTTGAATTTGCCTTTGAACACGCTATCACGGTAACCAAACTTACAGTCATCCTTTTTAAAAGTTACCACCTCATTATCAGCCAAATGATAGGCTTGCAGTTCATGAAAAACATCTTCGATTTCAACACCGTAAGCGCCTATGTTTTGCATGGGGCTTGCACCAACGTTGCCCGGTATCAGGCTCAGGTTTTCAACTCCCGCATAATTATTTTGAATACAGTGTTGCACAAACAAATGCCAGTTTTCGCCGGCTGCTGCTTTTACATAATAGCAGCTTTCATCTTCTGCCGTCAACTCAATGCCTTTCATTTCATTTTTAATGATGAGACCATCGTAGTGCTGGGTAAAAAGAATATTACTGCCGCCACCTAATACAAGTGGTTTGTTGGTATTATTTACCGATATAGGTAACGAAGTAAGTTGTGACAAATCTTCAAGCGTAGTAAAGCTGACAAGGTACTTTGCGTACACATCAATATGAAAAGTGTTGTAGGGTTTAAGTGAGATATTTTGTTGGATTTGCATGAAGTGAATTGTGGCTGCAAAATACAGCAAATGCAATACCAAGGCAGAAACATTGAGCCTTCGATGATACCCTCATATCCACTTCTTCTTTTTTATCCAGATAAAAACAGCGATCACTGTTAGTCCCATAACCACCCAAACAGCCGGGTAACCCCACCTTACTTCCAATTCGGGCATAAACTTAAAGTTCATACCATACACCCCCACTATAAAAGTTAGCGGCATAAAAAATACAGAGAACACAGTAAGTATCTTCATCACATCATTGGTTTTGTGGGCGGAAAGGCTCAGGTATGTATTCAGCAGGTTGTTCACATCGTCCAGCACCTGGTCGAACCAGTTTTCAATTTCCATTTGCAGATCGGTAATATCGCGAAGTAAATTTTCCTCTACCGGCTGACTGTTTACAAAGTTGATCACGTCACCTGTTAGTATAATTAAACGCTTGCAAATGCCGGCTTTTCGTTTTAAATAATACAGCCCTTTAAGCATGGGGGGCTTCAGCGTTTTCAATAAAATAGTATCCTCGTAATGGTCTATCTGTTCGCTAAGTTTTAATGCGGCATGTTCAAACGATTTTAAAATATGAAGCATGATGATCGCCAGTACATCCGTGGCAGAATTACAACTTCCATCGTCCACTTTTTTACAGGTAACATCGTTTAAAAATGCAAGCTCATTTTTATGAATGGTTATGATCAAATATTCGTTGTAAAATATAGCGATACGATCTGTAAGCTCCTGCAAAGTGTGTACATGGAGCCCCGGATCGGCGGTAAAAAGGCGTGTCATTAAAAAATGAAAGTCACCCACTTTTTCAAAACTTGGTAATTGATCGGGTTGCAACCAATTTAAAACCTGGTGTTCGTCTAACTGGTATTCCCTGCTTAAATTTTTCAGTTCAGCTTCTTCGGGCGCCATTACATCTATCCATACTGCTGAATTACTCAATGTTTTTTTATTGGACGACATAATTGTTTTTTTGTAGCAACTTAAAAACCTGTGCCATTAAAAACCTCTTTTGCAATTACCATAGCGAGTATTGTTTGGATGGTACAATTTTTTCAAGCATCTAAAAAAACATTTG
>JANPIA010000289.1:0-5791 GCA_031424735.1 Segetibacter sp.
GCGGGAAAAGCAGGTAAAGCAAATTCAGGCAATGGCATAACCCATAATGCCGGCGATGGAAAAGACGGTAATTCAATACCCTTTTTATTATCGGATTTACCTGCTTACTTACAGGGGGGCGGCTCTGTTTGCTACCCGCAGGTAACAACCGTTATGAACGAAGCAAATCCCCTGGCTGGCAAGTTTCCCGGCAGCGAAGTTACCTATACCATAAAAGCAACAAATGCCGCTGGGGGTGGTAATGCCGGGGGTGTTAAAATTGACCTGCAAATTCCCGCCGGTCTTTCAATAAAATCTGCTGTAGTTGCTTATACCGGAAATGCAGGCGGACCTGTAACCATTACCAATACAGGATATGCAATGCGGCCTTTATTCGGAGATTTTAATATCTCGCCGGGAGATGCAGTTATCATTACACTGACTATGCAGGCAGATTGTAATATAGTGCCCGGTAAATATAATGGCAGTGTACAGGCTATTTACCTGGATCCTTCAAGAACTTTCAGAGATCCCAAAAGAAGAATTTCCGGAGGCGTTAATGCTTTTACCGGAACCAAAAAAACGTATGAAACAGGTTCGGCGGGAGCCGTGCCTGGTTTAAATTATAATGGCAATCTTCCGGGTTCGGTTGCTGAAGACATTACGATTTTACCATTAACAGCAATAAGCAATAACACCATTAGTGCTCCATCCTCAACAGCATTTTGTGTAAATGGCGATCCTTCAAATATCATTGGATCAACTCCAACGGGCGGAGGGGAATCGTACACTTATCAATGGCAAACCTCTTTAGACAACATAACCTTTACTAATATTGCTACCGGGTCGGCATTAAAAGATTTTGACCCGGCTGCTGTTAATACAACAACTTATTACCGTCGCATGGTAACCTCACTAAGTTGTACCCCATCCATTGTAAGTAATGTAGTTACGATCACTGTCAGTCACCTACCGGTAGCCGCCTTTATAACGCCGGGTATATGCCTTAAAGATGGTGCCGCTTTATTTACAAACCAATCAACTATTGATGATGGGTCTGAAGCAGCTCTAAAATATTTATGGAATTTTGGCGATCTCACGTCTCCCCAAAATACCTCTTTGCTTAAAAACCCGGGCCATGCTTATGCAGCAGCAGGCAATTATACCGTTACACTTACGGTAACTTCCGGTGCCTGTTCGGCTACCCTAACAAAACCCTTTACTTTAAATGGAAGTATTCCAAAAGCAAATTTTAAAGTAAGTAATAATTCCACTTTGTGCAGTAATCAGCCAATCGAATTTGAAGACAAAGCATCTGTTGACTTTGGCGAAATAACCAGGATAGAATGGTACTACGATTTTGCTAACAATCCATTGCTTGTTAAAACAGATAGTAACCCCGGTAAACGGAATGCCCCGCCAACATTGTATCCCTACAGTTACCCGGTATTTTATTCGTCTGCAATTAGGGACGTAACGGTGCGTATGGTGGTCTATTCCGGCCTCACCTGTGCAGATGAAATAACAATTCCCATAAAACTTAAAGCAGTTCCAAAGGCATCCTTTAATAGTATGGAGCCTGTATGCAATAACATAAATCCATACCAGATAAATCAGGGCAGCGAAGTTGGGGGCGTGTTGTCAGGAACCGGCATTTATTTGGGAACAGGAATCAATGAGCAGGGAGTTTTTACACCTGTTGTTGCCGGTCCGGGTGTTCATTTATTAACCTATACATATACTGCCGCCAACGGATGCTCGGATTTTAAAACGCAAAGCATTACTGTTTACGAGGCACCAACGGTAACCGGTGGCAAAGTTGAAGTGCTCGAAGGCGGGCAGGTTCGGCTTCCGGCTATAATAACCGGTAATAACTTAACATACAAATGGACTCCCCCTGCATCATTAAACCAGGATGACATTGCCCATCCCACAGCAACCCCTACAAAAGATATTAATTATACTATCAGGGTAACCTCAGCACAAGGTTGCAGCGCTTCGGATATTGTGGTGGTTAAAGTGTTTCAAAATCCCCGGATACCAAACGTTTTTTCTCCTAACAGCGATGGCATAAACGATGTGTGGGCCATACAAAATCTGAATACTTATCCTGATGCAACCGTTGCAATTTTTAACCGCTATGGGCAAACAGTTTTCAGCTCAATTGGTTATTCAACGCCCTGGGATGGTAAATTCAATGGCGGCGATTTACCTGTAGGAACGTATTATTATATCATTGATACAAAAAAAGGCCGAAAGCCGGTTTCAGGTTCAGTCACTATTTTGCGATGATGAAATTTTGATTGGTGAGGGTTGAAAGATATAAGTGTAAAACAAAAAGGGTTTATGAGCCGGGCTTTGGAACTTTGTGGAAATTTTTTTGCGTCGCAGTGTGTCACGGGAAAAAAGTGTGTAAGCGAATGTTTCGCAATGTGCGCCGGACATGGTAATTACGCTAAAGGGTGCAAGTCCCGAACACGCTGTGCAGTAAGGAGTGTAAGTAAAAGAGTGCAACGTCCGCCCTGCCAGCCCCGCCAGAATGACCTTGTCGGGCTGGCATTCGGACGGGCAACGGCAGCTAAATTATATGATACTGCCTGGCTCAAAAAGACTTCCACACAAAATGGCGAAGACCCGATATTTGATCATGATAAAAAGTTTTTTGTAATCATTTATCATTCCTGTTCATTCATACAACAAAAAAATCTTACAATGAAAAAAATCATCATTCTTATTGTTAGTATTGCCCTGATTGTTTTGCAGCAGCAAGCTGTTTCGCAGGTAAATGAGTTAGGCAAAACAGCAACCCGTGTAAACACAGATAATGATACGGCAACAGGCATAAGAAAAACAGGCGACCCTTTTGCAAAGTTGCCTTCAAACATTGAGAGGCTCACGTATTTTGGTGAGCGTGCAGATATTTCTCCCGACAATAAACAGGTGGCTTTTATGTCGAAAAGCTTTGGTGATGCCATGGTAATTGATCTTAAAACCCGCCGCATCACCTGTTTAACCTGTGCTATTCCGGCGGCTGCGTTTCTGCGGGTGATGCACCTTTCTAACGGTGATTACATACTCATAGGGGCAGATCATTTTGAGAACATCAGGACCAGCCGTAACCGTGACAACGAACTTTGGTATTTAAGTAAAGTACCTGGTTCGAAACCGGTTAAGCTTGGACAAAAAATGAGCGAAGGTGCTGCCATTTCCAAAAAGTCTATGAAAATATCTTTTTCGGAACTGCACGACCTGGTACCGGATGTAGCGCCTGGGGCTTCAAGAATTATTGTTGCTGACCTCGATCTCTCCGGCAGCACTCCCAAACTTATCAACAGGAAAATTGTTTTCGAAAGCCCCGACAGAAGCTGCACGGCAGAGTCCGGTGACTTCTACGACGACGATTCCAAATTAACCTTCACCTGTTATGAACCAGGCAACAATGCATCTGTGATGGGTATTGATCTTATAACAAAACAGGTGACCAACTTCAGCAAGGCGCCTGGCACCTATAACGAATTAGAAGGAATCTTCCCCGATGGTAAATATGTTTGTGTGGAAGCTGACCGGCAATGTGCATGGCTGGGAGGTCATGGTTCGGGCAATGCCGACATTTGGAAGTTAAGGCTGGACGGAACTGGTAAAGATTTTGTGCGGTTAACAACCTTTAATGATTACAAAGGTGGAAAGGTGTCAAACCCGGTAGTTGCTACCAACGGCCAATTCATGGCATTCCAGATGGCACGTGCACATGAATCAGCCGGGGTTGGTTATGGCATATTGATTTATAAGTTGAAGAAGTAAAACAACAAAACTTAAGGGTAATAATTTTTATAACATCAATTTAAACATCATGCAAACACTCAGGTTTTCAATTATCATTAGCGCTGTTTTCATTTTATCGTTTACAGTTACAGCTCAAAATATTAAAGGCACCTATGCTATTAAAAATGTAAGCACAGGCATGCTTCTTAGGGTTATGGATGCAAATAAAAAAAATGAAACCCCTATTGTTGCCTATTCTCCCACTAACTGGAAATGCATGACATGGGATTTTAACCAGGTGGAAGGCAACACCTATTTACTGCGTAATCTTTTTACCAATAAAACCTTTCAACCACAAAAAGGAGAAGTTACAGAAGGTACAGCATTAGAACAACAACCTATAAGCAATAGCGAAAACACTCAGCAATGGGAATTTATTAGTGCGGCTAATAATACCTATATGATTAAATTAAAAGGCAGCGATCTATATATAACGCCTTCGGATAAAAACGGCACGGTAAACAGTAAAATAATTCTCGCGAAAAAGAAGGACGATAAAACGCAGTACTGGACTATTTATGAACAACATCCTACTATGTAAAATAGTTCCTATTCTACTTTTATTCTACAAAACAAAACTAACTGCCAGTCTGTGGACTGCGATTTCATTTCTTATTTAAAATTTCCTTTATAATTTCAGCAACTTTTTTTAGTAACAATGGAAATGCCGGTTCGGGCATGTTACCGTGGTCAAAACCTTCCAGTTCGTAAAGCGTGGTGCGTGTATGTCCGGCCAGCTTCATCATACGTAACAGGTAAGCATTTTCTTCATATCTGCCAAGCAGTTCCATTTCACGGTCGCCGGTAATAAGCAGCATAGGCGGTGCATCTGCCCGAACATGATAAAGCGGTGCATATTCATCTATCACCGGTTGCGTGTTTTTAATCCCTCTTTCGTGCCGGACGGTAAAATGGGTAATAGCCTGTCCGCTAAAAGGGATTATTGCAGCAATGCGGTTTGCATCAATATTGTATTTACTTAAATACTTTTTATCAAGCGTAATCATCATGCCTAAATAGCCGCCTGCAGAATGACCGGAAACGAAAATAAGATTAGCGTTGCCACCATAATTGCTGATATGCTGAAACACCCAGGCTACTGCCGCTGCCGCATCTTCTATATATTCAGGTGCTTTTACTTTAGGCGACAGCCGGTATTCAACCCCAATTACAGCATATCCTTTATCCATTAATGCTTTTGGAATTTCCTTGCTTCCACCGGTAATGTTACCTCCATGAAACCAAACAATCGTTGCATAGTTTTTTGCGCCTTTAGGATAATAAATATCCAAAATGCATTGTGATGCTATATACTTATCTTTTGCATTAATTGAATCTGTATAATAGCTTATGTTTTTTTCGGTGGCATATTGCTGTTGAGCCGCTACAGACAATGTACTTACAAGTAATAAAAAGAAAATTAGTTTTTTCATATATGCATATTTAAAAAGGGAGGTTACACTCTTGCAGAATATGAATTAACCTGCTAATTGGGCATGAACGCCACCTATTGCCGTAGTATGAAGGTGCCGGATAATAATTAAAATCCTGCACCCTTTGTTTTAGTTTTTATCCGGCACAGTAACATATTCGCAGTCATATACAACGTTGAGCCATCATCGCCCCAGCCGCAATTTGCAGTAAGTTGTGTGGTTTCTATGCGACCTAATAATTTTCCTGCCGGAGAGATCACTAATATTCCCCCCGGACCTGTTGAAAAAACATTTCCAAGTATATCAATTTTTAATCCATCCGGTGAACCCCGCAAGCCTTGCCTGATCATTGGTGTTGCATCAAAAAAGATTTTACCTTTTCCAAGTGTTCCATCCTGTTTTACAGGGTACGACATAATTATTGCATTCTTTGAAACTGATTGAGCTACGTAAAGAATTTTTTCATCGGGTGAAAAAGAAAGTCCGTTAGGTGTTAGCGTACCAATAAGCAGCGTTACAGTTTTATCTTGCGAAATGCGGTAAACTCCCATTACATT
>JANPIA010000290.1:0-3883 GCA_031424735.1 Segetibacter sp.
CTAAACTTATAATCAGTACAAAATTTCATACAAAATGGATAATATCATAAATAAAAACGCCCCTCAATTTACCGCCACTCCTTTTAAAGGAGAGGGTGTTGCTGAGACAGATTTTGAAGTTCGTTCTTTGGATACAATGTGTGTTAACGAATTGGAGAAGCAACACCCGTGGTGGTATAATTTTAAATATTCTATAGTAGGCATGATCTTCGGCATTGTGTTCGTAAAAGCCGAAGTAATATCCTGGTTTCGCATACAGGAAATGTTTCGCCTGCAAAGCTTTCACATGTATGGTGTAATAGGCACGGCTGTAGTGGTAGGAATGATTTCAGTTGCTATAATCAAAAAGTTCAAGGTCAAAACAATTTATGGAGAGCCGATAACTTTTCAGCCAAAGAAGTTTAATAAAGGACAAATCATTGGCGGTATCACTTTTGGCTTAGGCTGGGCACTAACAGGCGCATGTCCCGGACCATTGTTTGCACAAATAGGTACAGGTGCCTTTGTAGTTGCAGTAGTTATTTTAAGCGCCATTGCCGGAACCTGGACGTATGGATATTTCCGTGAAAGGTTGCCGCATTAATAATAAGCCTGGGTGTTATTTAAGCGAATAACAATGCGTTTTTTCTTTGGAGCCAGGCGTTCGTACTTCTATGTAGCTTTACTTGCGTCGCACTCTTCAACCCTTTGTTCATTATTCAGCAGCATAAAACAAACACATGAAATACATTCTTTTTTTATCAGCCCTTACCTTCATTTTTAGCATTGGTAGCAGTGCGCAAAAAAAGCAACACAAAATAATATTCGATATTTCAGCAAGCGATACTGCAGAACAAAGCACCGTATTCAGGCAGGTAACTAATGTTTTAAAAGCCGCTCCAATGGCAAAGATTGAAGTAGTATTTCATGGCAAAGCTGTGTATGCTTTGGTAAAAGATAAAACAACTTTCCAGGATAAAATTGAGGAGCTTGCAAATAAAAAACAGGTTGTATTCGCAGCCTGCAACAACTCGCTTATACGTTTAAATTTATCCAAAAGCGAACTGCTGTCTAACGCGATTGTAGTACCGGTGGCTATACTTGAATTAGCAGATAAACAAGAGAAAGGATGGAGTTATATTAAAGCAGGACAATAAAGCGCAATCACTGTTTTGCCCTTTACGTATACATTTTGTTACCTATGAGTTTTCTTACACGTTTTTTTATAGTTACCGTTTGGCTGTTGGGCACTGGCGCATCAGCTTTTGCGGTTACAAAAAGATGTGCGAAAACTGAAAAAACAATCCTTCGCACTTCCATTCATACCACACACAAAAAACATCAACCCGCCGGCTCACCTGAAAAGGCGGTTAGCTGCGCCGGCACTACCGTGCTCTTTAATAAGCACAACACGGAGCTCGTTATTTTGCAGCCCTACCAGGTGGTGCGAATGCCTGCAGGTTTTATTGTGCCTGCCCCACTTTCAGGGTTTACCAACTTATTGTATTCACCTCCCCGGCAGTTTTTGAATATATAGGATTGAACCCCATCTATCATTCAAAAATTATTTATGAAAAAGCAACATTATGTGTTGTTCAGAATACTTACGAGTACTATTTTTTTGTACGCCGGTATCGGGCACTTACTCAACGCAAATAAGATTTTCGCAAAATTATCGGCAACGCAGTTTTACCATATGCTGCCGGAGAAAACATTGATAACTTTTCTTATTTATTTATCCGGTTTTATAATGGTTGCAGCAGGCATAATGCTGGCAACAGGCTTTAAGGAGCGAAAAGCTGCTACCGCTCTGTTGGTAGTGCTTATTCCCATTACATTGTCGGTACAATTAGACAACCTGAAAGACCTCGGTCCTTTCTTTAAAAATGTTGCCATTGCAGGCAGCTTATTACTCATCATTAATTATAAACAAAATGAAAATGATACATCTGTTGCTCGCAGTAGCAACACTATTAATTAGCACCATAGGTTTTTCTCAAAAAAGCAAAAGCGGCAAAAAAGACAACCTTCTTTTTTTGTTACGACAAACCGAACATATTAACCAGGCATTAAAAACGATTGAGCAGTTACAGTCAAACCCGAACACAACTCTGCGACCAGGTAAAGTGGTGATAATTGTTTGCGGTGAAGCAGTTACTTCCTTAACAACAAAAGAAGCTGAAGCATGGGTAGAGAAAATAAGCAAATATCCAAATGTATCTCTTATGGCTTGTGGGTTATCACTTGCAAAGTTTAGTAAAAGCCAGAACGATTTAGTGAACGGAATTAATTATACCGAAAACGGCTTCATAAAAGCTTTTGAATTACAGAAGCAAGGTTACTTATCAGTTGAACTCTAAATTATTTAAATGAGAACTAAAAAAACAACAATCGCATTAATTGCAGTTTTGGTATCAGGACTTTTTTCATGCGCTTCACGGGTTGATGAGAACAAACCGCCTACTACTGAAGCAACAACAGCACAGCCTGGTGAAGCAAAGAAGTTACCAGCTTTTGTTATGACCGATGCAAAAGGTAAGTCCGTTGATTTAAGTTCATTCAAAGGCAGGAAAGTATTTGTAAACCTATGGGCTACATGGTGCCCGCCCTGCAGGGCAGAGATACCATCAATAGAAAACTTAGCAGGCAAAGTTGATAAGAACAAAGCCGTGTTTATCATGTTGTCTTTAGATGAAAACTTTGAGGTGGCTAAGCAGTTTGCAAAAGCCAACAACCTGAAAGTTCCAGTATACTATCCTGCTGGTAAATTGCCGGCATTGTTTAATACGGATGGAATACCAGCTACTTTCATTTTCAATGAGAATGGCGATTTAGTTAAGCAAAACAATGGTCTTGATGATTATGACACGGATGAGTATATCAAACTGCTAAGCGATCAATAGTACAGTTCGGTATTTTATATTAAGGCTTCCTTTTCGGGAGCCTTTAATTTTCCTGAAGAAGAAGACAGAATTTAATAGAATAAGTGCAGGTTGAAGATTTACCAAATGAAACAATTTGAGCGTTCTTTAAACAACACCTACCTTCGCCATTCTATTGGCTAAAAAGCGCTTCATATCGTCCATTCTACTTTGTGCTTTTGCAGTATTATTTGCACATAGTATTACACCTCACCATCACCATGAGGTAGCCATTGCTAATCATCAAAGTGACCACCACGATGATGACCACGACGATTTAGATTACAATTATTTAGGTCAGGTTTTCTCACATTTCCAGCATGAAAACAATAGTGGCTTAACCCACCAAAGTGCTTCACCTACTGTTCAATGTTCCCAGTTCAGCATTGATAAAGAAGTGGTTTTAATTACACAATATATTATCAGGCAGCTTTTTAAGCCGCCAATATTACATAGAGAGCATACTCCTTTTGCTTTTACTCCTTTCAATTATTCAGCATCCAGTCTGTTCAGAGGTCCGCCAATGGCATAAGCACCACTGTGCCCTTTCGTGCCCTTACCTCTCTCTATTTTCATTTTTCATAACAGACGCCAGTCTTTCGCAACGTTAATTATTTATGCTTAATAAAATAATTCATTTCTCCATACACAATAAGCTGGTTATTGGTTTATTCATCTTAGCACTTATAGCCTGGGGTTCTTATTCTTTAACCAAATTGCCCATCGATGCCGTGCCGGACATCACAGATAACCAGGTAATGGTTATCACAGTAACGCCAACTTTAGCAGCACAGGAAGTAGAACGGCTCATTACATTTCCTGTAGAGCAAACAATGGCAAGCATTCCAAACATTGCTGAAATCCGTTCATTCTCCCGTTTTGGGTTATCACTTGTAACCGTTGTATTTAAAGAAGGCGTTGATATTTATTGGGCACGTCAGCAAATACAGGAACGGTTAAGCCTTGCGGCTAAACAAATTCCT
>JANPIA010000291.1:0-4164 GCA_031424735.1 Segetibacter sp.
GTGGTATTACAGATAAAGGTTCATTTAGAAGAATACAATTGATCAGGAATAATAAACTAATTGATAGCCTGGATGTGTACGACTTTTTGCTTCGCGGCGATCTCTCGCACAACACCGGGCTGATGGACCAGGATGTTATAAGGGTACCGGTAGCAGAAGTATTGGTAGAAGTTCGTGGAGAGGTTAAGCGCCCTGGTATTTATGAAATACTTCCCAAAGAAAGTATGAATGACCTGCTGCGGTTCACAGGCGGTTTCACAAATGAAGCGTATTCTGCCGCTGTTCATATTCGCCAGGTTACAGATAAAGACAGGAAGTTGAAGGATCTTACAAAAGAAAGCTTTTCAACCTTTACTCCCCAGCGCGGCGATGTAGTTATAGTAGATAAAATAAGTGAGCGGTATTTAAACCGCGTGGTAATAAATGGCGCTGTTTTGCGGCCAGGTCAGTACGAGCTAAGTGAGGGATTAACCTTATCGCAACTGATACAAAAAGCAGAAGGACTACGCGACGATGCCTTTAAAGAAAGGATTATTCTACTCCGCACCCGCGATGATCTTACAACAGAATATATACCCCTCCAACTAAGTGATGTAATGCATGGCGGTCCGGGTGATATTAAACTAAAAAAAGAAGATAACATAACCATAGCCTCCGTATTTGATTATAAAGAAAATTATACCGTAACCATACAGGGTGAAGTGCGTAAGCAGGGTGTTTACAAGTACGTTGAAAAAATGAGTTTGAAAGATTTGTTGTTTCAGGCAGGTGGTTTAACAGATGGTGCCGCTCCACAGCAAATTGAAATTGCACGCAGACTCAATTCCGATACGGTAACCGCGTTTGAAACAAAGATTGCCGAGGTGATAGACATCAATTCGCAGCGGGATCTTTTAGTAAAGGGCAACGAAGTAAAACTTTCGCCGTGGGATATAATCATTGTGAGAACAAAACTTGGTTACAAGCCACAGGTAAGTGTAAAGCTGGAGGGTGAAGTTCTTTACCCCGGCACCTACATTTTGGAAACACGCAACGATCGTGTGAGCGATGTTATAAAAAGGGGTGGCGGACTTACCCCACAGGCATACATGCGTGGCGCCTATTTAAGTCGCATAAATTCAAGTGGTATCGATAAAGAAGCGAACATTGAGAAGATCAAACGAATTCAAAAAAACGTAAACGATACTTCCAATACAATTTTGGAAGATGCGATTAAACCAACTGTTAAAATAGGATTGGACCTGTTAAAGATCATGCGTGATCCGCACAGCAATGAAGATATCATTTTGCAGGAAGGCGATGTATTGAATGTAAGCAAAGAAACCTACGAGGTAAAAATAAATGGCGAAGTAATGTTTCCTACGCAGGTAGTTTATAAAGAAGGTGCGGATCTCAAATACTATATCGATAAGGCTGGCGGCTTTTCGGGTGATGCGGTTAAAAAGAGAATGTATGTATTGTATGCAAACGGAAGCGCTGCAAAAACAACCGGCTTTCTCTTCTTTAAACGTTATCCTAAAATAGAGCCTGGTGCTGAAATTCTTGTTCCGAAAGTGAACGAGACGAAAAAGCAACGCCTGTCAACAACCGAACTGGTGGCGCTTACAACAGGGCTTGCAACGCTGGCAACGGTTATCGTTACACTGATAAAACTTTAATTGAGCAATACATTTACAAAACCAACAATGCATGGCTGCCGATAAAGAGATTACCATCCGCGATTTTAAAATGATGGTTAAGGGATGGTGGACTCATCTTCTTTCTAAATGGATTTGGTTTGCCGTGATCTCAATTGTTTTTGGGTTGCTGGGTATTTGGTATGCATGGCAGCAAAAACCTTTGTACACGGCCGAAATAACTTTTGAACCGGAGAACAATAGTTCTTCAACCCTTGGAGCATACGCGGGGCTTGCCGCCCAGTTTGGCGTAGATATGTCTGCCGGCGGCGGTACCGTTTTTGAGGGCGATAACCTGATGGAGCTTTTACGCAGCAGGTTACTCATCCAAAAAACATTACTCACACCAGTAATGATTGATGGGAAAAAAGAGCTGCTGGTGAATTATTATATACGCGCAAATAAAATTGACAAAGACTGGAAGAAGGATACTGCCTTACGTAAAGTAGTATTTACCGAAGAGCAAACCGAACCCTTACGCGTTAGGGATAGCCTGATGAAAAAGTTTTGTAAAGAAATTGTAGAAGGGGCGCTGGCGATAGATAAAATAGACAGGAAACTAAGCATCGTTTCAGTGAAAATGACGGATGAGAACGAGCTGTTCGCAAAAATGTTTGTGGAGCAACTTGTTAACAACGCTACGCAATATTATATCGATTATAAGGTAAAGAAGTCGCGGCAGAATGTAGCGATACTGCAACGTCAAACTGATTCGATCAGGAGCTTGCTTACCGGCAACATTGTAGCGGTCGCAGTTAGTAACGACTTAAATGTAAACCCCATCAGGCAGGTTGTACGTGCAGGCGTTCAGCGCAAGCAGGTTGATGTACAAGTGAACAGCGCTGTTTATGCTGAGCTGGTTAAACAGCTTGAGATATCCAAAGTATCGCTGCGAAAAGAAACCCCCCTTATACAGTTTATTGATACGCCGCAACTGCCGTTAGATAAAAAGAAGTTGGGCAGGTTACGCACCGGGATTTTATTTGGGATGGGCGGCTTTTTTGCCTGCCTTGCTTTTTTTGTGTTGAAGAGAACTTTGAGTAATTAGTTTTTTGCATTTCGCAATCCATGTTTACAAACGCAGCCTTGTCGTTATCGTTTAAGCAAATAAGAAGTAACGGGTTAAAGTCTTTGCTGGCAAACAGGCAACTGAAAAATATATTTTTCTCGTTACTGTACCGCAGTGGCGCTATTGCCAGTAATTTCTTAATCGTACCACTTCTTATTAACCAGTTTTCAGAAGCGGAGTATGGAGTGTTGGTTACCATCATTTCCATTACCACCTGGTTTTCGTTCATTGATTTTGGGTTGGCGAATGGCTTGAAGAATAAAATTTCGGAAAGCCTTGCCACGGGCGATGAGGACAATGTTCGCAAATACATCAGCACGGCTTACGGCACCTTATTTAAGGTGGTTATCTGTTTTGTAATCCTCCTGCTGGTATCCAATAGTTTTATCGATTGGAATGTGATCCTCCAGGCTCCGCAGTCGTCAAGGTCTGCAGTAAACGTATTGTTCCTGTATGGACTGTTGTTGTTTCTATCAAAAATTTTAATAGAACTGATCAACCCCATCTTACTTGCCTATCATAAAACATCGGCATCGGCATTGATCACTTTTATCTCGCAAATAAGTACACTGGCTGTTTGCTATGCTTACAAAACTTTCAGCCATCATTCGCTTGCTAACTATGGGTTGGTTTTCTTTTGGGTGCCGCTTTTAACCGTAATTGGCTTTAGCCTGTATTATTATTCCGGCTCTTTTAAAAACATACGACCTGCTGCCCGGTTTTTTAAAAAGAGTTATGAAAAAGACCTGTTGAAGATCGGTGGAAGTTTTTTTGTGATACAGATAGCGGTGGTCATCATTTTTACAACTGATAATTTAATTGTCGGTAGAATTTTTGGTTACGACGAAGTGAGCAAATACAATATCGCTTTCAGGTATTTCAACATTCCACTGCTATTACTCACCATTGCGTTAACCCCTTACTGGCCCATTTTTTCAGAATGGTTCGTACAAAAAAACATAACCGGCATAAGGCAAACGATGACGCGTTTACTTTTAATATGGGGAGGCATATCCCTGCTGGCTATCGGTATGCTTGTAATGGCAAACCCTGTATATAAGCTTTGGGTAGGCGAAAACATTAAGGTGCCGTTTTTATTAAGCGCCGGTATGTGCCTGTTCTGCATCATTAGTGGCTGGAGCAGTGTGTATGCGACTTTTATTAACGCAACTAACAGGCTTAAGCTTCAGTTTTATAGTTGCATTTTTACCGGCTTGCTAAACGTGCCTGTTTCCATATTTCTGGCAACGCAAACATCGCTTGGTTCGGCAGGTGTAATATTTGGCACCTGTATTTGTTTACTCATCGGTTCGGTTTGGGCGCCTATTCAATATCATAAACTGGTAAAGGGAACCGCTAAAGGCATCTGGAACAAATGACCTGCAAAGTTTGTAACCACGAATCTTCATTTATTTTTTC
>JANPIA010000292.1:0-11862 GCA_031424735.1 Segetibacter sp.
CGATCCTTCATAATGGTATCAGGTTAATAGTAGGTTAGTGCAAGACGTCTACTATTTGTTTTTCATGATACTTGCTACTAAGTGTCTTGCTACAAATTAAAAACATGTTTAAGAAAATACTGATTGCAAACCGTGGTGAAATAGCCCTTCGGGTAATTCGTACCTGCAGGGAAATGGGAATTAAAACTGTTGCAGTTTACTCTACTGCCGATAAGGACAGTCTTCATGTGAAATTTGCAGATGAAGCTGTATGCATAGGCAAACCACAAAGCTCCGAATCGTACCTGAACATACCGCACATAATGGCGGCTGCTGAAATCACCAATGCCGATGCCATTCATCCGGGCTATGGTTTTCTTGCAGAAAATTCCAGGTTCTCCCAAATATGCCAGGACCATGGCATTAAGTTTATCGGACCCACACCCGATATGATTAATAAAATGGGCGATAAAATAACCGCCAAAGACACGATGATTAAGGCCGGCGTTCCCGTTGTACCGGGTGGAGAAGGCTTGTTGGAAAGTGTGGATGAAGCAATTGGCTTAGCAAAAGAAGTTGGTTACCCCGTTATATTGAAAGCGACCGCCGGTGGTGGTGGTAAAGGCATGCGTGTAGTATGGGAAGCCAGTGAAATGGAAAAGGCTTTTACAACTGCAAAGGCGGAAGCTGCTGCTTCGTTTAAGAATGATGGCATTTACATGGAGAAATTTGTAGAAGAACCACGGCATATTGAAATACAAATTGCAGGCGACAGGTATGGTACGGTTGCCCACCTAAGCGAAAGGGATTGTTCTATTCAACGCCGCCACCAAAAATTGGTTGAGGAATCTCCGTCGCCATTTATGACCCATGAGCTCAGGCAACGGATGGGTGAAGCTGCTATTAAAGCGGCAAGTGCTATTAATTATGAGAGCGTTGGCACAATAGAATTCCTGGTTGACAAGAATCGCAACTTTTATTTCATGGAAATGAACACCCGTATACAGGTGGAACATTGCGTAACGGAGGAGGTCATCAATTTCGACCTGATAAAAGAACAAATAAAAATTGCAGCAGGTGAGCCGATCAGCGGTAGAAATTATGAGCCGCAAATGCATGCCATTGAATGCAGGATCAACGCGGAAGATCCTTATAACGATTTTCGTCCCAGCCCTGGCCGCATTACCGTATTACATCAGCCCGGCGGGCATGGGGTGCGTGTTGATAGTCATGTGTACGCAGGTTATGTTATTCCACCCTATTACGATATTATGATCGTTAAATTGATAGCCGTTGCACAAACCCGCGAAGAGGCTATCAATACCATGTATCGCTCCTTAAGCGAGTATGTAATAGAAGGAATTAAAACCACTATTCCTTTCCATTTGCAGCTAATGCAAAACGAAGACTTCAGGAAGGGGAACTTTACAACTAAGTTCCTGGAAAGTTTTACTATGGTATAAAGCCGGTGAGTGTTGCAAAAATAGTTTATAAAAGTGTAGAAGACCGTTTGACTAAAATTTCTGATTATACAAAGCCCTTCAAAAAATTGGAGGGCTTTTATTTAAATAAGCCACAGCAAATTACTTCTACTGTGCCCAGCAAGGCGTCAAAAGGTAGCCAAACACAAAGCCCCGGACAATAAATTGACCGGGGCTAAAAAATATAAGTAGAATAACTACAAAGCTACGGCACCTTCTACCAAAACAGTTGCTTTATTGTTTATCACCTCTACAAAACCACCCTGTATAGAATAATTGGATGTGCTGGTTTTGCTGGTTAATACTTTGAGGTTTCCTTTTTTTAACGCGCTTACAATGGGAGCATGCTTATCAAGCACTTCAAACAAACCATCGATACCGGGAAGTTGTACACCGTACACTTCGCCGCTATAAAGCTTTTTTTCGGGTGTTAGTATTTCAAGAGTCATGTAGTAAGATTTTAGTAGTTAGTAGCAAGACAAAAACAATTCTACTTTTCGAAACTGTTATAAAACCCGTACAGCATTTTTTGTACTGGTAAAAGTTCAAGTTCAAATTCCTTCAAAGCTTCTTCTGAAATGTAGCCGAATCTAAAAGCCAATATCATTTGTGTCTCCAACTCATAACTTGAACCCATTGAGATAGAAACAAAATGTTTCAATTCTTTATCCGAAACTCTTCCACAACCTTCAGCAATATTAGAAGGAATTGATACGGCAGCTCTTTGTATCTGACTGATTATTCCAAACTTCTCTTCTTTGAGAAACGAAGCTGTTAAAATATATGCCTGAACCGTAACATCCATCGCCTTCTTCCAAACGTTAAGTTCTTTAAAGTTGTGGATCTTCATGTATTTTGATTTTATTAGGCAGTAGCATGAAAAAAAACATTGGTCGAATAATGAACTCAGAGTACAAGAGTGCGACGCAACGATGCTCAATAGTAATTATATGCCTGTATCCCCAAAAATTACTTGCTTATTCCTTCGCTCTCAAACTACTTGCTACTAACATCTAACTACTACTCTCTATCCCTGCGCTGCTGCAATCATTTTCTTACCTTTTTCAACTGCATCTTCTAAAGTTCCTACCAGGTTAAATGCTGCTTCAGGGTACTCATCCACTTCTCCATCCATGATGGCGTTGAAGCCGCGAATGGTATCTTCTATACTAACAAATACACCTTTTAATCCGGTAAACTGCTCAGCCACATGGAAAGGTTGCGACAAAAAACGTTGCACACGACGTGCTCTTGATACGGTCAATTTATCTTCTTCACTCAACTCATCCAAACCAAGGATGGCAATGATATCCTGCAACTCTTTATAACGTTGTAATATCAGTTTAACTCTATTGGCACAATCATAATGCTCATCACCAACAA
The DNA here is from genome assembly GCA_031424735.1 of Segetibacter sp. GTDB lineage: Bacteria > Bacteroidota > Bacteroidia > Chitinophagales > Chitinophagaceae > Segetibacter. The sequence continues at coordinate 2,844 of JANPIA010000292.1, forward strand.
TCATCGGTGTAAGAATTCTTGAAGTACTATCCAGCGGATCCACCGCAGGGTAAATACCTAAATCGGCGATCTTACGGCTTAATACTGTAGTTGCGTCAAGGTGAGCAAATGTAGTTGCCGGAGCCGGGTCGGTCAAGTCATCCGCAGGTACATAAACCGCCTGTACAGATGTGATTGAACCGTTCTTAGTTGATGTAATACGTTCTTGCATTAGTCCCATCTCTGTTGCCAAAGTTGGCTGATAACCCACCGCCGAAGGCATCCGTCCCAACAACGCTGATACCTCCGAACCCGCTTGTGTAAAACGGAAAATATTATCAACAAAGAACAGGATGTCTCTACCTTTTCCGGTACCATCTCCATCACGGAAATATTCAGCAATGGTTAATCCACTTAGCGCCACACGGGCACGTGCCCCCGGTGGTTCGTTCATTTGGCCAAATACGAAAGTTGCTTTACTATCCTTTAATTTCTCCAGGTCTACTTTCTCCAAATCCCATCCGCCTTCTTCCATGCTATGCTTAAACTCATCACCATAATTCATGATGCCTGCCTCGATCATTTCTCTCATCAGATCGTTTCCTTCACGGGTTCTTTCTCCCACACCGGCAAACACCGATAGACCACCGTAACCTTTTGCAATGTTGTTGATCAGCTCCTGTATCAAAACGGTTTTACCCACACCAGCACCACCAAACAAACCGATTTTACCACCTTTTGCATAAGGCTCAATCAGGTCGATTACCTTAATGCCGGTATATAGAATTTCTGATGCTGTACTCAGGTTTTCAAACAATGGTGGCTTGTTGTGGATGGGGCGACCACCTACTTTACTAACGGCAGGCAAACCATCAATCGGGTCACCGGTTACATTAAACAAACGACCGTTGATATTTTCGCCAATTGGCATTGCGATAGGAATTCCGGTATCGTTCACCTCAGTACCTCTAACCAAACCCTCGGTACCATCCATGGCGATACAACGAACGCTGTCTTCACCAAGGTGCTGCTGAACCTCCATTACAAGGATATCGCCATTTTCACGCTTTAGTTCCAAAGCGTTATAAATTTCAGGCAGTTTACCTTCAAAGTGGACGTCGACCACCGCTCCGATAACCTGTTTAACCTTACCATTGTTTGCCATATTGCAAGTTTTTAGTATTCCAAATTTTGCGGCAAAGGTAAGGGAATAGGTTTTTAAATGTGGGTGTTTTTAAAGAGAAATTTAGTGGATGTATGCCTTCATTTTATTCGTGGTTTTATGAAAGTGTAACAAGTTTTTTTTAAGCAATACACAATAGCGTTGCAAGTGCATAATTCAACCTGATAACAAGCGATCACAAAACAATTTACCACAATGATTTTAGTAATTGTATTAGCATCGGGTAAAAAATATTATACAATTCTGATGATTTATAACAACGAATATCAATAAACAAACTGCAAATTTGCAAAGTCAATTCCATCTTATTTTTGTAAAAACAGAACGGGCAAAATGCCGGTATTCAACCAGTCGCGCAGCAGAGTTATCCAATTAATTTTTATCATCGTTTTCCTGGTGATCCTTGCACAGTTATTCAATCTGCAGGTAATCTCCAGCAAATACACCAAACTGGCGGAGGACAACGCAGTTGCTAAAAAAATAATTTACCCGAGCCGTGGTATCATTTACGATCGCAAACGCCGTCCCATACTCGACAATGTTGCGATGTTTGACCTGGTAGTTACACCCAACCAGGTAAAGGGGGTGGATACCGCTGCCATGTGTTCTATTTTAAACATTGATACTGCCGAATTTAAGAACAGGGTAAGAAACGCCATTTTTAAAAATGGACGCTATCGGCCCAGTGTTTTTGAAGGGTTGCTTTCACCACAGTTGCACGCACAGTTAGATGAGAATATGTATAAGTTCCCGGGGTTCGACCTGGCTGAACGACCGGTACGCGTATACCCATATAAATCTGCCGCGCACATTTTAGGCTATGTAGCCGAAGCAGATACTGCCATCATCCGTAAGTCGGGCTACTTCTATCAAATGGGTGACTATGTTGGCAGAAACGGCCTGGAAAAATCGTATGAAACGGTTTTGATGGGACAGCGAGGTATCAGGTTTCTGATAAAAGATAACAAAAACCGAATACAGGGAAGTTTTGAAAAAGGGATTTTTGATACCGCAGCCGTTGCGGGCAGAAGCTTATATAGCAGTCTTGACATTGACCTGCAGCAGCTTGCTGAAAAACTAATGGTGAATAAAATTGGTGCCGTTGTTGCCATTAACCCAAAAACCGGCGGTGTACTTTCCATGGCGTCCGGCCCCACGTTCGATCCGAATGACCTTGCTGGTGCCATGTTTAGAAAGAATTATGGAAGGATGGTTTTGGACACCGCCCGACCATTGTACAATCGTGCAATCAAAGGTCAATATCCTCCGGGCTCAACTTTCAAACCTATTGGTGCACTCATCGCATTGGATGAAGGTTTGATCACTCCAGCGTACGGATTTGGTTGCAGGGGCGCTTATTACTCTTGCGGTCGGCCGGTGAAATGCACGGAGGCTTGGGCTGGACATGCAGCTAATCTTCGACTGGCCATTGCCCATTCCTGTAATGCTTACTTCTGCCAGGTATTCAGGATGGCTATTGATAACAACGCTTATCCAAATGCTATAGCCGGGTACCTGAAATGGAAACAATATATGAACTCATTTGGCCTGGGTGTACGCCTCGGTATAGATTTGCCCGGGGAGGATTATGCAAGCATACCCGATACAAGCCGCTACAACAAAGACTTTGGGGGTCCGCGCTGGAACAGTTGCAATATGGTTACACTCGGTATAGGGCAGGACCGCATGACGGCAACACCGCTGCAAATGGCAAACGCCATGTGCATCATAGCCAATAAAGGCTATTACTATATACCGCATTTTGTTGACAGTATTCAAAATGAAGCGGTTGGCGACTCCGTGTTTTTAGGTAAGTATAGAACAAAACATAACGTTACACAGATAGCCGATAGCAGCTATGCAATTGTACAGTTAGGTATGCAGGATGTGGTTACAGAGGGAACCGGTCGGGGAGCATCGATAGCGGGCATAAACATATGTGGTAAAACCGGCACTTCACAAAATCCGCATGGCAAAAACCACTCGTGGTTTGTTTGTTTTGCTCCGCGGGAAAATCCTAAAATAGCCATTGCTGTAATTGTAGAAAACTCCGGTTATGGCGCTACGTGGGCTGCGCCAATAGCTTCTATCTTGATGCAAAAATATTTAAATGATTCTCTTTCTAATAAAGGCAAACAGGATTCCATACGACTGGTAAAAGCGGACCTGATACCTGCTGCTATCAAGCACTGGTACTTTGTAAAAGATTCGCTGCGGCAAATCAGGCTGGCAAAGCTGGCAAAGGAAATAGACATCAATACACAGATAGAAATTCCTAAAGTAGAAATTAAAACTACGTTTGACCCCGAAGCCGAACCAAATAGAAAACAAAACGATGATACGCTTCGCAAAGAAAAATCACCTATGTTAAACCCGAAAGACCAGAGGCAAAAAAAAGACAGCACGAATGAGCGGTAATCAAAATACAATATCAAAGGGGATTGACTGGAGTATAGTTTGGATATACATTCTGCTTGTAATTATTGGAGTGATGATGATCTTCGCTAATGAGTATAAAGAAGGGGAGAATATTTTTCAGCCAATACTCAACCAGTCAAAAGACTATGGTAAACAGGTATTATGGATGGGGATATGCGGTGTGCTGGCTACTTTTATTTTATTAACTGATAGTAAGTTTTTTACTGCAACAGCTAATCTTTTGTATGGGTTTGGCTTATTGCTTTGCATACTGGCATTAGTGATTGGTACTGAAGTTAAAGGCTCAAAATCGTGGATAGTATTAGGCGGTTTCAGGCTGCAGCCATCGGAACTAACCAAGGTTTTTACGTGCCTTGCGTTGGCAAAATTTATCAGCCGGCAGGAAACTGATTTTAGCAAAACCAAAGCGCAGCTAATTGGTGCCGCCATTGCCCTTGTTCCGGCTTTTATTACTATCGCCCAAAACGAAACCGGTCTTGCATTGGTTTACTTTTCGTTTTTTTTAGTGATGTACCGCGAAGGATTGCCCCCATTTATTTTAATAGCAGGTGCATCGTTAGCAGTTCTTTTAATACTATCCCTTATTCTTTCTGTGCAAACACTAATGATAACTTTTGCCATTTTAGCGGTCATTGTTTTATGGTTGTTCCGCCAACAATACAAGCGAAACAGGCCATTACTTTGGATTATTTTAGGCGTATGGGCATTCAGTTGTTTTATATCAGCCTTTGTTGTTCCCTATGGCATTAATAAATTAATGAAGCCCTACCAGCGCGATAGAATTTACAGCCTTGTGGGAAAATTATACGTGCCGCAAAACCCGGAAGAGCTGGCTGAACTGGAGAAACTGAAAGTAAGAAACAAAGGCAAGTCGCAAAACCAAAGCGAGTATAATGTTATCCAGTCAAAAATTGCAATAGGTTCGGGCGGAATACTTGGCAAAGGCTATTTGAAAGGAACACAAACCCGCTACGATTTTGTACCCGAACAACGAACCGATTTTATTTTTTGCACCATTGGTGAAGGGTTTGGATTTGCCGGAAGCCTGGTTTTTCTGGGACTTTATGCTATGTTATTATTCAGAATTGTTACCGTTGCAGAACGACAGCGCAGTACGTTTAGCCGGGTATATGCATATGGAGTGGCAAGTATATTTTTCTTTCACATCGCCATTAATATTTGTATGACCATTGGGCTTGCACCGGTTATCGGCATACCCCTTCCGCTTATAAGTTATGGTGGCTCCTCGTTACTTACATTTACCATGTTATTATTCATCCTCATTCGCCTGGATGCCGACCGGCAAATGGTATTACGCTAAGGTTCACTTTTAAACAGAATTAATGAAAATAATCCCGCTTTCTGAAGGAGCTTTTACGGTAGATAAAACCAAGGCGTTTGTTCCGTTTGATGCTGCTGTTAACGAAATGAAAGAAAGACCAGCCGGAAGTTTACTGGTAGAAGTAAATCCCTATGTAATCATTACATCAGCCGACATTATTTTAATTGACACAGGACTTGGCTTTAAAATAAATGGTGAACTTCAAATCCATCAAAATCTAAAAGCCAATGGAATTGGTCCATCTGAAGTAACCAAGGTATTGATGAGCCATTTGCATAAAGACCATGCAAGCGGCATAGGTTATAACGACCTGTTAGAAAATTTTCAATTGTCGTTCCCGGCGGCCACATATTATGTTCAACAAGCAGAGCTTGATTATGCCATTGAAACAGGCTTCCCATCGTTTGTAACAGATCAGTTGCAGGTTTTATTAAATAACCCGCAGGTAAAAATGCTGCAGGGAGATGGGATGATTGACGGTTATATAAAACACCAGCTAACGGGTGCACACTCGCCGCATCACCAGGTTTTTTGGATTGAAGAAAATGGGGAAATTATTTTTTTTGGGGGCGATGTTGCTCCGCAATTACAACAAATGCGCAACCGTTTTATTGCCAAGTACGATTTTGATGGAAGAAAATGTATGGAACTTCGAAAAGAATGGTGGAGTTTGGGCGAAAAAGAAAAATGGACATTTCTCTTTTATCACGATATAAAAACACCTGTTTGGAAATTTGGATGAAATTGAAACTGCATGGACTTAGCTATAAAAAAAAGGCCCGCCCTAAAAAGAGCCGGCCGTTGCTAACCTATGAAAAACACCTAGTTTAAAATAAGGTGAGAGTTATTGTCGTAATGGTAAGTCGCGATTGTTCTTCTGTTGGTTACGTCGCCGGTTCTGAAGTTCTTTTCTGAGTATTTCGCGGAAGTTTTTATCTGCCTGGAAAATCCTGTTAACCCGTTGGTCGTTATTAAAAATCTTTTTGAATTCGGTGCTGTATTTTTTTCTGATGTTAAGAACCTTTTCTTCAAACATCAATTCATCTGTACGATTATCCCGGCGCGTTTTTTTTAATTCCTCTCTGTAATTGTTGAAAACCGGCCAAAACCGTTGGGCTTCTTCTGATGATAATCCTAACTCTTTAGTAAGATAAGCTACTTGAAGGGCTTCCGCTTTATTGAAATTTCCGCCGGGCTGTGCAAAACAAAAGTAATTAATGTTTCCGCAAATCAAAATGAATAGTAATAATTTTTTCATGCTCACAATTTATAGGTCTCTGTAAATAACTTCGTCTGGCTCAGTAGTTTCTTTTAAATATTGCTGTATCTCGGTATCGCTCATTTCCTGTATAAACTCCTCCACTTCCATATCTGGGTAAACTGCATTGTTAGCGGTTACATCTCCGGAAGAAGTGTGTGTGTTTAAAAATTCAGCTATTTCTTCCTCGCTTATTTTTGCCAAATCGGTGGAAGAAAATTTTGTTTGAACAATTGCATTGGGCGTTGAGGTCGAATCCTCTTTATTAAAAAAAAGAACACCAGACACTAACAAGATACCTGTAATAACCGCAGCAGAAGCATACCTGTAAACTCTTTTAGCCACCGGTAACAACACCACCTTTGCACTACCTTTTTTAACCGGTTGAATGTTTAACTGGCTAAAATAATTGATAGGAACTGTATATACATTGGTACGCGGAAGCGAATGAAGCACAGGCGCAATCGTCAGCAGCTCGTCTAAAGTATTTTGTTGTTGCGAATTGATATTATTTAATACGGTTGCGGGCAACTCATCAAAATAACCGGAAGGTGGTTGGTATGGAACAGTAGCTTTAAAGCGGGGAACATCATCGTTACATGTTGCAATGATTGATTGACTAAAGTTTTCAAAATAACCCCCGGGTACAGTATAAGGATGAGTTCGTTTCATTTGCGACAACACTGGCGCTAATTCCCTCAACTCCTTTTCTATAATGTTCTCTGTGTTCATTTTTTCACCTGTTTCGACCGCATAGCGTGCCTTAAGTTTAATGGTTTACTATAAAATCCTCCACCTTTTTCGCTGCATGGTGGTAGCTTGCTTTTAATGATCCGGCGCTGGTTTCAAGTATCCTGCTCATTTCATCGTAGGGCATTTCATCGTAATAACGAAGGTTAAAAACAAGGCGTTGTCTTTCGGGTAACTGTTGTATTGCCAGTTGCAACTTCCACTCTAACTTGTTTGCATCAAAGCCTTCGTCGGCTTTAATTTTATTGCTTAGTCCTCCCTCTTCGTTGCCAATACTGCTTATGCTACGGCGTTTTTGCTGATCCAGAAAGGTGAGGCATTCATTTGTAGCAATACGGTATAACCATGTGTAGAGCTGGCTGTCTTCCCTGAAATTTACCAATCCATTCCAAACTTTAATAAACATATTCTGCAAAATATCGTTGGCATCTTCGTGCTCAATTACCATTCGCCTGATATGCCAGTATAGCTTTTCCTGGTATTTTTTTAAAAGCGAGGTAAATGATTTTTCTTTTGTTGCAGGTTGTTTAAACTGGTGTAGTAAATCGGAATCGTCTAAATACATGCAGCGGTGTTTGGATGTTGAGTATTTCGCATTAACGCTGATAGATGTTTTTTTACCCGTAAAGTTTAAAAAAGCCACATCGAAAAGGATATGGCTTTGTTAAAAGTTCGGTTGATGTTATTTTCGTGACATTACTTTTTCTGCGGCTTTTAATATATCCGGGGTATCCAGCCCATACTTCTTTAGTAATTCAAGTGGCTTACCGCTTTCGCCAAATGTATCATCCGTTCCAATGTATTCAATAGGTATGGGTACGTTTCGCGCTGCCACCTGTGCAACAGAGTCTCCAAGGCCACCAATAATATTATGCTCTTCGCAGGTTACTGCGCACCTCGTTTTTGAAATTGATTTGATGATCGCTTCTGTATCGAGCGGTTTAACAGTATGCAGGTTTATTACCTCAACACTAATTCCTCTTTCCACCAAAATTCTGCCTGCTTCTATTGCTTTCCATACCAAATGCCCACAGGCAAAAATAGAAATATCAGTTCCTTCGCTTAATACCTGCGCTTTGCCAATGGTAAAATCGCTGCCATCCGCCGCTGTAAAGTTTGGCCATTTGGGACGACCGAAGCGCAGGTAAACAGGACCCTGGTAATCCGCTATTGCCATAGTAGCTGTTTTGGTTTGATTGAAATCGCAGGGTACTATTACCGTCATACCAGGCAGCATTTTCATCATGCCTATATCTTCCAGTATCTGGTGCGTTGCGCCATCTTCGCCAAGTGTTAAGCCGGCGTGACTGGCGCAGATCTTTACATTTTTATTACTATAGGCAATGCTTTGCCTTATCTGGTCGTACACTCTTCCGGTGCTAAAGTTGGCAAAGGTGGTAGTGTAGGGTATTTTACCGCCAATGGTTAAACCGGCTGCTATACCCATCATGTTTGCTTCGGCTATGCCGCACTGTATAAATCTATCGGGGAAATCTTTGATGAATTTATTCAATTTCATGGAGCCTAACAGGTCGGCAGTTAATGCAATTACGTTGGGATTTTTCTTACCTATCTCATAAATACCTTCACCAAACCCTCCGCGGGTTTCCTGTTCGTTTTGTACCTGGATATCTTTTAGCATGTTTAAAAAATTGTATGGCAAAGTAACGCAATTCGGTTTATGGGCATAGGGTTACATTAAATAAATTGCTGTTTATCTCTTTAAAAAAAAGATGCTACCGGGGTAAAAGTTGAAGTGATTGCGACGCAAGGATGATGCTATGAAAAACAATAGCCGGTATTAAAATTATCGCAAATTAATCAGCGACGATAATGGGTAGCGAAGGTTCCTGTATCCCATCATATCTACTTTAACGGAGCCTACCGTAATGGGACTTTCAATACGCAGTGGCACATGATTGCCATCGTCGCTCACCCAAACGGTCATACGCTCACCACCTTCAAACATGGTGCCTTTTACCAGCAGGGGCTTAAATTTAATGGTGCGAAATTTACCGTACTTTGTTTTGATGGTTTCTTTACCGAGATAGCGGATATAAAGGTTGTA
>JANPIA010000293.1:0-18976 GCA_031424735.1 Segetibacter sp.
ATTGTTCTATCAGCTTCAATACGTTGTCGCGGTAATGATTTTTGAAAATAAACTTGCCTGCTATTTTTTCTTCAATGGAGACATATACGGCCGTCTCATCGTCGGGCGTATAGCCCGCATGAACAAACTTTTTTGAGCCGAGCGAAATAATATCGCCATCTACAATGCCCTCAATTCCTTTACCCGCAACATGGGTGAACCCTATTACAATTGAGTGACGGTTATAACCAAAGTAGTTTTTAATTTGTTTACTAAGCGGGTGTGCGGATTGCGCGGCAAGGCTGGCTATTTTTAGTTTTTGTTGTTTGGTCAATGGTTTTCCTTCGTAAACAATATCCTGTTGTGTGGCCGTGGTAATGGTGCCGGTTTTATCAAACACAATGTGATCGGCTTTAGCAATGTCCTCTATAACCTGTGCATTGCGCAGGTAAAATTTGTTGCGGCTTAGCTTTCTTAAAATATTTCCGTTGGTAAAGGTGTTACTCAACAGCAATGCACACGGGCAGGCAATTATCAGTACAGCCGTAACGCTGTTCCCTATTTTTGAAGCATCTGCAATAAGCCAGTAAGCCGTAGCAAATATTGCAACAGAAAATACTATCCAGGTAAAATAGCGGCTTAACAAATGCACGAACGAGCGCCTGGCAGAATGGTCGATGCGCTTTTGTTCATCTTTATTCCAAAGGCTGGTGAGGTAGCTTTGCGCTACTTCCTTTATAACCAACAATTCCACATTTCCACCCAGTTGTTTTCCACCCGCATATATAATCTCACCCATCTCTTTTTGCACCGGCATACTTTCACCTGTAACAAAACTATAATCAATCAATGCACTGCCACTGGTGAGTATCCCGTCGGCAGGTACCAGCTCTTCGTTATGTATGAGCAGCGTATCGTTGAGTTTTATATCGGGTAAAGCAACTGTTTCGGGTACATCGTTTTTTATACGCATTACCGCTATGGGGAAGTAAGATGAATAGTCGCGGTTAAAACTAAGTTGTTCATAGGTTTTATCCTGCAACACCCGCCCTATCAACATAAAGAAAACGATGCCAGCCATGCTGTCGAAATAGCCGGGTCCCGTTGCTGTAAAAATTTCGTAAACGCTGCGTGCAAAGGTTACTATCACCGCCAGCACAATGGGCGCATCTATATTTAAAAATTTGTGCCGCAGGCTTTTCCATGCACTGGTATAAAACTCCGATGCACTGTAAAAGAAAACAGGCAGGCTCAGCAGAAAAATTAGTGTGCGAAATAAACCGGTTAAGCTTTTTTCCTTTACGTCGATGCCTAAGTATTCAGGAAAACTTAGCAACATAATATTGGCAAAGCAAAACCCTGCAACGCCCAGCTTGTAAATTTTTGACCGGCTAATCTTGGGTTTTGCTTTATTCATATCGTTAAAGCTGATGTAGGGTTCGTATCCAATGCTTTCAAGTAATTCCGCTACCTGCCTTAACGAAACCTTTTTGTGATTGAAAATGATGTTGGCTTCTTTTCGTGCGAAATTTACTTTGCTGCTGATGATGTCCTCGTTTAAACGATGCATGTTTTCTAACAACCATAGGCAACTGCTGCAATGTATTTGCGGCAGGTATAAAGTAACGTGTGTTTGGGTTTCATCGGCATAGGTTAAAAGCGATCGTTTGATGTTTTCATCATCCAGAAAAGCGAATTTGTTTTTACGTACACTGGCTTTGCGGCTGCCTGGGTTTTCAGAGATAGTGTAGTAATCGCACAGACCGCTTTCGTTTATTATTTCAAAAACCATTTTACAACCCGTGCAACAAAATTCTTTTTGTTGAGAAAGAACAGGATTTTTTCCGCAGTTTTCGCCGCAGTGGAAACAGGTAGTTTGCTCCCGGATGATTTGTTGCTTCACAGGTGATTGCTTTATTGCGGTCAAAATTATTTTTTAGCAAAAGCGAATGTTATGACAGCATTCTAAAACAAACATGACGTATGTCAGCTTTTTGTTTAGTGGGTGTGATAGCAAACTTTATAGTTTTCCGAAGGAGCTAACCGAAATCATTTTTTCGCCGTTTGCAGGTTTCTATTTTCGCAACATGAAAAAACGCGATGCTGCAAACGCCAGCCTGGTAAATAAATACAATTTGCCGGTGCCGAGGTACACAAGCTATCCCACCTTACCCTTTTGGAACGAAACCATAGATACTGACCGCTGGTTGAAAAATGTAAAGACCCGGTTTGCTGAAAGCGGTGAAAATGGGATCAGCCTTTATATTCATTTACCCTTTTGTGAAAGCCTGTGTACCTACTGCGGCTGTAATAAAAAAATAACCACCAACCATACGGTTGAGGCGGAATATATAGATGTATTGGAGCAGGAATGGCTGATGTATAAAAAGCTGGCCGATCATCCAATAGTTATCAGGGAACTACACCTTGGCGGCGGTACGCCCACTTTTTTTTCTGCTGAAAACATAGAGCGGTTATTGCAAATCATTTTTAAAGGGTGTAAGGTGCATCTGCAAAACGAGTTTAGTGTAGAGGGTCATCCAAATAATACAAACCCGCAACAGTTAAGTGTTTTGTACCGGTATGGCTTTCGCCGTATTAGTTATGGCGTGCAGGATAATGATTCGCAGGTGCAACAACTTATCAATCGTGTGCAGCCTTTTGAAAACCTGGAAAAAGCAGTGCGTAATGCAAGGGATGCAGGTTTTACTTCCATCAACTTCGACCTGATATATGGCTTGCCATGTCAAACCACCAGCACCATTACCGCCACTATAAATAAGGTTACCGAGTTGAAGCCTGACCGCATTGCGTTTTACAGCTATGCGCATGTACCATGGACCAGCAGGGGGCAGCGCCTTTTTGACGAGCACGACCTGCCAGCGCCGGAAGAAAAGATGAAGCTTTACCTGCTTGGCAAAAAACTGTTTGAAAATCTGGGCTATAGCAATGTAGGTATGGATCACTTCGCTTTACCCGGTGATGAACTTTTTAAGGCAGGGCAGCAAGGCAGGCTGCACCGAAACTTTATGGGCTATACTACCCAAAAAACAGCCATACTACTTGGTTTAGGGGTTTCTGCCATCAGCGATACCGGTAACGCCTATGCGCAAAATGATAAAAGCATTCACAATTATTACACGGCAATTCGCACTAGTGAACCCGCGGTGATAAAAGGATATTTTCTTTCAAACGAAGACATCGATTTCAAGAAGTATATACTCGACATAGCCTGTACAGGTAAAACAACTTTTAAAGCTGAACATCTTTCAACCATAAAAAGATACGCACTTACCGATTTGGAAATACTGGAGAATGACGAGCTAATAGAATTTGGTGAAGCAGGTTTGAGCGTAACGCCTTTGGGAAAACATTTTACCAGGAATATTTGTAAAGCTTTTGATATGCACCTGCAGCGCAACCGGGCAGGTATTGCCAAAAGTTTATTCAGCAACGCAGTGTAAATAGTGTATTGTAACGGTAATTCATTCTTCTTTTACAAAGTGACGATAATCATAGGTGCCGATGACCTGCATACTATTTTTTAGGAGCGGCGAACGATAGTTTTACAAAACGAATAAGCAATTCACGAGAAATAAAAAAAATGAAAATTGCAAAAATTTAAACCATGCAAAGCAACAACGAAATAGTGCTGGATCCGGATAGCCTGATTGCTGATATTCAGAATCAGTTCAATTCGTTCTACCCATTTCTGAAAATTGAATTCTCAAAAAGCAATAATACAGGTATAGGCAAAAGCCCCCGGATGGAGGGGGCATTCCGTATAAAAGATCTCACTAAAACTTCTTCTATAACGCGGCTGAATATTGATAAAAGCCGAACGGTGCAGCAATTAGCGAACGATTGTATGCATACACTGGGCTTGCTGGTGAAGGTGCTTCGTAAATCGGGCAATGTTTGGAATGTGATTTCTGTTACCGACAACTGGACTTTAGAAAACCAGAACGATGCAGGAAGATTCATCAGTTCTGAAATGACGGGACTCGCTTCCGGAACTTCAACCTATACTTCGTCGAACTAAGTAATCTCACTATTTTTTGTTTGTTGTTTTGAATGAAGGCTGGCTTACGTCAGCCTTCCAGGTTATATGCAGATGAAGTAGCAGAGAAGAAAAGAAGCTTTATTATTTCACACCATCATTTTTGCGCATGTACTCGTAAAGGTTTCTTGCATCGTCATCGCTCAGGCTTTGGTTAGGCATGCGCACCATACAAATTTCCAGTTGTGCCTGCGCTTTGGGGTCCTTCTCCAGCATTTCATCAATGTTGGTAATAAAGTTCATGATCCATTCTGGTTTGTACCTGCCTGTTACACCTTTCCATCCTGGCCCTACCAGTTTTTCTTCGGATAGTTTGTGGCAGCCGGAACATTTTGCGCCGTAAATGTTTTCGCCAGACGCTGCCAGTACAGCGTTCAGGTTTGCAGGAATATCCACCTTTTTAAATTTTCCTTTCCCAATAGTTGGGTCGTAGTTTGGATCGGGTACAACTTCTTTTTTAGCATTTTCCTTTGTATCCGTTTTATTCTCCGTATCGCCACAGGCAAAGGCAAGGATGCAACCTGTAAATAATGTAATTGCCAGTAATTTTTTCATGAACGATAAGTTTATTGTGAAAATGGTTTTACAAATGCAAGAGTATTGACATAAAAATTATGGGTTTATGACCACAATCATAATATGGAATGTTATTGCTGCGTATTACAAGCATTGAAAGAATTGGAAATTTGGTTTATACTTTATAAAGATGATTTTTAGTGAAATCCCAGGCAGCCAGGTGTTGACAGATGAAACGGTAAGCTCCAATTTACTGGTGTTGAATGGTGGCGTTCTTAAAAATTACGCAAAAGGCGAATGTATATTTCACGAAGGTGATCATGCACACTTTTATCACCAGGTATTGGAAGGGCGGGTGCAGGTTTTCAGTGACACAGAAAGCGGTGAATTTATACAAGGCTTTTTTTATGCGGGACAAAGTTTTGGCGAGCCTCCCATTTTTGATGACAGTATTTATACTGTGTCTGCCATGGCCGTAAAACCTTCGATAATTGTCCGTTTGAACATTTCGGCTTTTTTACAATTGCTGAAGAAAAACTTCAATGTACATTTTAATATCACCCGTGTGCTATCCGAACAGGTCAATAACAAAGCCTCATCTCTTAAAGATGTTTGCCTTTATTCACCCGAACAACTTATTATTAAGCTGCTTAATGCCATCAGGAAAGAAAAGATAAGAACCGGCGCTACTTCACTTAAAGTAAATATTGATTATACCAGAAAGCAATTTGCCAACATGACCGGGCTGCGAATTGAAACAGTGATTCGCATAATGAGAAACCTGCACAACAAAGGCATTATTAGCATTGAAAAACGAAATGTGTTTTATTAAACAACCAGTATGATAAGATCGTATGACTTTACCGGGCTACGCAAATGGTACGGGGTGGCCTTTCTTAATCTCGTGGTACTTTCAATATTAGGGTTATTACTTCGCTATAAAATAAATTTTGAACTTGGCTGGCTACAGCAAAAAAACCTTTTGCACGCACACTCGCATTTTGCATTTACGGGTTGGATCACTTTTATTTTGCAATTGTTTATATTGGATGAGTTTTGCAGCTACTCCAAAAGATCAGCGAGATACTGGAGCCGTTTTTTTGCCGTATCTACCTTTGTAAATTATGCATTGGTTATAAGTTTTATAGTGGCGGGTTATTCAGCCATTTCTATAACATTGTCTACCGTTTCTATTGTACTGTCGTACATTTTTGCCTACAAAGTTTACAAGTTGCTGGCGCCAGCAGACAGCAATAAAGTAAGCACCCTATTTATCAAAGGCTCGTTGTTATTTCTTGTGCTTTCCTCGTTTGGTACCTATGCCCTAACCCTAATAATTACCACCCACAGCCCGCACCAATACTGGTACCATAATGCGCTTTATTTCTTTCTCCACTTTCAATACAACGGATGGTTCACTTTTGCGGTGCTTGGGTTTTTAATGAAAAAGCTGGAGGTAAGCAAAGCGTACAATTATGACGATGCCCGCAGATTTTTCTGGCTTCTTGCCGTAACCTGCGTGCCTGCCTATTTCTTTACTTCGCTGTGGCACGATAGACCGGTACCCATTACCGTCATCATTATTATCACTGCCGTTATCCAAACAGGTGCTTTGTATTACCTGTATAAATTACTTGCTAAAAACAGGAAGCATGTTTTTGAAAGCCAGCCGGCTATTTGCAGGTGGCTTTATTCGGTTGCGGTTAGCGCATTCATTTTAAAAATACTGCTTCAGTTTTTTTCCGCTTTTCCAAAACTGCAACAACTGGCCTTTGGTTTCCGTCCAATCATCATTGGCTACCTCCACCTGATTTTTCTGGTGTTTGTTACGCTGTATATAATTTCGTTCGCTGCCGAAAAAAAAATAATCGCTCCCCACCGCACTATTACCTTGTTGGGGCTGGCAATTTTTTCAGCGGGTGTAATTCTAAACGAGCTATTGTTAGCCATTCAGGGGTTTGCGGCTATTTCTTATCAATACTTTCCATGGTTAAATAAGTTGCTTTATTACGATACCTACATTATGCTGGCAGGCGCCGTGTTTTTGTTTAATGCATCGTTTAATAGAGAAGATGTGCGGTTCTACTCCTCCAAACCGATCTTTAAATTGTAGCGTGTAAATAGTTGGTAGGAAGCCAGAAACATTTAATGGTGCGCCTACTTTTTAAATCTATGCAGTTTACTTTGCAGGCAGTACGCAGGCGCTGTTATTCAATCAAATAATACCTTCCTTCGTAAGCGGTTTTTTTATTGTCTGTAATGGTAATAATACTTTTTTTGTCGGGTAAAACCATTACCGGTATGTGCGAGTGAAAAAGCATATAATTGGTTTTGCTGCTATTTATCAATCTGTCAAACACACCGTGTTGATGGGGAACCATCACTACCATATCCGCTTTGCATTGATTTAGCAGCTCGGCAAGCTTATGATTTACGTTTTGATCGTGCGCAAAAATGTATTGCGGATGAAGCGCCGCTAATCTCGAAATACCTTTTTCAAACTGTGTCTTTTCTTCAGCTTCCTGGCTATCTTCTTTAACTACCCTCACTATAAAAAGTTGTGCGTTTAAATGGCTGGTAATTTCACTGATAGGGTTAAGTATTTCCAAATCGGTATCGGCATGTATATCGTTGGCAAGTAAAATATTTACCGGCAGCGTAAGCGGTGCTTTTTCGGGCACAATCACCAATGGTATGGTGGATACATGTGCTAAGTCAACAGCTGTACTGGCAAACAATTTTCTCATGGCTCTTCCATTATTTTTCATGCCCATAAAAATTAACTCTGCTTCGTTTGCCTTCGCAATATTTTGTATTGAATGTAAAATACTCACGGATTCTTCAACAATAATTTTAACATCAACCTGGGTTATTTGGTTGCAGGCAAGAATTTGCTTCTGCAATTCTTCCCTGCAATCTTCCTTTACCTGTTGTGGCGACATCAAAACGTCGGTGGTGTAGATTATTCTGAAACCGTGATATACGATTAGCCTGCTTTTAAAGGCTTTGGCAAACGCTAATGCATACTTTAAAGCATTGTTGGAGGCGGCGGAAAAATCAGTGGCAACCAGTATCGTTTTCATACAGTAAGTTTTGGAGGCAAGCTATCGCTAAAACAGAACCGCAGCCATGATTTGTGTCGTTGCATTTACTGATAGCCGTCATTATCCCGCCATTCCAATGTCAGCAATAATAAGGGAGTGCATCAATAGTTTTGATTAATGGTTATTAAAACGATGCTCTCATGAAAAAGATCCTTTTTGTATGCGATACAGATAATTTTCCTTCAGGCGCTTTCAAGTTTATACAATCCATTCACCTGCGCGATAAGTTTTTGCTGACAGGTGCTTTTTTCCATTCGGAATTGGTTGCTGAACCGGCAGTGGTCGAAGACTGTTTTGCTAATGAATCAGTACCTGCAAACAAGACTGCCGATATAAAATCAGTAAAGGAAAGCATCCGGTTATTTGTGCATAAATGCAAGCGCGCTTCCATCCATTTTAGTGTGCATGAGGAAAGCAGTCATTTTACCATTGAAGACGTTGTTAAAGAGTCGCGTTTTGCAGATTTAATTGTTATGAGTGAGGAACTTTTTTTCAGTGATATCATAGTAAGCCAGCCCAACAAGTATATGCAGCAGGTTTTGCAACGCTCGGAATGCCCTGTTATCATAATTCCTGAAAGCTATACTTCGTTCAAAAGCATTGTGGCTGCATACGATGGCAAAAGAGAAAGTATGTTTGCGTTAAAGCAGTTTTGCAACCTCTTTCCGCAGTTTACATTGCTTCCGTCTACCATCATTCACTGGCAAAAAAGCGGTTTGTGCCCGGGTGTGCCGGATCGTCGTTACCTGGAAGAATATGCTACGAGGCATTTCTCCATTTTGCATATTGAGAACAAACAGTTCAAAGATATTCAAAGCTTTAATGAATGGCTTTGTTCAACGCCGGATACCTTACTGATAGCAGGATCGTTCAGTAACCATGGGTCGATCAATTCAATGCACGAAAGCTTTATCGAAAAAACCATACAGCAACATAAGGTGCCCATTTTTATTGCACATCCTATTTAAAGCCTGTCATCATGAACAAAATAATTGCGGCCTTCGATAGTTTACACGCGTCTGATAGCACCATGGATTATGCGGTTTACCTGGCTAAGGAATTCAATGCACATATTGTTGCAGCATTTCTCCGGGATATTTTATACCATGGAAAAGCTGAATACGGTTTTGGTCAGCCATATGAGGGCGGTGACTTTACAGGGGCAGAAACAGCTTTAAAGATTGAAGAACAAGTACGCAACAATACAATAGAGAAAGTAAAAAACCATTTTAACCGCCTGGGCGTGCCATATAGTACACACCACGACCCGGCAATTGCAATACAATCACTCATCAGCGAAAGCCATTTTGCCGATATGATTTTGGTAGATGCCGATGATAACTTTTCGGGCTGGGACAAAACAAAACCAAGCCACTTTCTGAAAAACCTGTTAGCCGATGCAGATTGCCCCATCATGGTGGTACCCAAATATTTTAAGCCGATAGAAAAAGTTGTTTTTGCGTACGATGGAAGTTCTTCCTCCATGTATGCTATGCGCTTGTTCACCTACCTGTTTCCAAAGATTGTTTCACAACAAATAGAAATTGTACTCATCTCCCACGATCAGCACTCCAATCACTTACCTGAACACCAATTGCTGAAGGAATTGTTGAAAAGAAAATATCCGGTAATACTGCAAAGCATTGTGAAGAGCGAGGACACTACCGATGCGTTGGCCATGTACCTGCAAACGCAAACTGCAAACTGCATGGCTGTATTGGGTTCGTATCAGCGGAGCGCACTTTCCAGGTGGTTGCACCAAAGTACCGCCGACGCGCTGATTGCTGAACTGAACATTCCGCTTTTTATAGCGCACAATTAAAATAATGATGGCGGTTTTTTTTGATTTTGCAATACCAGGTGATAGCTTAACCATACAACCTGGCGTGCCTATTAATATTTGGTTACGGTATTAAAAAGTATATTTATCTGCTGCAAACCAAAGCACCTATATTATCCCTCTTTAGTGTTGTATTGCTGCTTATTGCCCCTTCCATTTTAGCCCAAACAATCATTCCGCGTTTTGAACATTTAGGCGTGAACGATGGCTTGCCACACAGTTCCGTATATTTTATTACGCAGGATAAAAAAGGCTTTATGTGGTTTGGTACTCCCGACGGTTTAGCCAGGTACGACGGAACAGAACTTCGTGGTTTTAAGTACAGCGCAAAAAACGCAACCGATGTGGTAAACAATTTTGTTTCCGGAAAATTGCTGGAAGATAAAATTGGTAACATTTGGTACAGCAACGAAAGCGGTATTTATAAATGGGATGTATTTAAGGAAGCGATCGTAAAAGTTCACGCGTTTAATAAAGCTGAATTTGGAAATGTAAGTTTTAAAACGGTGTACCTGGATGATGCCGGAAGCATATGGCTGTTTAACCCGGTATATGGCATGTTTGAATTTAGTATGGTTGGCGGCACTTTAAAACAATACCCGATGCCCTCCTATGCACAGCATCGCAGTTTTTTATACACTTATATTAATGTTGATGAGGCCGGAAACTTTTGGTTCAGAATAGTTGCAGGCAACGATCCTTTCCTCTATTTCAACAGGCGCACGCACGGGTATAAAATTCAGTTTGCCGATAGTCCGCCACAAGCTTTGTTTTTCGCCAACGGAGTGCGAATTGAGGATCATCAAAACCGGCTTGTTTTTACTGATACCCTAACCAACCGATCCAATACTGTTTTTAAATCCATCAACAACAAACAAATTTCCTTTTTTTCTTTCGACGGAGTTAGCGACGTTAATGGAAAACTTTGGATGACTGCCCGGGGCAATGGTTTGTTTTATTACGATCAAAAAAAAGAGGTGTTCCAGCAGTTTCATCACGACAATTCAAAGATCAATTCATTGCCTTTTGACCTTACCACTTGCCTGTACATTGACAGAAGCCAGAATTTATGGATCGGTATAGATGGTGGAGGAGTAGCAAGACTCGATCTGAAGCCGCCAAAATTTAACCTGTTTCCATTATCAGAAGGCGACTACCCGGTGCTGAACGATTATTTTACCAAGTGTTTTTTTGAAGATGAACAACAAAGAATTTGGTTTGGATCGCACACAAATGGATTGAACATACTGGATACCCGCACCGGTTCACTCACCAACTTTCACCACGAAAAAACTAACCCTCAAAGCTTACCGGGTAATATGGTAGCAAGCATATTAAAAGATAAAGATGGCAACATATGGATAGGCAGCAGCGGTGGTATTTCTTTATTTGATGAAAAGAGAAAAGCATTTAAAACCATTCCGCTGTATGGCTTACCAATCCTATATCCTGAAATAAATATTTTTGTTTACAGGATGATTAAGTTGCAAAACGGCGACCTGCTTGCAGCTACCTTATCAGGTCTTGTTAAAGTGGCAAAAAATGAGAACAACCAATATGCGGGCTCTTCTTTTTGCGATGATGAGCAGGCCACTGGTACTACAACAGATGTAGTTGAAACTGCTGACGGTACCATCTACGCAACCCATCCCGGTGGTGCTATGTACCAGTTAAAGAAACAAGCTGGAAAATATGTTTTGATTAAATCATTTCTACCGGGCTTGGACCTGCGAAGTGTGCGGATTGATGAAACGAACCCTTCCTTTCTTTGGGTTGCAACCGGTATTGGATTGATTCATTTTAACACCATTACAAATAAATACCGGCTTTGGAATGAAGCCAGCGGACTTGCCAACAGTTACATATATGGTTCGCTGGAAGATGAAAAGCATAACCTGTGGATCAGTACAAATGGCGGTTTAAGTTATATAGACCGCGCATCTGGCCGCATAGACAATTATACCTACCAGCACGGTTTGCAAAGCAATGAGTTTAACACTCAAGCCTTTTATAAAAGCGCTACCAATACATTTTACTTTGGCGGCATAAAAGGTTTCAACTGGTTTCAGTCAAAAGTATTCTCTATAGATCAGCACAAGCCGCAGGCTGCCATCACACAAATTGAAGTAGACAATATTATATCAACCGACTCATCAATTTTAGTTAGAAAAACCCTCAGGCTGCCCTACTATAAAAACGACCTGAACTTTAAATTTGCCGCGCTGGATTACACCCGCACTGAAGCAAACAAAATTCAATACAAGCTGGATGGATGGGACACAAAGTGGATCACTACTTTTTCAAGATCGGCGCGTTATGCAAACCTGCCACCGGGCGATTACACCATGCTTATTAAAGCTTCCAATTCGTCGGGCATATGGAGCGATGAGGAAAGATTAACCCTGCTTATTCAAAAGCCATACTGGCAACAAGCATGGTTTACGTTTGTTATTATTTTAGTGCTGGTACTGCTGATTGTATTTATTACCTATTCTGTAGTTCAACTGCGCGTAAAACAAAAGTTAAGGCGGTTTGAAAAGCAAGCCGATATTGATGCAGAACGAAACCGCATTAGTAAAGACATGCATGATGAAATAGGCAACGGGCTTACCCACATTGCACTACTGAGTGAGCTGATACAGGTGCAGCATAAGCCGGGCAGCGATATAAAAAAAGAAATATCTGCCATTTCCACCTCGGCACGCAAACTGGTGCAAACCATGAGCGAGATCATTTGGGCGTTGAGTCCGCAAAACGATACGCTCGATAATTTACTGGCTTACGTTCGTGAGCAATCCCAGCAATATTTTGAGGGAATGCAAATTGATTTCAACATCGATTTTCCGGACGTGCTCCCCAACATTACGCTTACAAACGAACAACGTCGCAACCTTTTTTTGGTAACCAAGGAGGCACTGGCAAATGCCATGAAGCATGCGCAGGCAACTTCCATCCGTTTGAACTTGGTTATCACTTCTGAAAAATATTGTTTCAATGTAATGGATGATGGTATTGGGATGGGATTTAACAAACAAAAAGTAAGCAGCAACGGAATAAAAAATATGAGAAAGCGCATGGAAGATATCGGTGGCACCATTCAATGGATCAACCTGCCAAAAGGAACGCTTGTAGAGTATTGCCTGGAGTTGGATTAAAACACCGCGTTTCGATGTAGGACGAGTTGTGGCGGAACACTTAACACCGAACCACTAAAGCAGGTGCCTCCTGCTAAACGTAAAACTTATAGCCTAAAACTTAAAACCTGTAACATAAAACTTAAAACTCAATGCAACTTCCCTACTACTTATTTCACACGAAATGCTGTTTGCTAAAGAGTAACTTTAATAGCTAATGATACCCCTTATAATTCTGGAGGATGATGAGAAAATACGCAATTACCTTGCTGCCTTAATTACAGGCTCAGGCGATTTTGATTTGGTTGCCTGCTTTTCCAATGCAGAAGAAGCCATTCTGTATTTTGAAAAAGGAATGGGTGAAAATATACAACTTGCTTTAACCGATATACAGCTCCCCGGCAAATCGGGTATTGAGTTTACAGCCTGGCTCAAACTGCAGCGCCCCGATATTCAGTTTATGGTGCTAAGTGTTTATGATGATGCTGACAATGTTTTTAAGGCGCTTAAAGCTGGTGCCTCGGGCTATATCTTAAAAAATACACCTGCCGCAAAATTAATAGAATCGCTGCACGACCTGCGGCGCGGCGGAAGCCCTATGAGCAGCCAGATTGCCCGCAAAGTGGTTAACGTATTTCAGCAGGATGTTGTATATGTTGATGCAAAAGAAAATTTGTCTGACCGGGAGAAGGAAGTTTTGCAATGGCTCAGCAAAGGGTTTAGCTATAAAGAGATCGCTCAAAATTTATTCATCTCTATCGAAACCGTTCGTACCCACATACGTAATATTTACGAGAAGCTTCATGCTGTAAATAAAATGGATGCCCTTAGAAAAGCTGGTTTGAGATGAGGTGTACTATTATCCTGCGGGTTTATAACGGCTTTTATTCATTGCAAGTATTTATAAGTATAGGGTAGGTAACCTATAAGCTTCACCAGGCATTATAAGCCGTAATGAATCCCCAGGCTATCTTCACCGGCGTACACTTAATACATTCACCTTTATCAAGCCATCCCCTGTATCGTTTTAAGAAAAATCAATAAATACTGCAAAAGCCACCGCTATAATTCCGTAGCCCAGCTTTTCTGCTAAAGGTGTAAACTTGCATCGTATATTCAACGGTGCCATTTCCCCTTCCTTAAAAAAACGGTATGTTTAAAATCATCAGTTGCTCGCTCTTCATAGTAATGTTTGCCAGCTGTTTTTCTGTGAAAAAAACTGGATCATCTCCGCAGGTACTGATATTTTCCGCAACAAAAGGCTACCGGCATAAATCCATTGAGGAGGGTAAGTCGGCCTTTTTAAAAATTGCCGCACAAAAACATTGGAAAGCTGATACAACAGAAGATGCCGGCGTATTTACCGAAAAATAATAGGTGCTAGCGAAAAGCATGTGTATAAAAGTGAGAATCATTACACCGATTTTTTACACGCAATTCGTACCCGTACCAAACCCATTTGCGATGTGGAAACTGGTCATCGTACCGCATCCGTATGCAACATCGCCAACATTGCCTACCAGCTTAATCGCCCGTTGCAATGGAACCCACGAAAAGAAATATTTAAGAACGACGCGGAAGCAAATGCTTTATTGGGTAGAACAATGCTGCACGAATGGAAAATAAATATGTAAGTTATTGCGAAGAAAGATTGCACCATCTAACCCGTTTTTCTGTTTAAAGAAGGCGGGCTATTTTAGTTCGCCCTTTTTCAACTGGCTCACTGCATAGTCCACAGCCCGCGCGGTAATAGCCATATAAGTAAGCGATGGGTTTTGATTGGAGGTAGACGTCATGCAGGCGCCATCGGTAACAAAAACATTTTTGCAACTGTGTAACTGGTTCCATTTATTAAGCAGCGATGTAGCCGGGTCGCTTCCCATACGTACGCCACCCATTTCGTGGTTTTCATTTCCCGGTTTCCGCTGGGTATCAATCGCATGAATGTTTTGAAAACCTGCATCGGTAAACATCTGTGTAAATTGCTGGTGAAAATCTTTCAGCATTTTCATATCGTTATCATCATACTCAACCGATATATGCAATTGCGGTAAGCCATACATATCTTTTTTTGCACTGTCCAGTTTTACAAAGCTTTCTTTTTTCGGAATTGTTTCTCCCATCATTTGCGCCGATATACTCCAATCGCCCGGCGCCGGGTGGTTCAATTGATCTTTTAGTTTCTCCCCAAAGCCAGTTGTGTTCATATTTTTTCTGCGCGATGAATTGATCAGCGTTGCATAGCCCCGGATAAAATCGGTTTCCTGTTTGTAGATGTTTCTAAACCTTGGCATAAGCGATGAGCCCGGTCTTCTTCCATCGGTTTCAAATTCTTTTAAACCATTGAAGTTCGCTTCAACTTTTCCGCGGTAGTTATGAAAAGCAATATGGGTTCCCAGCAGTCCATTATCGTTCCCCAATCCATTGGCAAATCGCGACGAAGTGGAGTTTAACAATACCAGGTTGGTGTTAATGGCGGAGGCATTTACAAAAATGATCTTGGCAAAATACTCTGTTACGTTCCTGTTTTTTACATCGATCACCCTAACACCTGTCGCCTTGTTTTGAGCGCTGTCATAAATAACTGAATGAACCAGCGAATCGGGTAACAAGGTTAAATTGCCCGTGCGCTGTGCCCAGGGTATGGTTGAAGAATTACTGCTGAAATAAGCGCCAAACGGGCAACCCCTGTAACACAGGTCCCTGTTTTGACATTGCGCTCGTCCCTGGTCAATATGTATAGGAGCGGGCTTACTCAGGTTTGCCATACGGGCTATAATTACATGCCGGTCGTGGTGCTTTTGTGCTGTCTTTTCTTTGAAGTATTTTTCAATGCACGTCATTTCAAAGGGTGGTAAAAATTCACCATCGGGTAAAGTTTCCAGCCCATCTTTGTTACCGGAAATACCAGCAAATTTTTCAACATAACTGTACCAGGGTGCAAGGTCTTTGTAACGAATGGGCCAGTCAACAGCAAATCCATCGCGCAGCGGACCCTCAAAATCAAAGTCGCTCCAACGCTGCGTTTGCCTTGCCCACAACAACGATCGTCCGCCAACCTGGTTACCCCTTATCCAGTCAAATGGTTTGTCGGCAATGTATTCCTGCTGGGCATCTTTTAAAAAAAAGTGTTGCGTTTCCTCTTTAAACGAGTAATGCTGATGAACGGTTTTATATTCTTCCTGCACTGCCAGTGGTACCATTCCCCGGTGCTTAAACTCCCATGGATTGTAATTGGTAGTAGGGTAATCTACCGGGTGCACTACGCTGCGTCCACGGTCTATCAGCAATGTCTTCAATCCTTTTTCAGTTAGTTCATTTGCTGCCCATCCGCCACTAATGCCCGAACCGATTACAATGGCGTCGTAAGTATGTGCCGGTGTGCCTCTCAGGTTTAAGGCGGCGCTTTTTGCATCCATTAATTTTTCCATAGCAATTGTCAGCTAAATTTCAATCAAATATTTTTTGCAATAGTTTATTGGTTTGATGCGATCAGCTTATTTTTTGCTGTGCGCCAGTTGTTGCAATGCGGCAAAACATCAGGCATTGTTCTCCCAAACCCCTCTTGATAAGTTGCCTCAAACTATTCATCACAATTTAATTCAATTAACTTAGTATCCCTGCAATAGCTGTTCTACCATAGCAAACTTGCAGTGGTGCTGTAAGCATAAATGGTTTCTCCGTTTAACAACAAATTCTTGCAACTCTTAACATCGATCCTATGCTTATCATCAATCGCCGGAACTTTATACAATCAAGCGCCTGCCTGCTTGCTATGGCAATAACAGGAACGCACTTTGGCGTAAAAAAGCGTAAACCGTTGCTTTCCTTTTCAACCCTGGGTTGCCCCGACTGGAGCTTTGAGAAGATACTGAACTTTGCCGCAGAACATAAGTTTGACGGTATTGAAATACGCGGCATTTTGCGCCAGCTCGACCTCACTAAATGCGATGAATTCAGCAGTGCCGATAAAATTAAATCGGCAAAAAAAATGGTGCGCGAAATGGGTTTGAAAATAACCGACCTCGGCTCGTCGGCAGCCATGCATCATGGGGAGGGGGAGGAGCGCATTAAAAACCTGGAGGATGGCAAACGGTTTATTGATTTAGCGCAGGAACTTTCGTGTCCGTATGTGCGTGTATTTCCTAACAATTTTCCGAAGGATAAGGAGCACAATGCGGTGATCGATCTTATTGTCAACGGTTTGACAATTTTAGGTGATCATGCAAAAGGGAGCGGCGTAAAAGTGCTGATGGAAACGCACGGCGATGTGGTAAAAACAGCCGACATCCTAAAGATTATGCAACAGGCAAACCATAGCCGTGTTGGTTTAATATGGGACATCGTTAACATGTGGTCGATCAGCAAAGAACCGCCTGCAATGGTGTTTAAAGCTTTGCAACCCTACATTTATCATACGCATATAAAGGATGCAACACTGGCAAATAATAAGCTTACCTATACCTTTATCGGCAAGGGTGAAACACCTATTTTTGAAGCCGTTGATATATTGCGAAACGCTGGCTACAAAGGCTTTTACAGCTTTGAATGGGAGAAATTGTGGCATCCCGAAATTGCAGAACCCGAAGTTGCCATAGCGGATTATGTAAAAGTAATGCGGCAGCATTTTTCGTAACTATCCAATACAAACGTGCGAATTTATTTTCAAAAACAACTTGCCTCATTGCGTTGGGAGCAATTTATTTTTTGTTACCAGCATTAGTAAATCAGTGCATCTTTCGTTGCGTCGCACCCTTGTACTAAAGTACAAAGGGCAGCAGTGGGGAGAAGAGAGATATCCATCCCACCATCTCATTCATATGGCGGTAGCCATTAAAAGTATAAACAGGAGGAGTGCGTTGCGAAGAGATCGAGTTATTTTCATTTTATTTTGTTTGAAATACTTTTACGAGGATTGTTTTACCGGCACACATCCATAAAAATGACCGGGGATTAATTTGTACACCTGCACCTTAGTAAGATAAAATTGCGAAGTGATGTAAGCCTGTATGGTGAGCTTTTTTGTATGCGAGTAAAAGTAATCGAGTTGTTCGTTGCCTGGTCGTTTTGCTTCCAGTTCGGTCAGCAGGTTTCCCTTCTCGGAAGGTGTGCAGTTGATGAATGCCTTATTATATTTTTTTTCTGCGTAAGCGGTGAAGGCTTTTAAGCCCGAAACAAACTTTTGCTGGTCGGCTGTTTCGTAACAATCATCCACCATCATCAGGGCAAAAAGGTGTGCCGAAATATCTTTAGCGCCCGGCGTATCCGTTGCGGGTATAATCGCTTCTGCCAGGGATGCCATCAACTTTTCTTCGTCATTATTAATAATAATTTTTTTTAGCAGGATGGAAGATTTGCTTGTATCCTGCATACACGAGGGCAACAGGCATACGCCCCCGGTTACATATACCAACTGTTTGAGCAAAGTACGGCGTTGCATATTGTTTGTTTTTACCGGTTACATTATCCGGGATGAAATCACACACTTATTTAATGATGATTTCCCGTCCTGTAAGTTTAATTGTTTTTTTGATAGTATGATTTCCCGGTTGTCCGCCACCAATATTTATCTCATATTCTCCCGCCGCCACCACTTGTTTTCCGTCGTTGTTAATGATAGAAAAATCCGCGGAAGAAAGGTTGAAGCTAACTGTTTTCGTTTCCCCTTTTTTCAATGAAATTCTTTCAAAACCTTTGAGCGATGTAGGGGGTACCGGTACGGAAGCATTCTTATGTTTAATGTACAACTGCACTACTTCTTCGCCATCGTACTTACCGGTATTTGTTACTGTTGCAGCGATATTAATAGGAGCGTTGGTAGCATAGTTTTGTTTCGCCGATAAATTGGTACAAGCAAAAGTTGTATAGCTCAAACCATAACCAAACTTATATAAATGGTCCCCCCTCGAAGTAGCGGTAGGTTCTGCCTGTCTTGATCTCTGTTTCCCGACGCCGTGTTTCCGGCTGCGTAGCATAACTTTCCTGGTAAACGATAATCCAGGGAACGCCACTTTTTGTAGATTTGTTTCTTCCGGTATTATGTTGTTGAAGACGAACACCCATATCTGCACAACTGCCCACATTATACCGGTTTCTAATGGCAGAATATAAAATGTAAACAATGAATGACTTCATAACAAAAGCCCCTCACGGGGCTTAAAGCTTGTGGAGAATAGCGGGGTCGAACCGCTGACCTTCCCGCAAGCTTGCGCATAAGCGTCAAGTTAAGGATGAATTAAAAGCTGTTGAAAACCATGCTGGTAAAGGAAAAGATATACAGACCGAGGGGTTGATTTAAAAACAAATAGCTACTTGTAATAAAAACATCCTGGCAGATGAAAAC
>JANPIA010000294.1:0-3196 GCA_031424735.1 Segetibacter sp.
TGATGTGGTAACTTTTGTAAAGTGTCACATCTCATTAAGACCTATGAACAAAAATTGCCTATGGGGGATAGTTTGAAAAACCTACGTATTGCAGCAATACCCCCGAAATCTTTCGGGGTATAATGATAGCGAAAGAGTAAAAAATTTAATAACGTAGGAAACACAGAGGAAATATCAGTGACACTCTGTGTCGTTGTGACTCTCTTTCCGGCCCGCACGATTGCAGTAGGGAAGGAATTCGATTTTACTAATGTTATAATGGGATATTAAATTTAAGACGCCTTCCAATAATTCCTTGTGCCCCGGAAACAACATTACTGCAGCAAATACGTAAACACAAGTGCAGCTAAAGTGCCTCCTATCATAGGGCCAATTATGGGCACCCAGGCATAACCCCAATCGCTGTCGCGTTTGTTTTTTATGGGAAGGAGGGAATGTGCAATGCGGGGACCAATATCACGTGCGGGGTTGATGGCATAGCCAGTTGAACCACCGAGGGACAAACCAACCGCCAATACCAGTAAAGCTACCGGCAATGCATCTAAAGCACCGAGGCTTGATTGAGGGGAAACAATGAATAGTACACCAAGAATAAAAATAAATGTGGCAACAACCTCTGAAACCAGGTTATCAAAACGGTCCCGTATGGCGGGCCCAGTGCAGAACACCGCCAGCTTTAACTCGGCACTTTCGGTAATATTAAAATGTTTGCGGTAGAGCAGCCAAACCATTATTGCACCTGTAAATCCACCAGCTAATTGTGCAAAGAAATAAGGCAACACATTAGCCCATGGAAATTTTCCGGTCATGGCAAGCGCCAGGGTAACAGCGGGGTTTAGATGTGCACCACTTACCGCAGCAACCGAAAAAACGCCAACAAAAACGGCCATGGCCCAGCCGAATGTTATAACGATCCAACCGCCATTATTACCCTTGGTTTTGCTTAACACTACGTTGCCTACTACGCCATCACCAAAAACCATTAGAATAGCGGTACCAATAAATTCACCTACAAAAGGAGTCATGTTGAGAGTTATGAATTATGAATTGAGAGTTCCGAGTTTTTTTGTCAATGGTCAGTAGTCATTAGTCATTGATACAATTTGATACCTATAACTTAAAACATATTTTCCTGACCAATGACCTATTGACCTATTGACCATTGACCTATTGACCATTGACCATTGACCACTGACTACTGACTACCGACCTACCTCGTCCACGCCTGCACAGCGTTTATTGCCCGCTGCCATTCATTTGATAAACTGCTTCTTTCTTCCTGCATCATAATGGGTTCAAAGGCTTTTTCTTTTTGCCAGTATTGTTCCAGTTCCTGCATGTCGCTCCAATACCCCACAGCAAGTCCGGCTAAATATGCTGCACCTAATGCAGTTGTTTCTGTAATAACCGGTCGAATAACATTGCTACCTAAAATATCGCTTTGAAATTGCATGAGCTGGTTGTTTACGGTGGCACCCCCATCAACCCTAACTTCTTTAATGTGCATGCCTGCATCAGCCTCCATCGATCTTAATACATCCATAGTTTGAAAGGCGATGCTTTCGATGGCCGCACGTGCAATATGTCCGTCAGTGGTTCCCCTGGTAATGCCTACAATCAGGCCTCGTGCATCCTGGTTCCAATAAGGCGCACCCAGCCCTGTAAACGCCGGAACCATATAGACACCCCCATTATCAGTAACCTTTCCCGCCAGCGCTTCTACCTCTCCGGATGTTTGGATGATTCGCAATCCATCCCTTAGCCATTGCACTACTGCACCTGCTATAAATACACTTCCTTCCAAAGCATATTGTACCTGCCCGTTTATTTTCCAGGCGACGGTTGTAAGCAAATTATTTTTAGACATTACAGGTTTATCGCCTGTATTCATCAGCATAAAACAACCGGTGCCATACGTATTTTTAACCATGCCCGATTGCGTACACATTTGCCCGAACAAAGCAGCCTGCTGGTCGCCTGCTATGCCTGCAACAGGAACCTGTGCAGCAGATATTATTCGCTGCGTATGGCAATAAATTTCGCTGCTCGATTTCACTTCGGGCAACATGGATTGAGGGATACCAAATACCTTTAGCAAATCATTATCCCATTGCATGGTATGTATGTTAAAGAGCATGGTACGGCTGGCATTGGTAACATCGGTTGCATGCAGTGTACCATTGGTAAGTTTGCATAATAGCCAGGAATCTACCGTACCAAAACACAGATCGCCATTGTTTGCCTTAGCTTTTGCTCCATCAACATTGTCGAGTATCCACTTAACTTTTGTTGCAGAAAAATAAGAGTCAATTACAAGCCCGGTCTTTTCTTTTATAGTTTGTTCCAGTCCCTCTTTCTTAAGTTGGTTGCAGTAATCAGAAGTGCGTTTATCCTGCCAAACTATAGCATTGTATATGGGTTGCGATGTTTTACGATCCCAAACTATAGTGGTCTCTCTTTGATTGGTGATACCAATGGCAGCAAGGTCCTGCACTGTTATTCCGGCTTTAACAATGGCCTCAATAGCAACGCCCAATTGTGTTGACCATATTTCATTAGCATCATGCTCAACCCAACCCGGCTTAGGAAAAATTTGTGTAAACTCTTTTTGTGCAGTAGAAAGTATGTTGCCTTCTTTATTAAAGATGATAGCCCGGGAACTGGTAGTTCCCTGGTCGAAGGATAGAATAAATTTTGACATTGCAATCGTTTGGAAATTCAAATTAATGAAACCATAATACAATTGGCAAATAAATGTGATGAGGTTTACAACTTGATCACCATAGTTTGCAAAATTGCAAAGAGATGCTATAAAGCCTCGCTGTATTTACTCCGTATGCACTAACCTCCCCTTATTTATAAAAAGGATATGTATCTAAACTTAGGTTAGCCTTTTATGAGGTAGTTATTTGCCAGTTGAGTGTATGCCTGCACCTGCGCCTCAACCCATTGTTCATCATATTTAAAATAATCCGCCATCATTTTAGCAACAGCCGGCGCCATGCGTATGCTTTCTTCAGCATCTAACAACAAAGCCCTTGTTCTTCTGCTTAACACATCTTCAACTGTTCGTGCCATTTCGTGACTAACAGCCCACATTACCTGCTGCTTATGAATCTCTAGTTTTTTGCTGATCCATCCACCCGGATCCTGGGCAACCTGATTCCTGATTTCAAAAGCATCGCATCCGTAAAAG
>JANPIA010000295.1:0-2710 GCA_031424735.1 Segetibacter sp.
CAAAGGTGATGTGTGGTATAATGGATCAGTATGCTAATATGATGGGTAAGCTCAACCAGGTTATTTTCTTTTAGTAAGGTAGCGGCTTTTTGAGTCCGTTCTATTTCCTGTGTTACATACAGGCACCTGTTGTAAACCTCCTCCCCCATTTCGCCCTTACAGGCTAACAGGTCGTCAGCCTTTACATCCCTGAACGTTTGCACACCCGGCATATGAGACTGTATTATTAATAGTCCTTCTTCGCATTGCTTTCTCCGTACATTGTACTCGCCGCTTGCCAGAGAATGATGCACTTTTGTGTTGATCAGAATGAGGGAATATTCATCCAGCTTCAGCGGCACATATTCATGTTCAACCGTCATGCAATCCAGCAGGATAACATGGTTGAGCTTACCCATCATATTAGCATACTGATCCATTATACCACACATCACCTTTGGGAAAGTATGCTCCGCTTTTTGCCCCATCAACGCAATGGTTTTACGATCGAGGTCAAACTGGAAAATTTCGTTGAGCGCATACAGCAACCCGCATTCAACTGCAGCCGATGATGACATACCACCGCCCAGCGGAACATTTCCGCCAAAGGCGCAATCAAAACCTTTTACCTCCAGTCCTTTTTTGGTTGCCTGGTCTACAACGCCCAGCACATAGTTCTTCCAGCCATCCAATGGTTTTATATCGGCGATAGCCACACTGTAGTCTTCATCCAAATCAACACTGTAAAAATTTGCAGTTGATGTATTGTTAGGAGCAACCGTGTACCATATGCCTTTATCGATTGCAGCAGGCATTACAAAGCCACTGTTGTAATCAATATGTTCCCCTATTAGGTTTATTCTTCCCGGCGAAAAAAACAAACGCGGAGTGCTCATAAATTTTTCAGCAAACTTTTTTACAACAACATTCGATACATCCGACATGGCAAAAAATTAAAGTGGATTTATAACAAATTTGGTTTGGAACATTTTAGACTGACCAGCCTCCAACACATGCAAACCCATACCGTTATTAAAAGCATCGGGGGCTGCGCTCAGGTTTTCGATAGCAATGCTTCGCCGGTGATCAGGGGTATATACCTGTAGGTAGGGGTAAGATTCGGTTGGATAAATTTGCACCTCAACCTTTTTTTCGGGGTTACGAAAAACACACATGGGCTGGCATTCAGCAAAGTTGAGGGTAAAACAATTATCGAAAAAGGTATCGCCAAAAGTGGTGAGCGAACCAAATTGCTGGTACGGAATAAGTTTGCCTGTAGGTATGAGTTCGCTATCAAATTCAAGCATTTCCTTACCCTGAAATTCAAGCTGGCATTCATCAATTTTACTGCCTAAAGTAAAATAGGGATGCCATCCATCGGCAACCGGGATCAAGTTATCATCAAGGTTTTTAATATTCGTTGTGATGGTCAAACTGCAATCGCCGCTAAGTTTATATTCAACTTCGCAACTAAATGTAAATGGATAACCTTCTTTTTCATTATCGTAATGGTAAGCCAACCGAACGCTTGCTTCTTCCTCGTTTGAGATCTGATCCACAATATCAAACACCTGGTTGTACAGCAAACCATGGATGGCATTTTTGCCCAACGAAAATTTGGTCAGCTTATAATTAGCTTCACCAAAATGATATGCTGCATTGTTTACCCGGCAAACAAATGGTGAGAGCTTTGCGCTTTTAAATGCGCTTGAAATGGTTAGGACAGCATCCCCGGTATTTTCAAATCCATCTATTACATTCAGGTATTCGCCCCGATGGTTGATGCTGAAATTATTGAGCAACGCACCAAAAGAAAATATCTCTGCAAAACAATGGTTGGAAA
Source organism: Segetibacter sp. (assembly GCA_031424735.1). GTDB lineage: Bacteria > Bacteroidota > Bacteroidia > Chitinophagales > Chitinophagaceae > Segetibacter. The sequence goes on from JANPIA010000295.1 coordinate 1,823, forward strand.
CATTACTGAGTGTAACTACCGGGAAAGCAGCATTATTATCTATCGAAACTTCAAATGGCATCAATCAGGTTTATAAAAGTGAGCACTAAGCGACCAATGATTTAAAGGTAGGGATGAATTTGAGAGAAGAAATATTATCACCGTTATTAATCACCCGGCAATGCAAAATAAAATTATTATCGTGCGAACAAACGCCGTGCCTGCAGAATATTTGTTACCACGGAACTTGCCAGCAACCAGCTACTTTAAATAACACTAATTTTGAGCCGTTCCTAACGATTATATATGAGTTATTCGCTTACTAATAAGGTGAGGATTGTTACGGCGGCATCGCTTTTTGACGGGCACGATGCTGCTATAAATATTATGCGGCGCATTATGCAAAGTAAGGGCGCCGAAATCATTCATCTCGGACACAACCGCAGCGTAGCAGAAATTGTTGAATGCGCTATTGAAGAGGATGCACAAGGCATTGCCATTACCAGTTACCAGGGTGGGCACATTGAGTTTTTTAAATACATGAAAGACCTGCTGGACGAAAACGGTTGCGGGCACATAAAGATTTTTGGCGGCGGTGGTGGTACCATTTTGCCATCGGAAATAAAGGAACTGCACGATTATGGTATCACAAGAATTTACAGCCCCGACGATGGGCGGCACATGGGGTTAGAAGGAATGATTGAAGATGTGGTTTCCAGCTGCGACTTCCCCGTGAATGGCAACCTTGCAATTGAAGGCAAACTTAAACTTGCGGAGTCGAAAGATATCCGGTTTATTTCCCGTGCTATCAGCCATGCTGAGAACAAGGTGGCGTTTGATATGTTGCTTCCTTTTTTGAATGGCAATGGAAAAGAAGCTGGCTCCAAAACAGTTCCGGTGCTTGGTATC
>JANPIA010000296.1:0-1570 GCA_031424735.1 Segetibacter sp.
GGTTATTTTGACCTGATATAGATGACTGCCCCCTGATGCGAATTTTACTGGTACCTGCAGGTCCTGTGCCCAGGCCACTAATGTTGACCCCGGCCACTTTTCCCTGCAATGCATTCATAACATTTGGCGACCTGTTGATGGTTAGTTCATCGGGTTTTACTGCCGTAGCCGAATACCCAATGCTTCGCGACTGCTTGCTGATACCTAAAGCCGTTACCAAAACATCTTCCATATTTTTTACACCACCAAGCAGGGTGATCTCCAGTGTTCTTCTGCCATTTACAGATACTTCCTGTGTAGTAAAACCTACAGAAGTAATAACAAGAACATCATTGTCACCGGCATTGATGGTAAACGATCCGGCTTCGCTGGTAGTGGTTGCTTTTGCAGTATTTTTTACCTGCACTGTAACCCCGGCAAGTGGCTGGTTATTTGCATCCGTTATTTTTCCGGAAACAGACTGACCATAAGTAAATGAGGTAAGAAATAAAAGTCCTGAAAATAAGAGGAACATTTTTGTGAATGCCCGAACGCAATCGGGTTGTAGCATTTGTTTCATAATAGCAAGTCGTTTTGATAATGGAATAGAATTCCGTACTACAAGTTTTGTTATAGTACAGTACGCAATTAAGATATTCCTATTCAACAAAACTTCTAATATTCTACAGCGTAGAATATTATACAAATTTGGATCTTACCAAATTTCAAAAACTTATTCCAGGCTGTAGCATTGTATATTAGACAAACAATGATGTTTGCATGAACCAGTTTTCACTAAAAAGCGGATGTGATCAACTACTGCCGTTTCCGCACATTGTTGAGTTTGGTTTAAAGAAACATACTACCATCCGGTTCGACTCTCTTAAAGCTTTAGCAGCCGATCCATTACGTTTTTATTTTATTATTGAAGGAAAGTTTGAATGGGTTATTGATGACCAGCCATACGTGCTGTATCCCGGTGATCTAACTATTGTTTTACCAGGACAAATATTGGGTGGAGCCCAGGATATCATGCACATTGGAACAGTTACCTGGTTACATATTGGCCTGGAACATTTTACCGGAGAAGGCCTGCCCTCAATAGGTAACTGGAGTGGTTTGCATAGCAACGAGGCAGGAGCAATCACACGAATATTATTTCAAAACAAGTTGCCGGTTCTATCCAATCAAAAAGAAACAGGTATGTTGTTGCAGCGTGCAGCCAGCGAAATTTTTAACCAGGAGATTGGTTACATAACCCGTATAAACCAAATAATTGATGAGCTGTTTATTCTAATAGCGAGGCAGCTAACAAGGCACAATAACCTAAGCCGCAACTTCCCTCAAAGTTTTTTATTACTTGAACAATCATTGCGCAAAAACCTGGCGCATCAATGGACGGTAGAAGAAATGGGTGCACTTATGGGCCTGGGAAATACCTCCTTCTCCGAAAAAGTAAAAAGCTATACCGGGTTCTCTCCATTAAACTACCTTATCAATATTCGCATATCAGAAGCTTTGAAGTTGTTGAAACGACCCGATGTTCATGTTACCGATATTGCCTTTACGGTTGGCTTTTATTCGCCACAAC
>JANPIA010000297.1:0-15010 GCA_031424735.1 Segetibacter sp.
GTTTTGCTTAAGGTAGAGAACCTTACTAATGGCGGTATCAGCTTTGAAAAAGAAGTGACTACCACGGTAGCCAACGGCTGGGAAGAACTGACGTTTGACTATTCTGCCATTAATACTGCAAACAGTTATCAAAAAGTGGTACTCATTTTTGATAATGGTACAGCGGGCGATGGAACAGCCAATTTTACTTTCCTGTTTGACGATATCCGGCTTAACTAATCCTAAAAAAAAGAGCAATGTTTAAAAAAATAATTTCAACATCCGTTTTAATAATAGCCATCGTTATTGGCATCATCAGTTGCGAAAAAGAAAAGTATTCTTTTGGCGAATTAAAAGCACCATCCGACCTGGCACTTACAACAGCAATTGTTGGTGTTAATGCAGCTAACCCTAACGGAGATGGATCGGGTAGCGTGCAGATAACTGCTACTTCAAAAAATGCTTTGACTTATAATATCGATTTTGGCGATGGGGTTACGCGGGTTGTTCCCACCGGCTCGCACACTTATAAATTTACAACGCCTGGTACAGCCAGCTATACTGTTACCGTAAATGCAATTGGCACAGGTGGCGCCATTTCTACCATCAGTAAAAAGATAACGGTATTTGTTGCTTTCGAAATTCCACCGGCAATTGTAGCTGCACTTACAAAGGGCACGTCGCAGGTATGGATTACCGATAAAGCTGCGCCGGGTCATTTTGGTGTTGGACCTGCCGACCAATTTTCCGCCATTTGGTACGAGGCCGGTCCCAATACCCGGGAGGCATGTGCATACGATGATGAGATCATTTTTTCCGCAGGGGCTAACAATGTAATTTCTATCAGCATCAACAATAAGGGCACTTCGTTTTCAACCGCTGCCGCCACTGGTTTTTATGGTTTCAGTGGCCCCGACGGATGCTATGCAGTTAACACCGGCGGCACAAAGCAACTCGCATTTATGAATGCCACTTCCGGAAGTACACCTGCGGTTTCCAGCCAAATTCAATTTAGTGTGCCTGGTAATGGTATCATCAATTTTGGAACAGGTGGTACTACCTACGAAATAATAGCCTACAGCGCAACCAAATTAACGTTGCGAAATATTGGCGCCGATGGAAATGCATGGTATCAAAAGTTAACGCCGAAGCCATAAGCGTTTGCTGAGAAAAATCAGTTGCTGCGAATAAAAATCAACAAAAAAATTATGAAAGTTATGTCCATGTTAATGTTAATATCCGTGTTTTCCTTGCTTGCGTGCAGTAAAACCAACGACAATACTGCGGCTGTTATTACACCAACTGATCTTGTGGTAACATCGACTATAAGCGCAGACAACAGTGGCAACGTAAGCTTTACGGCCAACGCCACAAATGCAACTACCTACGATTACGACTTTGGCAACGGCATCTTTCAAACAGTTCCATCGGGTGTGGTTACTTACCGGTATCCTGCATCGGGCAATTACGTGGTAAACGTTACTGCTAAAAGTTCTACCGGCAATAGCATTTCCAAATCCGTAACGGTTACAGTAAGTGTTGCACAATCACTTGTTTGGTCCGATGAGTTTAATACACCCGGCGCACCCGATGCTGCAAAATGGGGTTACGACCTTGGCACCGGTGGCGGTGGATGGGGTAACAATGAATTGCAGTATTATACAAGCAGTACCGATAATGTGAGCGTGTCTAACGGAACACTAAAGATCACTGCTATAAAGCAGAGCCTGAGTGGCAGCGCTTATACCTCATCCCGGTTACTCACGAAAAATAAATTTTCAACCAAATACGGAAAAATTGAAGTGAGAGCAAAGCTACCGGTTGGTGTGGGTACATGGCCCGCTATCTGGATGTTGGGAAGCAATATAGATGCTGCCGGTTGGCCAGCCTGCGGCGAGATAGACATTATGGAACATAAAGGCAGCGATCCCAACAGGGTTTATGGTACACTCCATTACCCGGGACGATCAGGTGGTAATGCAGATGGATTGACAACCGTTATAACAAACGCTTCAACAACTTTTAATGTTTATGCGGTTGAGTGGACTCCGGCAAGTATTAAAATATCGGTTAATGGCAACGTGTTTTATACATTCAACAACAGTGGCACAACGCCCTTCAATCAAAGCTTCTTTATAATTCTGAATGTTGCCATGGGAGGTTCTTTTGGTGGACCGGTTGATCCGGCATTTACCAGCAGCACCATGGAAGTGGATTACGTGAGGGTGTATAATTAATGATGTTGCTATCTTCATTTTATGATGAAGAAAAGTGCCGGCATATTGGCTTACAGGTTTCGGCGGGAGATGCAGTTTTTCCTGGTTCACCCCGGTGGCCCGTTCTTTAAAAATAAAGATGCTGGTGTATGGAGCATTCCCAAAGGTTTGTATGAGGAAGATGAAGATCCGTTAGCTGCTGCACTGCGGGAGTTTTTTGAAGAAACCGGGTATGTTGTTAAAGGAAAATTTATACCACTCTCTCCTGTAAAACAAAAGGGCGGAAAAGTAGTAATAGCCTGGGCGATAGAGCAGGAGGTTGATGAGACAAGCATTGTTTCCAACACGTTTGAAATGTTGTGGCCACCCAGGTTTGGGGAAATGCAGCGTTTTCCCGAAGTTGACAGGGCTGATTGGTTTACGTTGGATGAGGCATCCCACAAAATGATCGGGGCACAGGTTGCCTTGTTACACGAATTGATTGAAACGATTAAATAACGACCTGCGGTGATGGTTGATGTTTTTTATTGTAGGGACAGGTCGCGACCTGTCCCTACAACATTTCATCGTTATCCGTTTCTGTTATCAATCTCTCCGGCAATTGCTTGTTTGCTTTTGCTCCCATCTTTCTTAATTCTTCAATCCTTCCTACAATGTTGCCCCTGCCGGTTGTTAGCTGTTTTAAAGCTTCCGTATAAGTTTGGGTGGCATCATCCAGTTTTTTTCCAACGCCTTCCATGTTATCTATAAAGCTTGCAAACTTATCGTAGAGCGCTCCCGCCTTTTCGGCTATGTTGATGGCGTTGCGGTTTTGCTGTTCCACCTTCCATAAGTCGGCAACTATTTTTAGTACCGCAAAAAGGTTGGTGGGGCTTACCAACAAAATCCGTTTGTCGTAGGCATACTTCCATAATTGCAAATCGCTTTTAACTGCTTCCAAAAAAGCAGGCTCAATGGGTATAAAAAGAAGTACGTAATCCAGTGCCTGTGCATACCGGGGATAATTCTTTCTTGTTAACACATCGATATGCTGCCTGATGGATCTGATATGTTCAACAAGAAATTGTTTCTGCGTTTCCCTGTCGTCGCAGCCAATGCATTGTTCCCATGCCACCAGCGATACTTTTGAATCGATAATGATCTTTCGGTTGTCGGGGTAGTAAATGGTAACATCAGGTTGCAAGCCTTTGCCAAATTCATCTTTTATAATATTGCCAGCATTGTCGCGTACAAACTCCTGTAACTGGTATTCTCTTCCTTTCGATAAACCGCTTCCTTCCAGTAAGCTTTCCAAAATCATTTCGCCCCAGTTGCCCTGCATTTTGTTATTTCCTTTTAACGCGGTGGTGAGGTTGTTGGCTTCCTGGCTAACCTGGTGGCTCATCTCTATTAGTCGCTGCACTTCTTTGCCAAGCGAAAAGCGTTCTTTTGATTCCTTGTCGTATGTCTCTTCAACCTTTTGTTTGAACTCATGTATGTTAAGGCGAAGCGGGTCCAGGATCTGTTTCATTTTCTGCTCATTGCTCTCACTGAATTTTTTTGAATTGTCGTCTAAAATTTTGTGTGCGATCTCTGTAAATTCTAACATGAATTGTTCCCTTAACCTGAGGATATCATTTTGCTGGTTGTCTAATTTTTCGCGGGTATGTTTCAGTTGGGCGTACAGGGTGGCTTTGTCTTCATTTACCTTATTAAGCTGGAGTGCTGCATCATTCAAAGCTCCTTTTGTTTGATCGAGCGCCTGTTTGTTTTGTTCGTACAAGGCTTCAAATTTTATCACCCTGCCGGCGGCTATGTTTTTTATTTCATCTAACTGGTAGTTGGTTGTTTTAAGTTGATGTATTTCGTTTGCCTGTGTTGCCAATATTTGTTTCAATCCCCTCAACCTGGCTTGCTGAAAATACCAGATGATGATGCCGCCTACCACAGCGCTTGTTATACAGGATAGCAGGAAAGTTGTTTCCGTATTCATTTTTGAATTATTATGTATGCAATGATAAATGTTTCAGCAAGAATTTTTATGGCAGGTGCATTAGTTGCAAAGCTGGCTTTTTGTTTTGCACCTGTATAATTAAAAGATGTATTTGGGCAAAGGGCAAGCAATGTTCAGCTCCATAGGAGCACCCTGTTTGTAGAAGAATAAATATGAGAAAAAACATGGGCTCCGTATGTGCCACCTTGCCAATTAAGGTACGCAAATACCAACTTTAAATGTTGTACTAAAATAAGGTTACCGACGCGGTGCTTTTTGTAAAACGTTGCGTAAAGATTTGCGGTACACGAGGGCGACGCAACAATGCTGCTATCACCCTACTGACTGGCCCAAAAATCAGCAAACACCAACAACCCGTACATTTGCCAAAATCTTTTTTTTTTGAAGCACTTAAAGGCACTCAACAAATATTTCTGGAAATACAAGGTTAGGTTTCTTGTCGGAATATTGTTTGTTGTTACTTCCAACTACTTTGCTGTATTAGCGCCGCAGGTTACCGGCTATGTTATAACGCAGGTGCAGCAACGTTTACCCGGTGCTAAACCTGCTGTTGATAAAACTATTCATGATGCATTGGTGAATTGGTTTATACGCATATTGGAACCTTTGCAAAACAACTTTTCGCTTTTGGTAACCATTTGTTGCATTACCATTTTATTGCTTGCTGTTATGCGCGGGGTACTCATGTTTTTTATGCGGCAAACACTTATTGTAATGAGCCGGCATATTGAGTACGACCAGAAGAACGAGATATTTAAACACTACGAATTACTGGACACCAACTTTTATAAAACCAACAGCACCGGCGACCTGATGAACCGCATGTCGGAAGACGTTAGCCGGGTAAGAATGTACACCGGTCCGGCCATCATGTACCTTATAAACCTGGTGGCGCTTATTTCGTTTTGTGTAATTAATATGCTTCGCAAAGATGTGATGCTGACTATTTATGTACTGGCTCCTTTGCCGCTGCTTGCCATTGCCATCTACGTGGTAAATACCATTATTCACAAAAAGAGTGAAAGAATACAATCGTTGTTATCGGACCTTACCACCAATGCGCAGGAAAGCTATTCGGGTATTCGGGTAATTAAATCTTTTGTACAGGAAAGGGCAATGCTTGGTTTTTTTGCAAAGAACAGCGAAGACTATAAGCGCAATGCAATTGGTCTAGCTAAAGTAGAAGCTGTATATTTTCCGAGTATGGCATTGATGATAGGGATCAGTACATTGGTAACGATATTGATCGGTGGCATACAGGCATTGAACGACACATCCAAGGTGGGTATCATTGTAGAGTTTGTCATTTATATAAATATGCTTACGTTCCCTGTTAGTGCCATTGGTTGGGTGGCCAGTATGATTCAGCGGGCATCCGCCTCGCAAAAAAGGTTGAATGAGTTTTTAGAAACCGTACCGGTTATTCGTGATAGTGGGAGTGAGGAATTGAACGGCGGAATTATCGAATTCAAAGACATACAGTTTACTTATCCGCATACGGGTATAAAAGCCATCACCGATTTTAATCTTGCGATAAATGAAGGGGAAAAGGTTTTGATACTTGGTAAAACCGGGAGTGGGAAATCGACTATTGCACAGTTGCTGTTACGTTTTTATGAGCCAACTTCCGGTACCATAACCATTGAAGGAAAACATCTTCCGAAAATAAAGCTGAAAGACTTGCGGCAGAAGATCAGCTATGTACCGCAGGATGTTTTTCTTTTCAGCGACTCAATTGAAAACAACATCAGTTTTGGAGTGAAAGAACATACGTTGGCTAAAGTAGTAGAGGCTGCGGTGCGGGCTAATATCGACCGGGAGATTAGCCAGTTTCCGGAAGGATATAAAACAATGGTAGGTGAGCGGGGCGTTACTTTAAGCGGCGGTCAAAAACAACGAATTTCTATTGCACGTGCTTTAGTGAAAGAACCAGAAATTGTTGTGTTTGATGATTGTTTAAGCGCAGTTGATACAGCAACGGAAAATATTATTATTTCTAATTTCTATGAGTACCTGAATAACAAAACAGCCATCATCATCACGCACCGCATTTTTTCAAATTTCAATTTCGATAAAATAATTATCCTTGAAGATGGAAGAATAACGGAGCAGGGAACACATGATGAATTGTTGTTTAAACAGGGCTATTATGCAGAGTTGTACCGGTTACAGGTAACTTTGGCCCGCTCTGCCGAAGTGGTTTAATCGCTTATTTTAACCTGTATTCAGGGATGCTAAAAGCTTTCATTTCAAATTTTGGTAAATCAAAAGTAATCCTATATTTGTGTTCATCATTTTAAAGTAACATTAACATAAACTAAATTACTGTGGCGTACGAAAACAACGAACAAAAGATTGAAAGTGTTTACAGCAAAAGAATTAGAGCGGGTAAGAGACGGACCTATTTTTTTGATGTAAGGGCAACACGAAGCAATGATTATTTTCTTACCATAACCGAAAGCCGCAAGCGTTTTAATGATAATGGTTACGACAGGCATAAAATATTTCTGTATAAAGAAGATTTTAATAAGTTTATAAAGGCATTAGGCGAAGCGGTTGATTATGTGAAGACTGACCTGATGCCCGATTTTGATTTTGACGCATTTAACCATGATAATTACGAGGAGAATGGAAATGGTGTTGCACATTCTGAAGTGGAGGGCGTTGTGGCTGAGAATGAAGTTCAAAAGCAACCCGTAGAAGAGGTTGAGACTACTGAACCTGTTGTAGCGGAAACGGTGGTTGAAACACCAGCAGCGGACGTTCAGGAAGTACCTGATCATTCAAAAGAAGAAGTAGATAAATGGTAAGTCTGTTGCCTTTTTCAAATAAGAGTTGAACAAAAAAAGCTATCGTAAATAACGGTAGCTTTTTTATTCCAGTTAGCCTCTTTAATATGGAATGCACCTACTGCATCCAGTTCTTAAAGGCATTGATCAGTCCGTTCGTAGATGTATCGTGCGATGAAGCGATCTCTTTGTTTTGCAGCTCAGGCAAAATATTATTTGCCAGCTGTTTTCCTAATTCAACTCCCCATTGGTCGAAGCTGAAAATATTCCAGATAATACCCTGCACAAAAATTTTATGCTCATACATGGCAATCAGGCTTCCCAGGGTATTGGGGGTTATTTGTTTTACCAGGAAGGAATTGGTTGGCTTATTACCTGCAAAAACTTTAAAGCGAACCAACTTCTTAATCTCTTCTTTTGATTTACCCGATTTTACGAGTTCGGCTTTGGCTTCGTCTTCTGTCTTACCATTCATTAATGCTTCCGCCTGTGCAAAAAAGTTGCTCAATAGTTTTACATGATGATCGCCGATAGGGTTGTGGCTGATTGCCGGAGCTATAAAATCGCAGGGTATCACCAAACATCCCTGGTGAATTAGTTGTTAAAAAGCATGCTGCCCGTTGGTGCCCGGCTCTCCCCATATAACAGGTCCGGTAGTATAGTTTACCTCGTAACCATTGCGGTCTATACTTTTGCCGTTGCTCTCCATGTTTCCTTGCTGAAAATAGGCAGCAAAGCGGTGCATATATTGGTCGTACGGTAATATAGCCTCACTTTGGGAGCCAAAAAAGTTGGTGTACCAAACACCCAGAAGAGCCATGATGACTGGGATGTTTGTGCCGGGTTTTTCATTTTGGAAGTGTTCATCTACCTCATGCGCGCCTTTTAGGAGAAGCTCAAAATTATCGTAACCTATGGTAAGTGCTATAGACAAACCGATGGCGCTCCACAACGAATACCTGCCGCCCACCCAATCCCAAAAAACAAACATGTTTTCCGGTGCGATGCCAAATTTTACCACTTCAGTTGTATTGGTGCTCAAGGCAACAAAATGTTTGGCAATCTCTTTTTCATCTTTTACCGCTTCTAAAAACCACCTTCGTGCAGTATGAGCATTGGTCATGGTTTCCTGCGTAGTAAATGTTTTGGAAGCCACCAGAAACAAGGTTTCCTCCGGGTTTACCTGCTTCAATGTTTCTGCTATATGGGTGCCATCAACATTGCTTACAAAAAACGTTTGAATGTTTTTTTGTTGATAAGGCTTTAATGCTTCGGTTACCATCACCGGACCGAGATCGCTACCACCAATACCAATGTTTACAATATAACGGATAGGTTTACCAGTGTAACCTCTCCACCCGCCGCTGTGTACTTGTTCGCAAAAACGCTTCATATGAGCCTGAACCTTTCTAACCTCAGGCATAACATCGGCACCATCTACCTTAAACGACTTCTCAGAAAAATTACGAAGCGCAACATGCAGTACCGAACGATTTTCCGTTTCGTTGATTCTATCGCCGTTGAACATTGAATCGATAGCCTCCTTTACCTTACAATCCTCTGCTAATTGCAGTAGTAACTGCAATGTTTTATTATTGATGATGTTCTTTGAATAATCGAATAATATATTGTTGAAACACAACGAAAATTTTTTGAAACGCTGGGGATCATTTTCAAACAGTTTTCTTAGATGAGTTCGCTGCATTTCTTCCTCAAAGTGTCGTCGTAGTAAAAGCCAGGCCTGGGTAATGGTAGGATTAATTTTTGGTAACATACAGCTCGGGTATTAAACGGGTCTTTATAGCGTATTGATCAATTCGATGGTAGTTTGCACCATCTCAAAAGTAATATCCAAATGCAAAACAATTCGTACTTGTTTTTTAGATATTGGGATAACAAGTATATTTTTTTCTTTCAAACTTTCAGTAAACGACTGAGGATTGAATCTGCCGGTCACCTCAAAAATCACAATATTGGTTTCAACCGGTAGTATTTCGCCAATAAAATCTTTCTTATCCAAACAATCCGCCAGCAAACGTGCATGGTTGTGATCATCACGTAGCCGGTAAACATTGTTTTCCAGTGCATAAATGCCAGCGGCAGCTAAATAACCTGCCTGCCGCATTCCGCCCCCAAATACTTTTCTTATTCGTCGGGCATATTTAATAAGCTTATTGGTTCCAATAAGAATACTCCCAACAGGTGCGCCCAAGCCTTTGCTCAAACAAACTGAAATACTGTCGAAAACCTCTCCATATTGTTTTGGGGTTTCGTTTTTTGCAATCAATGCATTGTACAACCTCGCGCCATCCAGGTGAAGCGCCAGCTCATGTCGTTCACAAACTTCTTTTATGCGAAGGATATCGTTAAAATCGTAACAACTTCCACCCCCACGGTTAGCTGAATTCTCCAGGCTAACCAAGCTGGTTCTGGGTTTGTGTATATCGTCGGGGTTAATGGCGTCCTCCACCTGGTCGGCTGTTATTCTGCCGCGGTTTCCTTCTATTGCTTTTACTGAGCTCAAGGAATTAAATGCTATACCACCACCCTCGTAAATGTAAACATGGGAAAGTTTATCGCAAATCACTTCGTCACCTGGATGTGTATGGCATTTGATGGCAATTTGGTTCGTCATGGTACCGCTTGGGCAAAAAAGTGCGGCTTCCATACCAAAAAGCCTGGCGGAAAGGTATTCAAGTTCATTAACCGTAGGATCTTCTCCAAAAACATCATCACCCACGGTGGCTTTAAACATTGCTTCTAGCATAGCCGGATTCGGCTTTGTAAAAGTGTCCGATCTGAAATCTATCATAGTTGGCACGAATTTACAGTAAACACTTATGGAGATAAGGAATGAGGGAAGTTTATATTTTTAAATTATCGGGTTACAAAATTGGTAAAATGCGATATAGTTAGAACAACGCAGGCAACATTGATAAGCAGATAGATTATTCTTGCATTAAAAACAAAGAAAGGGTTAATTTATTCGCAAAGAATAGACTTTTATTAACAATAGCTTTATTAAACCGTTGTTGCAACTTACCTTTGCAGGCGTTTTGACATTCATCTTCAGTGTACTCGCTAAATTGATTGCAACTATACCTGCATAAAAAATGTCTATACAGTTTCTATTAATTAATATATATACAAATTATGAGGCAGCTCAAAATTGCCACGCAGATTACAAACCGGGATTCACAAGCCGTTGAAAAGTATTTGCAGGAGATCTCAAAAATTCCAATGATCACTCCGGAGGAGGAGACCATTTTAGCCCAAAAAATAAAAATGGGTGATCAGAGAGCACTTGAACGACTTACAACTGCCAACCTGCGTTTTGTAGTTTCCGTAGCAAAACAGTATCAGCACCAGGGTTTATCATTAAGTGATTTGATAAATGAGGGAAACCTAGGATTGATTAAAGCAGCGCAACGCTTTGATGAGACTAAGGGTTTTAAGTTTATTTCGTACGCGGTTTGGTGGATCCGCCAATCAATATTGCAGGCTTTGGCTGAGCAGGGCAGATTGGTGCGTTTACCACAAAACAAAATTGGCACCTACAACAAGGCAAACAAAGCTTACATGGCTTTTGAGCAGGAACATGAGCGGGAACCAAGTACCGAAGAGTTGGCTGAGATACTGGAGATGAGCGAAACTGAGATCAATAATATTTTTCAAAGCAATACGAGGCATACATCGTTAGATGCACCTGTGCATGAGGCGGAAGATGTAGCCATGGGCGATTTGCTGGAAGGTGGAGACGATACCGACGAAGATGTGATGAAAGATAGCCTTCGCGAAGAAATTCGTAGGGTTTTGAAATCTCTTTCACCACGCGAAGCTGAAATAGTAAATGCTTATTTTGGACTGGATGGAGAAAATGGTGTAACAATTGAACAAATTGGGCAGAAGTACGACCTTACTAAAGAGCGTATTCGCCAGATAAAAGAAAGGGCGATCAAACGCTTGCAAAAAGCACGTTATAGCAACGCACTTAAAGCATACCTTGGATAATTGAACAATTAGGAAAGATTAATCCAGTTAAACAAAAAACCCTTTTCTGCCAAAACGGAAAAGGGTTTTTTGTTGGTTTATATAAAGTCTTCCTATCAGTCGGACTGTACCAGCTTCATCAATTCATCCAACTTTGGCGAAAGAATAATTTCTGTTCTCCTGTTCTTTGCTCTCCCATCAGCAGTCGAATTACTGTCAACCGGCTCAAACTTACTTCTACCACTGGCGGTCACTCTTATAGGGTCTACCTTATATGTATTAGTTAATATACGAACGATAGCTGTGGAACGGGCAGTACTTAAGTCCCAATTATCAGCATATTTGCCTTTAATGGGAATAGAGTCTGTATGACCTTCGATTTCCACATTTATATCGGGGTTCAAATTTAAAACTCCAGCAAGTGTAGCGAGGGCTTGCTTACCCTTTGGATTGACAACCGCACTTCCCGAGGGAAACAGTAAACTTTCCTGCAGGCTAACATACACCTTGCCATTTTTTGTAGTCACAGTTAACTCATTTGAGTTGAAATTGATAAGAGCGTCGGCTATTTTTTTGCGAAGTTCTTCCCTGTTTTTTCTTTGCTGGTCAATGAGTGCCTGTAACTGTTCGAGCCGCTGCTGCTGGGCGGCAATTTGCTGCTGGCTCATGTTTAGTTTACTGGAGGCATCCTGCAACTTGCTGTTGGCATCCTGTTTTGTAGCATCCAATTGTTGGCGGGTTGCATCAACCTGCTGTTGTAAAGCATTTCTGGTTTTTTCCAGGTTGTTTATACTGGTCTCTAATGCTAACCTGTCACGTTCAAGCTGGCTAATACGTGTGGCGCGATTTGCACTGTCGCTGCGCAAACCACTAATTGTATCTTCGGCTATCAATAATTTCTTTTTGGAAACGCAGGAGGTGAGGGCGAAAAATGAAACCAATCCTCCTAATAAAAAAGCTTTGATCATAAGATAAGTTTATGATTGTATTCTAAATTATCGTGCCAGTAACCCAAGTAGGCATTTAAAGTTACACCTGTCATTTTCAATATTTTATAAAAAATTTTTAGAGTATTATTTGAATCTTGCCAATCAGATCGATACTTCAAAACAAAATAGGAACGAGTCTAAAAAAGCGAGCGTTTTAAATATCTAATTAAAAGCGCTTCATTAATAGGTGTGAATTATTTTTGCGTTCGTTTGCTTCATTTTTTAATAGTAGTAATGCTGTTTTATTTTGAGGACTGAACGGCAATCTTAATAAAACAAAACCATGGAAAATTCAACAGAGAAAGTGCATTGCCTGATTATAGGTTCGGGGCCTGCGGGTTATACCGCGGCAATTTATGCTGCGCGTGCAAATATGAAGCCTGTATTGTACCAGGGCATTCAGCCTGGCGGACAACTTACAATTACTACCGAGGTAGAGAATTACCCTGGGTATGCAAACGGCATTCAAGGACCGGAAATGATGATTGATTTTGAAAAGCAGGCGAACCGGATGGGTTCAGATATTCGTTATGGTGTTGCCAGCAAGGTAGATTTTATGACACAACCCTATAAAATTTGGATAGATGAGGAAAAATTAATTGAAGCAGATAGTGTTATTATAAGCACGGGTGCTTCGGCCAAATGGTTGGGTCTTGAAAGTGAGCAACGTTTAAATGGGTACGGTGTTAGTGCATGTGCGGTATGCGATGGTTTTTTCTTTAAAGGGAAAGAAGTGGCGATAGTTGGTGCCGGCGATACTGCTGCAGAAGAAGCATTATATCTTTCCAAGCTTTGCTCAAAAGTTCATATGCTTATTCGCCGGGATAAAATGCGTGCATCTAAAATTATGCAGGAGCGGGTTTTCAAAACTGCTAATATAGAGGTGCACTGGAACACGTCTACCGAAGAAGTTTTAGGCGATAAAAAAGTGGAAGCCATCCGCGTGAAGAACAACCAAACCAATGAGTTAAAGGACATACCGGTAAGTGCTTTTTTTGTAGCGATCGGTCATCAACCCAATACCGACATTTTTAAAGGCTGGGTGGATATGGATGAAGAGGGCTATCTCAAAACCATACCCGGAACCACTAAAACGAATGTACCCGGCGTATTCGCGGCCGGAGATGTACAGGATAAAATTTACCGCCAGGCAGTAACCGCTGCCGGCAGTGGTTGCATGGCCGCGCTGGATGCCGAAAGGTATTTAAGTGCAAATGGTCATATCTAAGTCCTATTTATAAACATGTCCCATTCATTTCAAGGCGGTTATGATGCATGATCGCCTTTATCCATCTTGAATGATTACCATACACCTTAACAACCTCAGTTTTTATGCGTACCATGGGGTGCATGAAGAAGAACGAATTATTGGTGGTGCTTTTGAAATGCACATCTCAGTAACTTATAACGAAACAGACGCTGTAATTCTGCGTCTCCATCAAACAATAAACTACGTAACCTTATACGAAATTGTTAAAAAGAGGATGAGTGAGCCAACACTCTTGCTGGAAACAGTCATCATGGAAATTGCCAATAGTTTTATGGCACAGTTTTCAATGATAGAGAGCGTCCAAATTTCCATCACAAAAATTCATCCCCCGATTGTGAATTTCCAGGGCTCGGTTGGTGTTAGTTTTTTAAAACACAGAAACTCAAAATGAAGAACATTTTCCTAGGTGCGATCCTTCTGGTATCCATTGTTTCCAACAGCCAGGATGTGGTGGTTGTTTTAAAGGAGGCAGATAATTTTGAGAAAATTTTAAAGGAAGAACAGGCGCTTGAGAAATATCGCCTGGCATTATCCATAGCACCTGATAATATTGGCGCCCTGGTAAAAGCAGCAGAGTTAAATTGCAATATCGCCGGTAGGCAGTCCGATAAAAAAGCAAAGCGAACTTATGTGGATGCGGCCAAAGCATATGCAGAGAGGGCTTTAGCTATTAATGCCAGCAGCGCGGATGCTAACTATGTAATGTCGGTTGTTTCGGCTAAGCTCACCGAAGTTGAAACAGAAAATAAAAAGATCATTGAAAACGTAAAGAACATTAAGGCTTATGCTGATAAGGCACTTGCCATCAATCCTAACCATGCAAAAGCAAATTTTTCATTAGGCAAATGGCATTTTGAAATGGTTCAACTATCGTGGGTTAAGCGGGTTGCGGCTAAAGCATTTTTCGGTGGTATGCCAAACGCAACCATTGAAACCGCTATAATGCATATGGAGAAATGAAAAGCACTCGATAAATATTATGTATTGAATTACCTTGAACTGGCAAAGGCTTATAAGTTTGATAATAAGCCGGCAAAAGCTATTGAATTGCTGAATAAGTTAACACGACTTCCTAACCGAACTGCTGACGATGCAAGCCTGAAAGCCGAGGGTAAAAAGTTGCTAGAAAGTATGCAATAAAATCGAATCAGTAATTGTGCGGGGGAATTTTTCAATCCTTGCGTTTTGCAAAAAAGGTTCAACCGGCATAAAACCGTTTGAACCTTTTTAGTAATTAAAAATCCTATGTTGAACCTTATACCTTTAATTCACCTTCTATAGAGTCATCCATTGTTTTGCCCATTATGGCACCGGCAGCCATCTTAATTAATGCAATGGCATTACCGTGTTTATTATCCCAATAATATCCTTCTTTCGTTTCTACTTTTATAACCGTAATCCGGGGGTCATCAACACCACCGGTAAACCATGTTTTTATAATGGGCTCCCACAATTCTTTAATTAGTTCTTTATTGGTTGAAATGGTGGCTATCCCATAAATGCTTAAAAAGTCGGAATGAGCGGAGCCTTGAAAAAGTAACTGAACCTGACTGTCACTCTTAATTTCACTGTTTTTATGGCTGTCACTTGAACTTAAAAACCAAAAATTACCTTCTTTATCTACCTCGCGTACCGACATTGGTCTTACAGTTACCGGCTTACCAGTTTCGATCTCTGAACAAAAAAAACAAGTGTTGTTTTTTGTAGCTAATTCCTTTATTTTTTTGCCTGCTTCAGTGCCTTGCAGGTCTTTGTGATTATCTTCTGGTTGCTGACTTTTTATG
>JANPIA010000298.1:0-14526 GCA_031424735.1 Segetibacter sp.
GTTTAAAAGAGGTTTTGAAACCGGCGATTTAAAGCAGGGAAATACTTTTTCTTCAAACGAGATGGAGTAATATTTATTTAGGTTCGCCTTTTGAATCACCAACATCAGTGCGTTTTGATCCCGCGTATAATTCGTATTCCAGCAGGCGGCAATCTATCTTGCTGGTATAAAACTCAATGCGGCGCTTAGCCTTTAGTCCTATTTTCTTAGCCAGCTCAAGGTTGCCCGTAAATACATAACCTGTGTAACCTTTGCATTTCTTTTTCATGAAATCGCCAATGCGTGCATAGGTTTCCTGCAGTTCGCTTTCCACACCAAGCCTGTCGCCATATTCGGGGTTAAAAAAAACGACACCCCCTTTTCCTTCAGGTACATCCGTTAGTTCAAAGTCACCGGTTGCAAATTCAATATATTTATCTACGCCTGCGGCAGATGCGTTTATTTTAGAAATGTTGATGGCATCTTCGCTGATATCTGTTGCGATAATTTTCAGCTGCTCGTTTTCCCTTATTTGCTCATTTAAACGTTTTCTTTCTTCCCTATAAAGGTTTTCATCATAGCCCACCAAATGCATGAAACTATAATTACTTCGAAACAATCCCGGGCGCCGGTTGGTTGCAAGTAATGCAGCTTCAATAGCAAGGGTTGATGAGCCGCACATAGGGTTAATGAATGAAGAAACCCGATTCCATTTTGTTGCAAGAATGGTGGCTGCTGCCAGCGATTCAAGCATCGGCGCTTTACCGGGTATTTTGCGATAACCATGTTTAGCCAGTGTTTCGCCGGAGGTGTCTAAAAATATTTCTGCAAACTCTTCGCGCCAAAATAAATGCACCACAGCCTGTTCGAGTGATGGGCCGGAGTTGGGGCGACTGCCGCTTTCGTTTCGCATCCTGTCAACAATAGCATCTTTTACTTTTACATTGGCAAACATGGTATTGTTAATGCTTGGATGATCCACATTGCTGGTAATAGAAAAGTAGCCATCTGCCGGTAATATTTTTTCCCATTCAATTAACGATAAGGCATGGTAAACATCACCTGGTCCATTTGCTTCAAATTCGCGCAGCGAATACAATACCTGGCTTGCACTACGGAGATTTAAATTAAGCCGGATACAATCGTTAACTGTTCCATACAATTCCACCCCGGTAGCAAATGTTCTAACAACATCAAAGCCCAACTCAACAATTTCCATTTGCAGGTAAGGCGATATTCGCTTGCTGCAAGTAACAATAATACGGCTGGGGGTAGTGAAGAGGTGCATATGGGAATTGGTAATTGGTGAATGGTATTTGGGTATTGGGTATTGGGTTTTAGGTATTAACCATTGGGTAATCGATATTTTAAGTTTCCAGTTATTATTTGTATGATGTTGGTTAAAATAACAAATCCAAAAGGTTCATTAACCATTAATAAATAACCCCGTTTTTCTACGAAACTGATGTAACACTATAGACCAAGTGCGCGTTGACGCTTTTGACCTATTGACCTAATGACCGCGTGACCTATTACTACTACTTCTTCGCCCTTAAATATTGAACCGGCCATTCGTGATAAGCACCAAGTTGTTGTGCAGCATGCATCGGAAAGTAGGGATCACGCAAGAGTTCTCTCGCCAGCAAAACAATATCGGCCTGACCATTTGCTACAATGTTTTCTGCCTGTTGTGCCTCCGTTATTAAACCAACGGCGCCCGTTAACATCCCAGTTTCATGTTTTATCTGTTCGGCAAAAGGAACCTGGTAGCCAGGGGTAACCGGTATTTTCACATGCGGAATATTACTGCCCGACGAACAATCCATGAGATCAACACCCTTTTTCTTAAGTTCCCCCGATAACTTGACTGAATCTGTTATCGTCCATCCATCATCCACCCAATCACTGGCTGATATCCGCACAAACAAGGGTTTATCTTTTGGCCAATTGATCACTACTGCTTCCACTATTTCAATCAAAAGTCGTGTCCGGTTCTCAAACGAACCACCATATTTATCCATACGCTTGTTACTAAGCGGCGATAAAAATTCATGAATTAAATACCCATGTGCCGCATGTATTTCCAGCACGCTAAATCCTGCATCCACAGCACGTTTTGCAGCCGAACTAAAATCAGCTATCACTTTTTTTATTCCCTGCAGGCTCAATGCTTCCGGCATGTCATAATCATCATCAAAACGCAATGCGCTGGGTGCAACCGTTTGCCATCCGCCCTCTGTTTTCGGAACAAGTTCGTTGTTATTCCAGGGTTCGCGCTTGCTTGCCTTACGCCCCGCGTGTGCTATTTGAATACCCGCAACTGAACTGTATTGATGTATAAATCCTGTTATTCGTTTCAAAAATTCTACGTGCTCATCTTTCCATATTCCCATATCGGCAGGTGTTATCCTGCCTTCAGGCGAAACCGCCGTGGCTTCCATTATTACCAGCCCGGCACCACCAATTGCCCTGCTGCCGAGGTGAACCAAATGCCAGTCGTTTGCAAAACCATCGATACTTGAGTATTGGCACATTGGCGAAACCGCTATCCTGTTTTTTAGTGTAATTGACTTAATAGTTAGGGGAGAGAAAAGTGCAGACATATTTATTGGTTGAATCGTTTATCAATTTCAGCCATTATTTTATTGCCCAGGTACTGGCTACCATTATACCAACTAACATCGGCATCTTTTTTAAACCAGGTAATTTGCCTTTTTGCATATTGCCTGGTATTGATTTTTATTCGTTCTATGCTATCTGCTAACGATGTAAATCCAGCTAAATAGTCAAACAACTCCTTATAGCCTACTGTTTGTAACGCATTCAGCTGTTTGTACGGTACCAGGCTTTTTACTTCATCTAACAAACCGTCGGCTATCATTCTATCCACCCGTATATTAATATTATGATGCAGCGCAGGCTTCGGCATTTCAAGCCCCAATTTAATAATGTGGAAATTCCGCTCCACCTTATTTCCAGTTCTGAATTCGTTAACCGATCTACCGGTAGAAAGCTTTACTTCAAGAGCACGCAGTAACCGCTGCGGATTTTGCTGTTCAGCAATCAGCCAAAATGCAGGATCGATGTTTTGAACTTCATTCTGCAACCAATTCAGCCCACCTATTTTATACTGGCGAACAATTTCCTCCCTTACTTCTTTGCTTACCACAGGCATCTCATCCAGCCCATCGCAAAAAGCTTTTAGGTAAAGTCCGGTCCCACCCACCATGATCGCTGTATCATTTCCTTCAAAAATCTGTTCTACCGCAGTGAGTGCATACTGTTCAAAGGTGGCTGCATTTACTTCGTCGGTAACGGAATGTACATTTATAAAATGGTGGCGAACTGTTGCCAGTTCTTCAACCGAAGGTTTGGCAACACCAATATTTAATTCCTTATAACACTGCCGCGAATCGGCCGATACGATCTGCGTTTTATAATGCTGCGCTAGTTGTATAGCCAATGCCGTTTTCCCAACAGCAGTGGGCCCACATATAGTGATTACAGTTTTAGTGTACCGCATGGTTTAAAGGAAAAAAAAATTCCAAGATGGTGTCAAAAACTTAAAAGCCTCATCTGCTACAATGAGGCTTTCAAAAACAATTTTCAAGTTGATGCTTCCAATTAAGTTTGCATTTTATAGTGGGATATGAATGTTAAACAACTGAAACGGGTCACACTTCATCCTGATGTTCTTCTTCCCCGTCGGTTCCGAGCGTTTCTTCATCCGCCTCACCATCGCCTTCTCCCTCCCTGCCAAAACCTTCAGCAGCAGCGCTCAAATCATACTTCTCTTCAATATCAACAAACTTATCGCCCAGCAAACTTTTTGTTCCGTACTGTGCGGGTCCAATTCCTTCAACCCTGGCAGTGGCGGGGTACGAAATTTTTGGATTCACTTCCTTACTTACATTGATGAGCTCCACTAAAAACGCCCAGTGCCTGGTAAAATCATACTCGTAAATAAACTTCTGGTTCGGGTCGCGTATTTCAGAGCCTATCGTTGTCTCCGACATAATCAGCGGTTCCGCTTTGTAAAGCTTATCATATTTTTCCATGCTAATCTCCCGCCCACGCTGCCATTGATCGTTACTACGGTAAAAGGTAGACTGGTGCTTACTGTCAAACTCAAACGATTTTAAAACAGCCGCGCTTAAGTCGGCAAATGTTTGGGTATGCTTAATAACGATGTCGCGGTACACGCTTTCATCCTCCTCAAAATATGCCCTGAATTTTAGTACAGCCATTAGGTTGTTTATATTTAAAGTTCACAAGGTAAAGTTCAAACAATAAACATTGAAGAATAAAAAAAAGTAAAATTTATAAATAGTTGTATGGACCAGGCATGGTAACGTTGTGAGGCCCCGTTTGCGTCGCAGTTCCTTCATCCGTATCACTTTATGCAACGGGTAACAACATTCATATGCAAAGACTGGTAACCCACACTTCAAATACAAACACCCCGCCAACAGTTGGCATATCAACGTGCGGGAGCAAGTCCTAATTCGTTTCCTTTTCTCAGCATAAAGTCAAACGCTGCTTCGTAGGTATTGGGTATTTCGCCATCCAAAATAGCTTCGCGAATGGCATCCTTTATGGCACCAACTTCCCGGCAGGGTTTTAAATCAAACGTTTCCATAATCAATTCACCCGTTACCGGTGGCTGCCAGTTGCGTACCCGGTCTTTCTCCTCTACCTGTATCAACTTTTCACGCACCATCTCAAAATTTTGCAGGTATCGTTGCACTTTCATTTTGTTTTTACTGGTGATGTCGGCATTGCATAACATCATCAGCGCTTCAATATCTTCACCCGCATCAAACAACAAACGGCGCACGGCGCTGTCCGTAATGTTTTCTTTTGTCAGGCTAATGGGTCGTAAATGCAGTTCAACCAGCTTCTGCACAAAACGCATCTTTTCATTTAAAGGCAGCTTAAGCTTCGCAAATATCTTAGGCACCATGCGGGCACCCACCACTTCGTGCCCATGAAAAGTCCATCCATGCCCTTCCTCAAATTTTTTAGTTGCAGGTTTCCCGATATCGTGCAACAGTGCGGCCCAGCGAAGCCACAAATCATTGGTTACATCGCTTATATTATCGATAACCTGCAGTGTGTGAAAAAAATTATCCTTGTGCCCTTTGCCATCAATATATTCGGCACCGGCAAGGTCAACCATTTGTGGAAATATTATTTGCAACAACCCCGTTTCATACAAAAGCTTCCAGCCAATAGATGGTTTTGGCGAAAGCATGAGCTTGTTTAACTCCTCTGTGACCCTCTCCTGTGTAATAATTTTTATGCGGTGGCGATCAAGCTTTATAGCGTTCAACGTAATACCATCAATGGTAAAGTTTAACTGTGCGGCAAAACGAATAGCCCGCATCATACGAAGTGGATCATCAATAAAGGTAGTGGCTGGCTGTAGCGGTGTGCGAATAATCCCTGCGCTTAAATCTTCAATACCGTTAAACGGATCGATGAGCGATCCAAAATCCGCTGGGTTCAAACTAATGGCAAGGGCGTTAATGGTAAAATCGCGACGGTTCTGATCGTCTTCAAGTGTGCCGGGTTCAACCGCAGGGTTCCGGCTCTCTTCGCGATAGCTTTCTTTACGGGCACCCACAAATTCAATGTCAATATCAGGAAGCCTGATTTGAGCGGTGCCAAAATTTTTAAAGTAGGAAACCGGAGGTTTAGGATGGAAATGTTGGGCGACTTTGGAGGCTAAAAAAATACCGTCGCCAATGCACACTATATCTGCGTCTTTCGTGGGTCTGCCAATGATCTTATCTCTTACAAAACCGCCGATGAGATAAACCGGCATTTGAAGGGTTGACGCCGTTTCAGAAATTTTACGGAGGATGAACTGCTCCCTATCGCTGCAGGAAATATACATTCCGGCAAATATAGGCGTTCCTTTTATTCGGTTCGGCTACCGGAATTGGTGAACCGTACCCTGGTAATTATTCGTATTCTAATTCATTCCTGAAAAACTCCCAATCGTAGTAGGGGTGGAAAGCAGCTTTATTTAATTTGCTGTTGCGGTTTTTCTCGTTTGAAGCAAAAAATTTCGACTCGCTTGTTTCAATACCGATCGCCTTTAAAAACTGGCTGAGGAGTGGCATTTTTTCGGGAGCAATGTTTAACGTTACCTGTTGCATAGTTGTGGTTTTATACCGACTATAACGCAATTATGCTGCCAACGGATATATTTCCACACTTTTTAAAGTCAACACTTACCCACATTCATTAAACATCATGGTCGTATCATTTCAGGGTAGCCCGATAGTCCGTTGGAATGCCAGCGTATAATGGATGACGGTGCAACCATTTCCGGTTCGGACCGGCGGTAATCCACTATATAATCTACCTGTTGTTTCAAAGTTGCACTTATAGCGCTAAAGTTTACAGGTGTAGCCTCCGTATGAAAATTGGCAGACGTAGATACCAGCGGTTTGCGGAATCTTTTCACCAAATGACGGCAAAACATGTCCCTAACCAGCCGTATTGCAATGGATCCATCAAAAGCCAATACACCATCGGCTACACCCGTTCCGCTTTTGTAAATAACAGTTGTGGGTTTTTGAATATTTTTTAGATAATCGAAAACCGCCAGGTCGGGTTCGGTTACATAGTGCAAAACATCCCTTTCCGCAGCCAACAAAACGATCAGCCCGTTTTTGCCGGCTTTGCCTTTTAGTTGTACCAACTTTTCAACAGCCATCTTATTGGTTGCGTCGCAACCAAGTCCCCAAACAGTATCGGTTGGGTAAAGTATAACACCACCTTCTGCCAGCACCCGCAGGCATTGTTCCAGGTCGTTTGAAAAGTCAGTCATCGCAGGCGAAGATAGACTTGCATAACATTGGCAGCACATTTTTCAATCTTAAAATTTTGCGCATGTGCCCAGCCTTTTTCAACCATGCTTTGCGCCAGTTGTGGGTTGTTTGTTATTTCGATAATAGCCCGCGCAATCTCCTCCGGCGAAGCAGGGTCGATGTAATAGGCAGCATTTCCGCCGGTTTCGGGCATGCACGAAATGTTGGAAGTTATTACCGGCACGCGGCTCCACAAAGCCTCCAAAACCGGTAGGCCAAAACCCTCAAACACCGAAGGATAGATCAGGCACGAACTCAATTGGTAAATAGCCGGAAAATCGGCACCGGATTGAAAAGAGGGCGACGACTTTGCCACTTCGTGCTCAGAAAGAAAAATCACCTGGCTATTTAAATAATTTTCAGCGATATATTTTTTTACCTCCTTTTTATACGAATCACCATCGCCAATAACTACCAATGGCATTTGATTCTGCGGCTGCACGATGCTTAGCGCTTTACAAATACTCAGCAGGTTTTTTCGCTCTATAACAGAACCTACATACAACAAATACCGATCAGGTAACCGGTAATATTCACTTATTCTTTTCTTCTCTTCATCGCCAACTGTAACCGCAAAAGCAGGGTTACAACTTTGGTAGCAGATCACTATTTTTTTCGCTGGAATTTTATAGAACTGAATGATATCATCTTTAGTTTGCTGGCTGATGGCAATAATAAGGTCTGCTTTTTCACATGCATATTTAAACTTGCGCCGGTATATCTGCACATCAATCCAGCTATACATTTCAGGGTAGCGCTCAAATATGAGGTCGTGAATAGTAACTACGGTTTTGATACCGGTTTTACTGATGCCAACCGGTATTTCGTGGCTTAAGCCGTGATAGAGATCGATACCTTTTTCAGCAAGGTCTTCCACTACCCATTTACTTCGCCATAACGATCGTAATTTTTGTGAAAGCACCCCCTGCGGCGTTATGTTTTCAACATTAGGGTGCATGGAAACATCGAAGCGATTTGTGAGTTTGGGCGCACATAAAAAATAATGATGTTCAGGGTAAAATTGTGCAAGGGAATTTATCAAGGTTCGGCTATAATGCCCTAAGCCGGTACCGTTTTGATAAGCACGCTTAGCATCGAAGGCAATTTTCATATTTTTACCTGGTTGGTACAAACATAATAATTGTTACAGGTAAACACAGGTATTGTTGCTATGAAGAATTATTACACGCTCATCTTCCTAATAATTTCCATCACCTGCCAATCACAGAAACTTTCGTTCACCGATAAAAAGCTGGTGGCCGATTTTGACCGCTTCAACAACAAACCCTTTCGTGCACTACAACTCGAAGATCAAAACGGGAACATCATTAATACCGACAGTTTGAAAGGCAAAATAATTTATGTGGATTGCTGGTTTACATCGTGCCCGCCCTGCCTCGCAGAAATTCCTTTTGCAAAAGCCCTGCAATTGTTTTACACACACGATACCACTGTAGTGTTTTTGAATATTTGCATAGATAACGTTGAAAGAAAGGACGCCTGGAAAAAACTGGTAAAGGAAAAAGAATTGGGTGGAATACACGTTTTTTATGCACGAAACCGTCCGCAAACCATTAACCTTTTACGAGAATATGGTGTTGATGATTACCCTACCTACCTGGTGTTGAATACTGAAATGAAAGTAATAGGCCACAATGCGCCGCCACCATCAGCAATTGCCTGGGTTCATTGGGCATTAAACGCTGCCTCTAAAAACATAAAGCTATCAGATGCCTACCTGGGGGCGATCAACAAGTCTAAATCGTTCACCGAATTCATGGTAAAGAATCGTGAACGGATGGATTCACTTCAACCAAAAAAGTAGCCATACAATTGTTTTTCCGTTGTTAAAGCTTACGGGTTATTTTCGCAAAAATTTTTACAGATGGAACTAAAGTCGTTTATACAGCAGGCATGGCAGAGCCGCGAACTGCTAAAAACACAGCGCTACGAAAAAGCCGTGAGAGATACCATAGACGAAATTGATAAAGGCATACTTCGCGTAGCGGAGCCTACAGCCGATGGCTGGCTAGTAAATGAGTGGGTGAAGCAGGCAATCCTGATGTACTTCAGCATTCAGCAAATGGAAACCTTCACCCTGCCACCATTTGAGTTTTACGATAAAATGAAATTGAAAAGTAACTACAAAGATCTGGGCGTTCGTGCAGTGCCACATGCGGTTGCACGCTATGGCGCTTTCCTCGGCAGAAACGTGGTACTGATGCCAAGCTATGTAAACATTGGCGCTTATGTAGACGAAGGAACTATGGTAGATACTTGGGCTACCGTAGGCAGTTGTGCACAAATAGGCAAGGGCGTTCACCTGAGTGGCGGCGTAGGTATTGGCGGCGTGCTGGAGCCCTTGCAGGCAAGCCCCGTTATTATTGAAGATGGTTGTTTCATCGGCAGCCGTTGCATAGTGGTGGAAGGAGTAATTGTTGAAAAAGAGGCCGTATTAGGCGCTAACGTAGTGCTTACACAATCCACCAAAATTATAGACGTAAGTGGCGTTGAACCTGTTGAATACCGCGGACGTGTGCCGGCACGGAGCGTGGTAATACCGGGCGGTTATAACAAAAAGTTTCCGGCGGGAGAATATAACGTGAGCTGCGCATTGATCATTGGGCAGCGTAAGCCAAGTACGGATCTCAAAACGAGTCTTAACGATGCATTGAGAGACTTTAATGTTTCAGTATAAAACCTAAAGCCTCCGTTAAGGGGGCTTTTTAATTTGTGTGCATGACCAAACAAACCCAGCATATTTCGTTAGCCGGATTTATCATCACTTTTATTGGAGCTGTCTTATTTTCTACGAAAGCAATCATTGTAAAAAGTGCGTTTGCGGCCACACATACCGATGCCCTCACTTTGTTAGCGCTTCGTATGTTGTTTTCACTGCCTTTTTATTTAGTGATTGCTGCATATACATTTATTAAAAAGGATAATAAAAAGATGACTTCGCGCCAATGGTGGTACGTGGCGGGGTTAGGTTTACTGGGTTATTACATCAGCAGTTATTTTGACTTTGCAGGGCTGCAATATATTTCGGCGGGGCTTGAAAGACTGATCCTTTTTCTCTATCCAACCTTTGCCGTGTTGATCAATACCTTTTTGTTCAAACAAAAGATGTCGGGCATACAAAAAATAGCTTTGCTACTTACCTACACCGGCATTGCGATAGCCTACTATGGTGAGCTTCGTTTTGAAATGAGTCCAGATTTTTTATGGGGAAGTTTCCTGGTTTTTATGTGTGCGGTCACGTATTCAATTTACATAGTAGGTGGCGGTCGAATTATACCTATGGTTGGCGCAACAAAGTTTACCGCCTATGCTATGCTTGCGGCAACGGCAGGCATATTGTTGCATTTTTTTATAGCAGGCAACTACGCAACACTAAACACCGGTGGAGGATTGTGGTGGTATGGTTTGCTGCTTGCCATTGTTGCCACCGTAATCCCCTCGTTCATGATCTCGAACGGGATGAAAAGAATCGGTAGTAATAACGTAGCCATTATTTCAAGTGTAGGTCCGGTTTCAACTATACTGCAGGCGCATTTTATTTTGGGCGAAAAAATTTTTATGGAGCAGATCATAGGAACCTTGCTGGTGATTGCCGGGGTATTATTGATTGGCTGGAAAAGCAGGCAGGCTCCGGAGATAAATACACAGGAGTAGCTTCCAAAAGCAGTTAATGAACGTAGTTAGATGACATCGATTTCTTTTTACACCCAAACAATTGGATAGTTGAATTGACAGGTAAATCGTACCACAACAAAATCGCAGATCACCATAGTTACCACCCAGCAAATCTATTTGAACCCTATGTTTTCTATTGTTGTTATGTGGCATATTTGATACCCATTTTTGTTGAAACACCCTTTGAAATGTAAGCCATTGTATTGCAAGTATGTTTGCCAGGATATATCTTACCAGCTTAAACCAACTGCATGGCTACCAACACTAACCCGGAACTATCCACGCCAAACGTTTCCCCTGTTCTGAAAAAAGAACGCATTATTTTCCTTGACTGTATAAGAGGCATAGCCTTGCTCGGAATATTATTAATGAATATAACAGCCCAGAGCCAGGCACATTTCTTCTACGATTTTTTGAACCTGAACCAACCTATAACAGGACCTAATTTTTACGTTTGGATTATGGAACGCGGATTTTTTGAGGGAACTATGCGCGGGCTTTTTTCCATCCTATTCGGCGCAGGAAGCGTGCTGTTATTGCTGCGTTTGCAAAAACAAAAAATCGGTCTTGAACCGGCAGACATATTTTACCGCAGAATGTTTTGGCTGCTTGCTTTTGGATTAATAAATGCCTTCCTTTTTTTATGGCCTGGCGATATACTGTATCCCTATGCGCTTTGCGGGCTACTGTTGTTTCCTTTCAGAAACTGGTCGCCAAAAAAACTGCTTTGGGTAGTGGCATTTTTGTTGGCGCTTGGTACATACCGGGGCAATATGAAACTGAACGATGATAAAAATCTCATTGTGAAAGGCCAGGTAGCAGAAAGTATGGAAGCCAAAAAGCAAAAACTAAATGATGAGCAAAAAGAAGATTTAAAAAAATGGCAGGGTTATAAAGAAGAAAATACAAGGGAAGGCATGATGAAAAAGGCCATGGAAGAAACAAAAAAAACGCAGGAGAAAAGCAGCAGTTACTTTAATATGGTTGAGCATTACCGCGATATTAATATGTGGCTACAAAGTGTTTTCTTTTACAATAGCTGGTGGGATATATTGATGTGTATGCTGCTCGGCATCGCGTTGTTAAAGTCTGGTTTCCTCGAAGGCAAAAAGCCCTTAGCGCTTTACCTGGCAATTGCCATTGCAGGTATAGGAGTTGGATTATACTTAAATTACCTTCAGCTAAAAACCGAATACAGTACCCGTTTTGACGTAGTGACCATCACCCAAAAACTAAAGTTTCATTATTACGACCTGCGGCGGTTGTTTCAAACCATGGGGTA
Organism: Segetibacter sp.; assembly: GCA_031424735.1. Taxonomy (GTDB): domain Bacteria; phylum Bacteroidota; class Bacteroidia; order Chitinophagales; family Chitinophagaceae; genus Segetibacter. Next base: position 11,839 of record JANPIA010000298.1, read on the forward strand.
CTTATGTCTCCTGATTCTTCTTTACAAAGTCAACATCTTTAAGAAACTATTTTACCTGTTTGCGCCAGTTGGACAAATGGCGTTTACCAACTACCTATCACAATCTATTATTACCTCCATAATATTTTATGGTATGGGATGGTACGGCAGGCTACAGCGCTACGAGATATATTACGTAGTAGCAGGCATCTGGATCTTTCAAATCATTTTCAGCCACATTTGGTTGCGGTATTTTTTGTTTGGACCGTTTGAGTGGTTGTGGAGAAGTCTTACCTATTTGCGTAAACAGCCTTTCGTTAAAACAAGATCAACACTTTTAGATACATCTGTTGTTTAAAAACAACAAATAGTATCTCACTATTTTATTGCTTTATTGAATGTTGAACAGATGCACAAGGATATAATAAACACCAATAAACAAAAAGCTACGGCACGCTTTTTATCGTGTGGTAGTTTATGTTCCCAGCTTACCATAATGATATAACCACGGCAGAAAAGTGCGACCAGGATTATATCGGGGAATTTCACCAATACATTCAACAAAAAGAATTTACCTGCATTGGGGCAAAAGCAGCCCTGGCAAAACAACAGGTGCATTGTATGGTGGCTGGTCATTTGGCTTGCCCAAGAGATGATACAGCCATTTTAGAATTCCTTTACAAGTTTGCAGACACCTATCGCAAATCGTCCGAACTCTATCATACAGCGGCTATATTATTTCCATCATCGGGCAATATGGATGAAATGATGTTCGATGAATTAATGTGGCAGCGTTTGCAGGCATTATCGGATTTAGATGCTGTAAAATACGATTACGATGCGCGGGTAAATGCTAACCCTGCATCGCCCGATTTTAGTTTTAGCCTGAAGGAAGAAGCATACTTTGTGATTGGCTTGCATCCGCAAAGCAACAGGAAGGCACGGGCGTTTAAATACCCTGCTTTGGTATTTAATCCACATGCACAATTTGAGCACTTGAAACAAATTGCCAAGTACGAAAATATGAGAGGCGCCATCCGCAAACGCGATCTTGCAGTATCAGGTTCTATAAACCCTATGCTCCACGATTTTGGGGAATCATCGGAGGTGTACCAATATAGCGGAAGGCAATACGATCAACAATGGCAATGTCCTTTAAATATAAAACATGGAACCACTCAACATAATACCTCCTCGTAGCGGAACTTCATTTGTGTTAAAAAAAGGGCAGCAACTAAAGGTGGTTGATATAGAAGGCGAGCAGGTTTCTGATTTTATATGTTATAACCTGCACGATAAAAATGAATACCTCTCATCCGGCAGAACCATCGACTACGCTGAAACCATTTATCTTACAAAAGGAAACTTATTCTATTCAAACAGAAGTAATGTGATGTTTGAAATGATGGAAGATACCGTAGGCAAACACGACTTTTTGCTAACCCCTTGCAGTGCAGAAATGTTTCGCATTATTTACGGCGACGAGCATCCGCACAGGGGTTGTTTTGGTAACCTTTGCGAAGCATTGCAGGTATACGACATCAAGCCAGACGAGGTGCCTACCTGTTTCAACCTATTTATGAATGTACCGGTAGATGGTACTACAGGTAAGGTACGGGTACTGCCTCCACTAAGTAAAGCCGGCGACTTTGTTATACTAGAAGCCCGCATGGATCTGATTGTTGGGATGACCGCCTGTTCTGCCGGCATGTCAAACAACTATACTTACAAGCCAATCGGTTACCGGGTTATGTGAGCAACCTTTAATTGACCTATCAACCTTATAAAATTTTTTTATGCCAAACGAAAACGATAAAACTCCGCAACAGGAAGACCTGACGAAAGACATGCAATTCCCCGGAGACGAATATGTGAACATGGAAGGTGAAAGCCGCAGCACCGCAACCGAAGGCGCTTTGATTTCGCCTGAGAAGGACCCTGCAAACACCAGTAAAATTGATGAAGAAGCAAAAGATGAAGCCCCTACTCCAAAGGAGGATGGAGATGATTCTTTAGAAAAGGTTGGTACGGAAAACGATAAAACTTCCGGCTGATCATTGGTGTTGAGGTATCTCAATGCCTTTAAGCCTGCGGTATAATTCTGTAGCATAGGAGTCGGTCATGCCCGAAATAATATCGAAGGCGTTCATTGCTTTATCGTATGCGTTGGTTGTTTCTTTAAACGCAGTGTATTGCATGGGAAACAGCTTGAGTATCTTCTGATCTTTATGATCGGGGTTCTGTTTTAATAAAGCAGGAACAAACAAGTGCAACAATTCCGACATCACATTATAACCTGCTATTTCTACCTCCAGCACGGTATCGTGATTGTATATTTTCTCGTTAGATAAATCCATCACCTGTGTAAACGCACCTGATCTTTCCTCTATCAGGTCGATCAATGTATTATTAAAATCGCCCCGCAAAATGTTTTCTTTGTTATCCAAAAACACCTGTGAGGCGGCCACCGTAAGCAGGTTAATTACTTTGGCGCGCAGATAACTGATGCGCTCATTGGTGTCACCAATTTTTTCGCAGGTTGCCCTGGTTTTACTTATATCCGCATTTCCATCTAAGCTGCGAATAACGTGGATGAAACATTCCTTTACAACATCATGCGAAAGCAAACCCAACCTGTGCGCATCTTCCAAATCAATAATGCGGTAACAGATATCGTCAGCCGCTTCCACCAGGTAAACAAACGGGTGG
>JANPIA010000299.1:0-13790 GCA_031424735.1 Segetibacter sp.
ACTGTCTTATATTTCGAACGCCAAACCAATGTGCAACTGAGGTTTTTTGAAACTGAATTGTAAAGCATTTTGGGCAAAGCAAATAAGGAAAACCAGGGTCGCGAACACATTTACATACACCAGCATCGGCGCTAAATAATCTTGCAGTTCGTTTAAAAGGTGATCATATAAAGTTTGTTCAATAGTGAGTATTTTATCCTCCGCGCCAATTATCTTTTCTTCATAACTCTTCAGCTCAGGCGTTATATAGCGCTCAGCATTAGCAAGGGTTTGTTTGCGCATCCACTCAGAAGGAACTTTTGTTTTATGCAGGTTGGTTACTTCCAGGTAATAGCCAAACACGTTATTAAACCCAACCTTTAACGATGATATACCGGTGGCTTCACTTTCCTTTTGTTGTAGTTGCACAAGAAAATCTTTGCCCGTGCTGGCAATGTTGCGAAGCTCATCCAGCTCGGCATGAACACCTTGCCGCATTACGCCACCCTTGCTAACCAACACAGGTGGGTTGTCAACTACATCGTTTAAAATTTTCTCCAAAATATAGTTACAGGGATTGAGCGCATCTGCCAATCGCTTTAAATAATTGTTGGAAGAGTTGATACATTCCCGCCTGATCAGTTCTACCTGTTGCAGCCCGCGGGCAATTTGCAATACTTCACGCGGGTTGATCTTCTTCAACGGTATTTTACTTACCAGTCTTTCAATATCACCTGCCTGTTTTAAACTTTGGATGAGGGTAGAACGAAGGTCAACTTCCTTTATAAAAAACTCAACCAGGTCAAGCCTTTCGTTTATCCGTTCAATATCTTTTAAAGGAAGTACCAGCCATCGTTTCATTAACCGGGCGCCCATGGGGCTAACAGTATTATCCAACACTTTAAGCAGGCAGCAACCATTTTCCACACCGCTCGAAAGCAGTTCAAGATTGCGTATGGTAAACCGGTCCATCCATAAATGATCTTCCTTCTCCAGCCGCTGTATGGAGGTTATGTGCTGCAGGTTCGGATGCTCGGTATCTTTTAAATAATGAAAGATGGCACCCGCGGCAACAATCGCCTGCTTCATCACATCTACCCCAAATCCTTTTAGCGAATGTGTTTGAAAATGTTTGAGCAAACATTCCGAAGCATACGTCTCATCAAATATCCAACTGTCTAAAGTGTAGGTATAAAACTTACTGCCAAAGGTTTCTTTAAAAAATTTCTGGTAGCTGCGCTGGTAAATGATCTCGGCTGGCTTAAGGCTTTGCAACAATTTGTCAATGTATTCGGTGTCGCCTTCGCTCACAAGCAACTCACCGGTGGAAATATCCAGCAAAGCAATTCCTGCAATTGCATCGGTAAAATGGATGGCTGCTAAAAAATTGTTGCTGTTATGCTCAAGCAACTTATCGCCGGTGGCAATGCCGGGTGTAACCATTTCGGTAACGCCGCGTTTTACAATTCCTTTGGCAAGCTTTGGGTCTTCCAACTGATCGCATATAGCTACACGATGACCGGCTTTTACCAGCTTGTGCAAATAGGTATCCAACGCATGGTGGGGAAAGCCTGCCAGTTCGCTGCTGAAAGCTGCGCCGTTGTTTCGTTTGGTAAGCGTTATGCCCAGCACCCTGCTGGTTACAATGGCATCCTCTCCAAAGGTTTCATAAAAATCGCCCACCCTGAAAAGCAGTATCGCATCAGGAAATCTTTTCTTGATGGCATTGTGCTGTTGCATTAAAGGGGTTTCCGCACCGGTGCTTTTTGCCATGAGCGCAAAAATAGTTGATTGGTTGATTGGTTGGCAAGGTTACTATTATTGGTTGGATGCTTTCATTTGTTTGATGAACACTCTATATTGAGCAGATAAGATTAAAATTAAAACACCCTAAACTTACCATAATGGAATTAAAACTGGTAGGCTCCGTATTCAACGAAAAATCTACTATGGGAAAGCTTTTTTTGGATGGCAACTTTTACGCTTATACCTGCGAAGACAAAGACCGGAACCTAAAAGGCGACTGCAGAAAAAAGGTAAAACGGCGAACCGCTATCGACTACGGCCGCTTTGGAATTATACTGAGCTTTAGTAATAACTTCAAACGATTTTTGCCTTTGTTGCTTAACGTGCCCTGTTTTGAAGGCATTCGCATTCATGGTGGAAATTCTGCCGATAACAGTGAGGCCTGCATATTGGTGGGCGCACAAAGCGATATGCAAAACCGCATCAGCAATTGCGCAAGCAAACTTGCCAACCTGATATCCGTTCTAAAAGAGGCAACTAAAAAAGAGAAAGTTTTTATTGAGATCGTAAAAGGATAAGGCAGGTTTCTCCTATCATTGCAAACACAAAATTGTGTGTTATTACCATGGCAAAAGTACAAACGTACCCCTCCCGGTTTAATATCAGGGTATATGGGGTTTTGGTGGATGATAACCGGGTGCTGATAAGTGATGAATACATTCGTGGTAGCTACTTTACCAAGTTCCCCGGTGGTGGGTTGGAGTTAGGCGAAGGAACCCGCGATTGTTTGAAACGGGAATTTATGGAAGAGACCGGGTTGGAGGTAACGATCGGCGATCACCTTTACACCACCGACTTTTACCAGGTGTCGGCCTTCAATAACAACGACCAAATCATCAGCATCTATTATTATGTGCATGCAGCGCAGCCGGTAACGCTTCTAACAAAAACTGCTCTCTTTGATTTTGAACCGCACCAGGTTGCCGACCCAAACGGCGAAAGCGAGGTATTTAGGTGGATACTTTTAAATGAGCTTACCGAAGCGTGTGTGCATTTGCCGATAGATAAAATTGTAATCACCCTGCTGTTGGAATATTATCAAACGCTTCCTCCTTCCGCCCCATTGCAGCCAACTTCATTTTAGCAGCAGTTTCGTGACCAAGATAATTTTCAATTCGTTTTTCAACAAAGTATATGAGGGGCGTGAGTATAATAGCCATCGTAAACTTGTACGCATAGTTTACCATGCAAATGGCAAGCACCAATTGCCACGTCCAGCCTTTGCCAATTTTAAAGGCGATGAACAAAACGATGAAGCTATCTACCAGTTGCGATACGAAAGTGGAACCGGTAGCACGGAGCCACATCTTTTTTTCTCCCGTCATCTTTTTTATTTTATGGAACACGGTTACATCAACAATCTGGCTAACCAAAAAAGCGGTGATGCTGCCGAAGATGATCCACATGCCCTGCCCGAATACCGCGTTGAATGCATTGCGCATATCGGGCACGCCATCCTGTGCTGCGCTGCCGATCCAGAAATCGGCCGGTGGAATTTTTATTGCCATATAAAACATGAGGAAGGCGTAGGAGATCAGTATAACGGCAGTGTAAGAAATTCTTTTTACCGCTCTCGGACCGTAGTATTCTTTTACGATATCCGTCATCACAAACTCCAGCGGCCACAACAAAACGCCGCAGGTAAGACTGAATGCCAGCCCCGGCTGACCCAACAGGGTGAAGTTGGATGGTTGCAAACCGAACACTTTTTCAAGCGAGAAAATTTTACCGCCAATACATTCGGCTATCAGCGCATTAGCTACAAAAAATGCAGCCATACCAATAAAAAGTTTGGTAGGCTTGTCGTTAAGTATGTTGTGTATCATTTTAGGTAAGGGTGAAATAAACAATTTGAAAAAAGAAAATGAAGAGGTTAAACAGGTTAATCCATAACGGAATTGCAACGTTTTTTTTGGTGGCTAACAATACAATCTTCATCAAATGCAAAACAATATTTAGTACCACCGAAAGCACCCAGCCAACTATAATCACAAACTCGTTGAACGCTGCTGGTATGGTTAAATGTGTGTGGCGGAGGAGCAGGCAAAACACAAAAAAAACATTGCAAATGAAAGCGACACGTGCAAGAAATAAAAGCCAGCGCATGGAATAATTTCGTGTAAAATAGCATTATTTTGCCAACTGCATAAAACCACTACATGAAGAATTTTGATTGGAAGAAAGTGATTCCGCACGCTATTGCAATAGGCATTTTTTTAGTTGTTGCCCTCATTTATTGCAAGCCTGCATTGCAGGGAAAAGTGTTGCAGCAGGCGGATGTAACGCAGTGGAAAGCCATGAGCAAAGACATCTATAATTTTAAAGATGCAAATGGTGAAGTTCCCTTATGGACGAATGGAATGTTTAGTGGAATGCCGGGATACCTGATAGCGGGAAAAGTGAACAACGTGTTACCCGATTATTTCACCAGGGCATTGTCGTTGTTTCTTCCAAAGCCTTTTCAATTCTTCTTTTTAGCCTGTATTTGTTTTTACCTGTTATCGCAGGTGGTACGGGTAAATACCTGGATAGGTGTTATCGGTTCGCTGGCGTTTGCTTATGCCACTTACAATCCCATTATTGTTGCAGAAGGGCACGATACAAAAATGTTATCCATTGCGTTGTTACCTGGCTTTATAGCGGCCTTGTTGCTAGTGTACGATAAACGATACTGGTGGGGAGCGGCATGCACTGCGTTTTTTACCGCAGCACTGGTAAGTCAGAACCATTACCAGATAGCTTACTACGCAATTATTATTGCAGCAATTATGACCGTTTCGTTTGTTATCTATTGCATAAAGAACAAAGATTTTAAGCACTTACTTGTATCCGCGGCGATAGTATTAGCAGGGGGCGTAACCGGGGCATTGTGTAATGCAGTAGTTGTATTGCCCAACTACGAGTACACAAAGGAAACCATCCGCGGTGGCAGCGAACTGGCAGATTCAAAAAGTAATATTGGCAAAGAAGGATTAAGTAAGGATTATGCTTTTAGTTATAGCTTGTATAAAACGGAGCCCTTTGTTTTAATGGTGCCGCGCATGTTTGGCGGAAGCACTTCCAAAATGGAAGTGTCGGAAGAGAAGTCAAAAGCTATTGAGGTGTTGCAAACCATGCCACAACAATTGGGGCAGCAACTGCAACAAAACCTGCGGTATTACTGGGGTGGTATTGGCGGCACGTCCGGTCCTCCGTATGCAGGCGCTATCATTTGCTTTCTTGCCATACTGGGTTTTGTGGTATTGGATGGAAGGCATAAATGGTGGATATTGGCTACAGTAGTATTATCTGTTATAATGAGCTGGGGTGGCTATTTCGAAGGCTTCAATGGCTTCCTTCTGAACAACCTGCCTATGTATAATAAGTTCAGGGCGCCGAGTATGATCATGGTTATTCCCACCTTCCTTCTATGCTTTACCGCTATTCTCGGTTTACACAAAATTTTATTTGGGTACGATAATAAGCAATTGCTTTGGAAGCAACTGAAAAATGGAATGATGATTACCGGTGGCGTATTTGTTTTGTTACTGGTTTTATATTTCAATTTCGATTACCAAACAGAAGCGGATAAAGAGATACTAAAGCAGGTTGCCCAAATTGCAGATCCCCAGCAAAAGGCTTCGGTGGAAGAGCCGGTGCGTTCGTTTCTAAATGCTTTAAAAGAAGACAGGCAGGGTTTGTTTATGTCTGACCTTATCCGTTCGTTTTTGTTTATTGCTGTTGCGGCGGCAGCCATTTGGATGTACCAGCGAAAGGTTTTAAAACCCATGTTTGTGATGCTTGCCATCGGCATATTTTCTTTTATAGATGTAATGGCAATTGATGTAAAATACCTCAATTCCGAAAACTACCAGGATAAGGAAGAGTATGATGCCACCTTTTCGCCAACACCTGCCGACCTGCAAATACTGCAGGATAAAAGTTATTACCGTGTATTGAATGTGGTGGGTGGCGATATTGGAACAGCGCTTACCTATGGCGCAATGCCATCTTACTTTCATCGCTCCATTGGTGGGTATCACCCGGCTAAGCTCAGTATTTACCAGGATTTGATTGAAAAGCAATTATCGAAATTTCCGAATTGCCAGCCAGTCATTAATATGCTCAATACCAAGTATATCATTTATGGCGATCCCAAGTCGCCGCAGGTGCAATTAAATGCAGACGCCCTGGGCGCTGCGTGGTTTGTAAAAGGTGTTCGCTTTGTAAACACCCCGCATGAGGAAATGGCTGCCCTGGATAACCTCAACACAAAAGACAGCGCAGTTACCAACAAATCGTACAGCAACATTATAAAGGCAAGTTCAGCGGCCGATAGTTCCGCATCCATCCAACTGGTAGAAAATAAAAATGATGTGATCACTTATAAAACCAAATCGCTGGCAGAACAAATGGCCGTGTTCAGCGAAGTTTATTACAACAAGGGATGGAACGCTTACATCGATGGAAAACAAACAGGCTATGCGAGAGTGAACTATGTATTGAGAGGATTGATGGTGCCCGCCGGGGAGCATACGGTAGTTTTTAAATTTGAACCGCAAAGTCATAAAACCGGCTGGACGCTTACTATGGTTTCTTCCATATTAATGTTGTTGCTATTAGCTGCCGCTATTTTTATGGATGTGAAGAAGAAAAAAACAAACCTTGCCTGACAAGCCGGTAAACATAATGAGCATAGTATGGTATAAAATACTTCCAGCTCATTTTGGCGGGCAACAAGGCATCGCAAATTTTAATGAAGCATTGGGCAGGCACTTTACGTTGTACTGTGTTTGCAGTAAAAACAATGAACCTGGTAGTGCAAAACACTACCAGGTTTTTAATTGGTTACCGGTCAGCAAACTCCAGGTTATTAACCCGTTTATTTGGTGGAAGCTATTACGGTTTGCACGCAGGCACGCCATTACCCATGTAATTGCGGAACATCCTTATTATGGCATTGCTGCATGGCTACTTAAAATTTTTGCCGGCTGTAACATCATCACGCATTCCCATAACATCGAGTTTCTTCGTTTCAAAACAAGCTGGAAATTCGGCTGGAAAATATTGCGATTGCTGGAAGGGTTTACTTACCTAATTAGCGACCTCGTTCTTTTTAAAACGAACAACGATGCATCTTTTGCCAACCGTGAATGGAATATTTACTTTGAAAAAACTTTGATAATGCCGTTCGGCATTACCCGTAAAAACCCGGATAAAAAACAGAAGAGCAGGAATAAAATAGTTACCCTGCACAATATCCCATCAAATCATGCAATATTATTGTTTAACGGAACACTGGACTACCAACCCAATGCTGATGCAGTTATGCATATTGTTGAAGATATAATACCGGCATTACGGCAATTGAACAATCAAGCATTTACCGTTATAATAACCGGTCGTTGCCTCGAAAAAAAATATCAATATTTAAATGCTTTAACAACTGATAATTTTATCATGGCAGGTTATGTGGAGGATATTGCATCTTATTTTCTTGCTGCCGATGTCTATATCAACCCGGTAACGGATGGCGGCGGCGTACAAACCAAAACCCTGGAAGCATTAAGCTACCAGTTACCGGTAGTTATGTTTGAGATGGTGAGTGGAGGAATTGAAAAGGAACTGGTAAACGAATTCTTACTGTTGGTTCCAAACATTGATTGGGCGTTGTTTGCAGCTACAGCGAATAAAGTGATGAAGCAACCACGCAATTATATAAATGAACGGTTTTTCGAATTCTATAATTTTGAGGAGAATATCAAACCCTTGGCGAGTTTCATTCGCCATACTACACAATGAACCATCATCCACTTGTAAGCGTTATAATGCCTGTGTACAATGCAGTTCCGTTTCTTTACAAGGCGGTAGATAGCATACTTTGTCAAAGCTATCCGCACTTCGAATTAATCATTGTCAACGACTGCTCTTCCGATACCTCTGAAGCGATCGTACAATCGTTTAATGATGAGAGAATTGTTTACAAACCGTTATCAGAAAACAGGGGCGTAGTGCTGGCCATGAACGAAGGTTTGCAAATGGCTAAAGGCAAATACGTCGCCGTGATGCATGCCGACGATATTGCATTGCCGCACCGTTTTGAAATGCAGGTAAAGTACCTGGAAAAAAATGCTTCTACAGCGGTACTTGCCGGTCTTACCAAATTTATTGATGAACATGATGAGCCAACAGGTTACGGATGGGCGGCAGATGAAATAACAATCACCCCTCTCGCTATTCGTACAACCATGAGGAGGGAAAATTGTATTTCGCACCCAACGGTTATGATGCGTGCAGAAGTTGTTAAAGAATTTGGCTACACAAGCTCACCGGTGCATAAAAATTTTTCGGTTGAGGATTACCCGTTGTGGCTGCGTATTTTATCAGCCGGATATGTTATAAATAAATTACCGGAGATTGTTTTGCTATACAGGGTACATAAGAATTCGGCAACAGGGGTTCATCTAAAAAAAAGCAACCCATTTTATATCAACTACACCACGAAGAAATTTTATTTGGCCCAGAAAAAGAAAGCAGGTCCATTGAATGAGTTTGATAAAAAAGTGAGCCGTTCAATGCGTGCCGATTTACTAAAGGCTGGTATGAAGAATTTAAAAAACAGGATACAGTCTGCATGAATTTCAGCACCTATATTATCAAACGAAAAATAGAAGATGTCATCATCTCACCACTGATCTTACTCGGCAGGATCATTGCCTGGGTAAGTCCATTGAAAAAAGAATACGAAACGTTTTTCTTTTTTCCTTTTTACCATACCGGCGGTGCCGAAAAAGTGCATGCGCTGGTAGCAAATGCAACGGGTAATAAAAACTGCATCATCTTCTTCACCCGCAAATCGCACGATGCAAATTTTTACAGCGAATTTGTTCAATCGGGTTGTACTATCCGCAATATTTCAAGCCATACCGATAACAAATTATTTTACGCGTTTAACCTCGTTTATCGTGGTATCGTTAGTGGATATATTAACCGGCAGAAGTTGAAGCCGCTCGTGTTTAACGGGCAAAGCAATTTTGGTTATAAAATTTCGCCATGGATAAACAAAAGCATACCACAGGTTGAACTCATCCATTCATTCAATACCTTCTCGTGGATCAGAATTCCTTTTGTACCCTTCATTACAAAAACAATCATGATCAGCCAGGTAAGGATAGAGGACCATTTGAAACAGTATGACCGGTTGAACATGCCGCCAAAATATCGTTCGAGAGTCATGCATATTGTAAATGGTATTCCTATGCCACAACAACACGCTCCAAAAGATTATTCCGGTAAAATAAATGTGCTGTATGCGGGCAGGGGTACCGAAGAAAAGCGGGTAGAATTGATTGCAAAAATAGCCAGGCTCACCGGTATGAATAACGTACCGGCGGCATTTAATTTTATGGGTGATGTAAAGGGTGCTATCCCGAATGACACGTTACCGTACTGCAATTTGCTTGGGCATAAAATCGATAACGCCGAAATTGAGGCCGTCTACAATCAATCGCATGTTCTCATTATCACTTCCTCTACGGAAGGTTTTCCGTTGGTTATTGAAGAGGCAATGGCAAGGGGCTGCGCAATTATTGCTACCCCCGTGGGCGATATACCGGTGCATTTAAAAAATGAAGTAAACGGCTTTCTATTTTCGTCAGTAAACAATGAACAGCTTATTGTAAAGGAGGGAGTGGATTTCCTTACTTTGCTATGCAACAACAAAAAATTGTTGGCGGAAATGGGTGAAAAGAACCGGCAGTATGCACAAAACCATTTTAGCATTCAGGCATTCAATAACCATTATCGCCAACTATTTCATCAACTAAGAAATCATTAATTGAAACCACTCAGCTTTATCATCATCACTTATAACCGCGCCGGTGATACGCTGGAGTTATTACAGAACATCAGCACGCTAAACAATGCTGTAAGTTTTTTGCAGGAAGTAATCGTGATAAACAATGCCTCCGCGGAGGATTATGCAGAAGTAAAGAAATATATTAGCGAGACACCGGCGATTCCTTTTTTGTATATAGATGCTCCTGAAAATTTGGGTGTAACAAAAGGCAGAAATTTCGCCCTTCAGTATGCTACCGGCGATATCCTTATTTTTTTAGACGATGATGCAACGTTGCAAAATGCGGATGCGCTTGAAAACGTGGTGAAAGCTTTTGAAAAGCCCGGTTACGATAACCGGCCTGTTGCCATTGTTTCCTTTAAAGTGCTGTATTATTCAACTTTGCAAATGCAGGAGAATGCTTTGCCTCACAAGCAATACAATCAATATAAACATCGGAACGAATTTTTTACTTATTACTTTGCGGGTGGCGCGCATGCTATTAAAAAAAGTGTTTTGACGCAGGTTGGTGCACTACCCGCAGAGTTCTTTTACGGCATGGAAGAGTACGACCTCAGCTACCGCATCATCAACAATGGTTATTGCATAAAGTACGACAGTAGCATTGGGATGTTGCATAAGGAAAGCCCCTTGGGACGAAAACCTAAAACCGACAAACTGCGAATGATGTGGGTGAATAAAACAAAAGTTGCCTGGCGTTACCTTCCTAAAAAATACTTTTATTCAACTGCCATTATGTGGTGTGTTGAGTACCTGATAAAAACCGGATTTGACGTAGGCGGATGGATACAGGGGTGGAAACAAATAATTCGAATTCCCTCCACCGAAAAACGAACGCCCCTTTCACCTGCAACGCTGGACTACCTCAACAAAGTGGAAGCCCGACTTTGTTATTGATCACCCAAGCATCGATAAAAAAGCTGCAAGACCTTCCCGCTTCCTTGTGGTTAAATTATAGCTGATATTTTTCCTGTAGTAAGTATCGAGGTCGTACATCGGGCAGGCATTTTCAGCAACCACCTTATCTATTTTATTAAGCCCAACTTTGTTGGCTTCATTAAATTGATCAACAAAATCTGCCGGTAATTTTTTATTAGCAATCCAGGCTGCAAATACAAAAGGCAGTCCCGTAAAATGCTGCCATGCTTCAGCAAGATCATATATGTAGGGAGATTTCGTGCGTTGTTCAAAAGCACGGTCGCCAATCACCACGCCTGCAACGGCGCCTTTAATATGTTCTCTAAAATCTTCCCTGGCATCTTCCACCTGTGGCGATATCTTCCAGTAGTCGCGAATAAGAATTTTTGCCAGGGCAACTGATGTACGGCTTTGATAATCGAGTAAAACCTTTTCTATCTTTTCCAAAGGAACATCGCTGAACAATGCTACCGAAGCCACGGGTCCTTCCGCACCAATGCAATAGTCGGTAATAATGTGGTGCTCTTTCAGTTTGGGGATGATGGCAACCGGAACCAGTCCAATATCAATCTCGTTGTACAATAATTTTGATGCAATGCGGGCGGGGTAATCTTCCACCAAATCCATGTTGGGTAAAGTAAATCCATGCTTGAAGCCATATACGAGCGGTTTTGTGTTCAGGTAACTTACCGCGCCAACTTTTATCTTGTGCAATTCAACTAAATTTGAGCGCAAAGAAAACGTTTTTTATGTACCCATCATTTGCTGCACTGTTAAACATTGTTGCTGCCAGCCCAGTCAGAATTGCGGGGTCGCACTCTTGTACTTGTAAAACAAAAATCGGCAAAGGCATCAGGTGGAACCATCACCACGATCATGCATCATTAAGCACAAAATCGCTGGCTACCTTGCCTGCCTACCATGCCCATTAATAACAAAAAGTAAAAGAGTGCGACGCAACCAAGATGCCATGAAAAGTAAATGCCGGTAACAAAGAAATATCATGAAATAAAAACAAGGGCAGTGTAAAAAACTGTAACGGGCAACTTGCAAAGAACAATCAGCAATCTGCAACCAGAAACCTGGAACCCGAAACACAAAACTCCCAACTTCAAACTCAACATTACAAATGGAACTAAATCAATTAACTGCTATTTCACCCATTGACGGACGGTACCGAAAGCAGGTACAGTTTCTTGAAGAGTATTTTTCAGAATACGCATTAATGAAATACCGCGTGTTGGTTGAAGTGGAGTATTTGTTTTTTCTCGCGAATAAAAAATTCTTTAAGCTGCCGGCAAAATGGCGGCAGCACCTGCGCAAAGTATGCGATGATTTTAGCCTGGATGATGCCCAGCAAATCAAACAAATCGAATCCATTACCAACCACGATGTAAAGGCGATAGAATATTTTTTAAAAGAGCAGCTTAATAAATGCGGCGGTTCCGAAATTAAAGAGTGGGTGCATTTCGGACTTACCTCGCAGGACATAAATAACACCGCAATACCCCTTAGCTGGAAGCAGTGTATGGAACAGGAATACCTGCCCCCGGTTTTGAACCTGCAAAAAAGCCTGCGTGCTTTTGCAAAGGAATGGAGGACTGTTACCATGCTTGCACGCACCCACGGGCAGCCGGCCTCACCAACATTATTGGGTAAGGAAATAATGGTTTTTGTAGAGCGAATTGAGAACCAGGTTTTCCTTTTTTCGCATATACCTTATGCGGCAAAATTTGGGGGGGCCACCGGAAATTTTAATGCCCATTTTATTGCTTATCCCAACAAAGATTGGATAAAGCTGGCGAATGAATTTGTGGATGCGTCGTTGGGTTTGCAACGCATGCAGTTTACTACACAAATAGAGCATTACGATAACCTTGCGGCGCATTTCGATTCAATCAAACGTATCAATAATATATTGATAGATTTGTGTCGTGATATGTGGACTTACATCAGCATGGATTATTTTAAACAAAAAACAAAGAAAGGGGAGGTAGGCAGCAGCGCTATGCCGCACAAGGTAAACCCTATTGACTTTGAAAATGCCGAAGGCAACCTGGGTATTGCAAACGCTATGCTGGAGCATCTTTCGGCAAAGCTTCCTATCAGCCGTTTACAACGCGATCTTACTGACAGTACCGTTTTACGCAACATGGGCGTGCCTGTAGCCTATACGCTTATCGCATTAAAATCGTTGGCAAAAGGCTTGGATAAACTGGTGCTGAATACAAACAAGATTAATGATGATTTAAACAACAACTGGGCAGTTGTTGCAGAAGCAATTCAAACCATTTTACGGCGCGAAAATTATGCTGAACCCTATGAGGCATTGAAGGAACTGACAAGAGGTAAGAGCGCAATCACCAAAACCGATATACACGAATTTATAGAGAAGCTTCAGGTAAATAACATGGTTAAAAAAGAATTGAAACGAATATCGCCGATGAACTATACCGGTGTTCATCCCAGTTTTTAGCATCTAAAAAATGTAATTTTTACAATATGGGACTGGTAGAAAAATATGGTAAATTTTTACAGCATATCCTTCTTTAACCTGATAGCTCTAATGATCTTTTCCGCATGCTCCCTCGAGTTTTCGATAAACAGCCGGTGGGTATTCATACCACCACAAATAACGCCGGCGAGGTAAATGCCTTCTACATTCGTTTCATAGGTTTCATCGTGATAAGTTGGCTTGCAAATGGCGTCGTCGGAAAGTTTAATACCCACGTTACGCAAAAAGTTTAAGTTAGGTTGATAGCCCGTCATTGCAATCACCCAATCGTTGGCTATGGTTACTAAACCATCCGGCGTATTTATATCCACCTCATGTTTGCGGATCTCCGCAATGGTTGAATTGAAGTAGGCTTTCACAGAACCTTCCGCAATACGGTTATCAATATCTGGCTTTACCCAATATTTTACCCGGCTACTTATTTCGTTGCCTTTTATCACCATTGTTACTTCGGCACCTTTTCGCCATGTTTCCAATGCTGCATCTACAGCGGAGTTTGCAGCCCCAACCACCAGCACTTTTTGAAATGCATAAAAATGTGGGTCTTTGTAATAGTGCTTTACCTTATCCAAATCTTCACCCGGTACGTTTAATAAAAACGGGATGTCGTAAAATCCTGTAGAAATAATGATGCTGTCGGCGCTATAGGTTTGCTTTGTTGTTAGCACCGTGAATTTGTCTTCGCCTTTATTCACGGATGTCACTTCTTCAAACAATTTAACGGATAAGATACCC
>JANPIA010000300.1:0-7499 GCA_031424735.1 Segetibacter sp.
GGTGGTGTTGGACCGGTACCAATGTACTTAACTAAAACCTCCGACTTTTTATCGGGCAAAAACATTTCGGACCAAACAATTGAACAGTCTATTGAGATTGCGCAATCAGAAATTTCGCCCATCAGCGATGCAAGGGGGTCGGAGGAATATAAGCGGTTACTGTTAGGGCAGTTGATAAAGGCGCATTTTGTTGAGCTGTTTAGTGCAACAAAAAACAAATCATGAAGAACATAGATTCATATTCTCATACGCGGGGCGAATCCATTTACCTGGATGATATACCTGAATTGGCGGGCACATTATTCTGCGCGGTATTTGGTTCGCCTTTAGCGCATGGCAAAATCATTTTGCTTGATGTTAGTGAAGCCATAGCGATGCCAGGTGTGGTTCGCATATTTACCTACAAAGATATTCCCGGCAGAAACCAGATTGGTGGCATTGTTCCCGACGAGCCTTTGCTTGCAGAAGATCATGTTCATTTTAATGGAATGCCTGTTGCTCTTGTTGTAGCAGAAACCAGTGAGATTGCACAGTCTGCATTGAAAAAGATAAAGATTGAAATCGAGCCTTTGCACATCATTACCGATCCTCGCGAAGCAAAAGAAAAAGGTGAATTGATTGTACCTCCCCGCACTTTTAAAATTGGCGATACTGCTGCTGCATGGGCGGACTGCAACCATATTTTTAAAGGTGTTGCTGAAACAAATGGACAAGAGCATTTGTACATAGAAACACAGGGCGCCTATACTATTCCTGTTGAGAACAATGCTATAAAAGTCTATTCATCCACGCAGGGGCCTACAGCGGTGCAACGCCATATGGCGGATGTACTTGGCGTACCCATGCACAGGTTGGAGGTGGATGTAACCCGCCTGGGCGGTGGCTTTGGTGGCAAAGAAGATGGGGCCACCTCATGGGCTATATTTTGTGCGCTTGCCACCTATCATCTGAAGCGCCCTGTAAAATATGCATTGAACCGTATGGAAGATATGCGCATGACAGGCAAGCGAAATCCATATTCCTCCGACTTTAAAATTGGCTTGAATAAAGACCTGAAGATCGTTGCCTACGAAGCGACCTTTCATCAAAATGCAGGAGCGGCTGCTGATCTTTCGCCGGCGGTTTTGGAACGCACATTGTTCCATTGCACCAACTCTTATTTCATTCCTCATGTAACGGCAACTGCTTTTAGTTGTCGTACCAACCTTCCTCCTAATACCGCCTTTCGTGGCTTTGGCGGGCCACAGGGTATGTTTGTAATTGAAAGTGCAATAGCAAAAGCCGCCGATGCATTGGGGATACCGGCAAGTGAAATTCAACAGAAGAATTTGTTGCGTAACGGCGATGCTTTTCCATTTGGTCAGCTAGCGCAAAGCGAGGCAAACGAATGTTGGAATAAAGCAGTTGAATTGTATGAAGCCGATAGGTTGAAACTTGAAGTAGACACTTTTAACACTACCAACAAGTATTATAAAAAAGGCATTTCTTTTATGCCGGTTTGTTTTGGCATTTCGTTTACAAAAACATTAATGAACCAGGCACGTGCACTGGTACATGTATATACTGATGGAAGTGTGGGAGTAAGCAGTGGCGCCGTTGAAATGGGGCAGGGCGTTAACACCAAAATGCTTCAGGTTGCTGCATCCATTTTTTCAATATCGGCCAATAAAATAAAGGTGCATACAACCAATACTTTTCGCATTGCCAATACTTCACCCTCTGCTGCAAGCGCTACGGCCGACTTAAATGGTAAGGCGGTAGAGATTGCCTGCAATACCATACTTCAAAGAATAAAACCGGTGGCTGCGGAGCTCGCTCATTCAACATTAGAAGCGATAGAAATACGCGATGGCTTCGTGTGGGCAGATGGTAAGCAAACTGCATTTACATGGGAGCAATTAATACTTACTGCCTATATCAGGCGCATCAGTTTATCGGAGCATTCACATTATGCAACACCGGGTATTCATTACGATCAAACTATAGAAAAAGGACACCCGTTTGCTTACCATGTGTATGGTACTGCTATCTCTGTGGTAACAGTTGATTGCCTGCGTGGTATTTACGAGTTTGATGCCGTTAGGTTGGTGCACGATTTTGGTTCGAGCATGAACCCCGTTATTGATAGGGGGCAGATTGAAGGCGGTTTAGTGCAGGGCATGGGCTGGATGACGATGGAGGAAATTATTTATGATAAGGAAGGCCGGTTGCGATCGAACGCATTATCAACTTACAAAATTCCTGATATCTATTCGGTGCCCAAACAAATTGAGATTGACTTCTTGCAAACCAATACCGATAACCTTGCCATCTTTCGTTCAAAGGCAGTGGGGGAGCCACCCCTGATGTATGGCATCGGCGCTTTCTTTGCTCTCCGCAACGCAATCAAAGCATACAATCCCGCAAGTGATCCGGCATTTTCGGCACCCATGACCCCCGAAAAAGTATTGATGGCTTTATATTCTGAACCCAACAGGGAAACTAATACTAACCATGCACAAGCAATTAGCCAACTGGAAGTTCATTCTTGATAACCTAGATAGTCAGGTGCCGGTTATGCTGATGTATGTATTGGAAAGCAACGGCAGCAGCCCCGGAAGGCAAGGGTTTTTTATGGCGATAAATGGCCAAGGGGCAATGGTAGGATCGGTAGGTGGCGGCATAATGGAGCACAAGTTTGTGGAGCTGGCAAAAGCGAAATTGCGAGACGAGGTTTTTGACGCTTCACTACACAGACAGGTACATGATAAAGAAGTTGCACAGAACCAAAGTGGGATGATATGCTCCGGTGAACAAACTATTTTTTTATACATCATACAACTAAAAGATGCAGGACCTGTCAGGGAGCTTGTTAGTTCGTTACAAAGCCAACAAAAGGGTTTCCTGGTACTTTCTTCCCATGGCGTTTTGTTTTCCACAATACCATATGCTTATCAAAATGGTTTAAGCAGGAGCAGAAACGGCGACTGGATATATGTTGAACCTACCGGCTACCAGCATCATTTATACATTGTTGGCGGTGGGCACTGCTCTCTTTCACTTTCGCATATTATGAGTAAACTGGGTTTTTGTATCCATGTTTTTGACACCCGTACCGCGCTGAATACCATGGAGGGAAACAATTATACCCACTATAGAATATTGCTGGATGATTACCAACATCTCGCTGATGTTATACCGGGCGGAGAAAGCAGTTACGTGGTGATAATGACCTTTGGTTACCGGACCGATTATGTTGCATTGAAAGTGTTACTTGCTAAAAACTTTCAATACATCGGCATGTTGGGCAGCAACACAAAAATTGAAAAGATGTTTGCCACCTATCGTTCAGAAGGTGTTCCGGAAGTACAGCTATCTAAAGTTCACGCACCAATCGGTATAAACATAAAAAGCGAAACACCCGAAGAGATAGCAATAAGCATAGCTGCTCAAATTATCAGGGTAAAAAATACAAGTTATGAACCGCAGAGAAATGAGTAAAAAGAGTTTTCGCAGAGGGCTCAGCGCAAAATCCGCTTCTCTTGTCCTCTGCGAAGAAACACCACTTTAATATTGCGTCTTATCAACCTTGTTTTGCCATTCCTCAAACACCTTTAAAGCAGCCTCCCGCCCCAGTGCAACAATGGGGATCTTTCTTTTATCGAGATCGCACACCATTTCTTCGTAGATCATCGAATCATCAAAACCAATATTAGCAGCATCCTGCCGGTTGTTAGCAAAGTAAACAATCTTTGGTCGTGCCCAGTAAATAGCGCCGAGGCACATGGGGCATGGCTCACACGAGGTATATATTTCACATTCGTCCAATTGAAAGGTGCCGAGGTTTTTGCAGGCATCTCTTATTGCGACAACTTCCGCATGGGCTGTAGGGTCGTTTGAGGAGGTAACGCGGTTATTTCCCCTGCCAACAATCGCATCATTTTTTACAACAACGCAGCCAAAAGGTCCTCCTTCGTTATTGCGAACACCATTGCCGGAAAGAGCAATCGCTTCCTGCATAAATTTTTCTTCCCTGGTCATAAGCATCCCGTTTTTTCAACTGGTAAATATAGCTTAGATAAAATCAAAACTTCGGGGTTGAGCCTTAAGGAATGCATCTAAAATTGCCCCATTCAAGGGATGGCTCTTACGCACCATTTAATCCAATGCTGTTTTATTGGCGCACCATAACAACCATGATAATACTTGGGAAGTGCAATACGACTCGTATTCTAAGCAGAAATGTAGTGTGCAGTATTAACAAGAAGAAGGTGCAGCATAACGTATGCTTTCATTCCGGTCATTCCCTTTCCCCCAAAAAAATATTTACCTGAGTATGGTAATAGAACCGGCGATTGGTTTTATACTTTGGCTTTTGATGTTCAAAATATAATAATACACTGCTATTGGTGCAGGTGCGCCTTTAATCATTCCGTCCCAGGGTTTTTCGTAACCGGTAGAGTGGAAAACCTGCTGGCCGTACCGGGTGAAAATTTGCAGGTCGGCATCTGGAAATAAATGAAGATTATCAATGATCCACGTATCATTTATTCCATCTCTATTGGGAGAAAACACATTTGGAATTCGAAGTTTTACAATTTGTACAAACACCTCATCGCTGGTTGCACAACCTCCCATTCCGGTAACCGTTAATTTATAATTGATGTCGGCTAACGGAGTGCTAACGGGTCGTAAAACCGAATCGTTTGAAAGATATGTAGAGGGTGTCCATTTGAATGATGGGTTTGAGGCAGACACCTGCGGGCTTAACTGACCGGACCATCCTGGTAATACATAAAGGTCCGTTCCGGCATTCACTTTCGGGTATTGGTACACATCCATCCGTATGCTGTTTGACTGAACTGTGTTTACAGTTACACATGGGAAGTTGCTGGTAAGCAAACACACTACAATGTCACCATCTCTTAGTCTATTATTGAAATAGATATTCGTATCTGCACCCACATTTTTACCATTCAGTTTCCATTGGTAAACAGGTTTCGAACCCCCGTTTACCTGTACGGCTGTGAAGGTGGCGGTGCCATCTACACAAACATTGGTTACATCGGCCGTAATGGTTACCGATGGTGTGAGGTAATCAATCACTTTAATCTTTATACCGTTAGAAACTACTGCCCTGGAGGTTACACAAGGGAGACTGCTTGCCAGCGTGCAAGTAACAACATCGTTGTCGCTAATAGTGGTTATAATAAGGGTGTCAGCGTTTCTGCCAACATCGGTGCCATTTACTTTCCAGGTATAAACCGGCGATGTGCCGCCATTTACCGGTTTCGCAATAAATACAATAGCCTTGCCTTTACATATAACGGTATCCGAAGCGGTAATAGATATTGTTGGAGCAACTGTTTTAATCACTGTAATCATGTTCAGGTAAGAAACGCTGTCACCACAGCCTAACTTGGCGGAGGTAACCACAAGCTTAATAGTATAGCTGCCCGTTTGCCGGTACCAGTGCGCAGGGTTTTTTAAGGTAGAGGTGGTGCCATCTCCAAAATCCCATTTATAATTTACGGCACCGGTTGAAAAACTGCTGTCGGTAAATTGTACCTGCGCAGAGTCACAAATTACATTTGAGCTAACACCAAATTTCGGAATGATCTTTTCTATCGAAATGGTGTCTGTACCATTAATGGGTACAACGCATCCTCTCACATCTCTCAAAAATATTTGCGGTAAAAAATTGCCCGGTATAATATAGGTATTGGATGCCGTTGAATCTGTAGTGCTAACGGTGTTACCATCACCAAAGTTCCACGTATAATTTACTTTTCTTGAACTGTGTGCTGTAAATTTAATAGGAACAGGCGCACAACCTGTTAACGGTGTATATTCCAATGTAGCGGTAAGCAAGTCTACGTTGATAGCCTGGAATGCTGAATCCTGGCACCCGCCGGCGCTGGTAACCACCAGCTTTACAACATACCGTTGTGTTACGGAGAATACATTTACAGGGTTGGGTAATGTAGAGGTATTGCCATTTCCGAAGGTCCAGTTCCAGTTTCTGACAAACGAACTGCTGTCGCGGAACAATAGCTGAACAGGTTGGCAAATAAAAGTATCGCTGACCGCAAAACGCGCTTTTGGTCTGTCAACTGTGACATACTTAGCCTTGCTAATAGAATCGCTGCAGCCACCCAGGGTTTCCACCCGTAACCTTACTGAATAGGTACCGGGGTTACTATAGGTGTGGATAGGATCTTCAAGCGTGGAAGTATTACCATCGCCAAATTCCCACAAAAATTTAAGTCCCAACCCGGTTGACTGGTTGAAAAATTTTAATGGTGCTCCGGGGCACGCTAGTGTGTCCTCGGAATTGAATGCAGCAATGGGCTTTGTCACAATTACTACATCCTGTTTCTGAATATTGTCTGTACAGCCAAAACTATTTTCTACGGCCAAACCTACACTGTATAAACCCGCTGTATTATAGGTATGAGTAAATGGCGCCGAGGTGAATGTTTGTGTAGAGCCATCGCCAAAATTCCAGGTCCATTTAACAACCTGGTGCTTTTTATCAGTGCTTGTTGAGTCAATAAAATTGACCGTTTTGCCAACACATATACCCGGTGGGTCTGCCGAAAAACCAGCGAAAGCACCAAATACTTCAATGGGTTTTGACAAGCCTAATGTATCAATACACCCAAGGTTGTCTTCGGTAATTACTACTGCTGCATAATCGCCAATGCTGTCATAATTCCAGGCAACCGGCTCAGAAAATGTTTGTGTAGGTATACCAACTCCATTGCCAAAAAAATACCACGAGAATTTTTGGATGTTGGAGGTGTCTGCGTTGGTTACATCAAAAACAATTCGCCCCCCGCGGCAAATCGCAGCAGTATCGGGAATTAGCTTCGATTGTTGATATAGAATTTTTACGGGCTGGATCACACTGTGTTTACAGTCTCCATTCGTTACTGTTAATGTAACATTATAAATTCCCGGGGAAGTGTACGAATGGGAGGGGTTTTGTGCAGTACTGCTGTCGCCATCTCCAAACTGCCAGTGCCAGGTAAGTGGCGCAACAGATTTGTCGATGAATTTTCGGGTGAGCCTGTCGTTGCATAAAAACGCTGTATCAAAACCTGCTGCAGGCGGTTTTACATAAACGTATTTGCTTCTAACCAAGGTATCACTACAGCCAAAGTTGCTTGCAATTAAAGTAACATTCAAATAACCTGTATCGTAATAAAGATGTCCCGGTCCTTGAATGCGGGATGTTTGCCCGTCACCAAAATTCCATAGCCATTTATTCACTCCCCCGGTTGACTGATCGATGAAGGTGACTGCCTCACCCGCACATACATTGGTAGGCGTAGCAATGAAATCCGCTTTCGGTTTATTGCCAACATTAATTACGGAATCGTAAAAATAATTTGCCGTACATCCGTTGGCGGTAACAATTTTAAGGTTAATGCTAAAGGAGCCAGCGGTAGTATAAGTGTGCGTTGGCAAGGCAAGGGTGGAAGTAGAGCCATCACCAAAATCCCACAAATAACTTG
>JANPIA010000301.1:0-1776 GCA_031424735.1 Segetibacter sp.
AATTTATAAGTGGACAGAAGCAAAAGGCAAAGAAGTGTACCTGAAGCCTGCCGGTTACACTGGTGCTGAACCTCGTGGCGGTTTTATGGGGCCAAACGGGCTTGCGCTTTCAAATGATGGAAAACTATTGATTTGCCAACACGGCGATAGGAGAGTAGCACAAATGGATGCACCTCTAATTGCCCCACAACCAAACTTTACAACAGTAGCAAGCGTATACAATGGCAAAAAGCTAAACAGCCCCAACGACTTTTTCTTTACAAAGTCCGGCGATATGTATTTTACCGACCCCGGCTATGGATTTGAAAAAGGACCAGGAGACCCGAAGAAAGAACTCTCTTACCATGGAGTATATAGAATGGATAAAGCAGGTCGAACTACGTTGTTAGTTGATTCCATTGAGCAGCCAAACGGTATCGGCATTTTGCCCGATGGAAAAACCTTGATCATCGCTAACTCGGATAACAGGAAGAAAAGATGGTATGCATACGACATTGCCGGAGATGGCTCCTTAGAGAATGGACGTGTGTTTTATGATGTGAGCAATGAAAAAGGAATGGGGGGATGCGACGGTTTTAAAATAGACAAAAAAGGCAACGTGTTTGCCGCAGGCCCAGGTGGTATCTGGATATTTACGAAAGAAGCAAAACTTATCGGAAAAATAAAAGTCAATGGAGTGTCAGCCGCTAATTGCGCTTTAACGCCCGATGGTAAAACACTTTTTATTACAGCTACAAACTACCTGCTTAGAGTGAAGATGCGATAAGTTGATTTCGTTGTTGTAAAAATGAGAAATCGAATTTTATCCTACGCCTTTAACCTTGTTAATTTTGTTTCACCTCTTTCATTTTTAACAACAATCTCATCATCTTTAGTTAATTCTCCCGTGTAGCTAATTTTCCTTTCATTAAAAGAAACATTGAATGAAAATTTCTTACCATCTACCTTTCCGCTATCAATCTTAGTTTCGCCAAACTGAGTTTTCAGAGTGCCTTTCAGTTCATTCCCTTCAACTTTAAAAGTGTAATTAAATTCAAAGGTACCATTGGGTGTTTCGCGGGTACCTTTCCAGTTTCCGTCAATTTTGTTTTGCGCAAAAGTGGTCAGACCACCAAGGACGAGTAATAACGTAAAAAGATGTTTCATAATTAAATGTGTATAGGTTGAAATAAAAATAGATGATGAATAAAATTACTCCAAGCACTACCAAATAAACGTTCAAAATAATCCGCCGATAAATTCTATACAAGTGCCCGGAATTGGGAAAGATGACCCGTGCAGAGGTAGATAAGATGATGAGTAAGCGAACGTGGTAAACTATATTTTCCAGAACGTTATTTAACCAGTGTTAGGGAACTAAGCCCTTCCCGGCCAGTTAAAATATCTTCAAGCCTCTTCCTCTTTACATAATTTTCAAAACGAAAAGATTGAGCCAGTGCTGTCAATTGTTTTTCACTCAAATCTTTGAACAGGTTGCAATATTCAGGCACGAGTGCCTCGGATATCAGAATGTGCCTGACCAGTAAAGCAATATATTTTTGCTGGCCCCGCGGGTACGGATCATACGTAGGAAATTCTTTTTTAATCAAGTCTTCAAGAGGCCCGATTAACTGCCTGATATTTTTGTCGGTTGCCCCCCACGCATCTGCGCCAAGTGAATCTTTTCGCGACAGAAACTTCGAGACAAGTTTCATGTAAGGTGTATTTTCATTTTGATGCATTGCTGCTTGCAGACCCATGTCTTTATACAACCAAATACACCAACTTACTTTGTAC
>JANPIA010000302.1:0-17922 GCA_031424735.1 Segetibacter sp.
AGGTGATATTTCTTTAAACGACCCGTTTCTTCCTTGCCGGTATTATAATTTGTACCCTTGAATGTTGGTGAAGATAACAGGCCGAACCCGATGCCGTTTTTCTTCAAAACATCTTCAACACTTTTTAATTTATCGCGGTTGTCGGTAGTGATGATGTAGGTTTTTGTAGTGTTCCCTTTACCTGCACGACTATCATCAAAAAACTTTTTGTACTCACTCAAAAGCTTTGCGGCATTTTTCGATGCTACCTCAATGGTGGATAGTCCCGTAGTATAGTGATGTGTAACCCGATCAACAAGGGTAAGTGTATCACCATCTTCTTTTGCAATTGCCAGCCCGGCACGTCCTCCACCCCCCTGCTCATAGGTCATACCTATTGCACCGTTGTAAGTCGGGTAGGTATCACCATACGATGGATAAAAAAGATCGTATCGCTCTTTGGTATAATAGAGCCATCCTTTTGCATCAAAATAACCTGCATTGTTTTTACCAATAGTGGTTTGAAAATCGCGCTGCCACGGAGTGATCACCTCGTGGAAAGGTTCGGCGGCGGGAGCAAAATAATAAGGGTTGTTGTATCCCTGCTCATGAAAGTCGACGTGCACCTGTGGCATCCACTGATTGTATTTCACCATTCGCTGTTGCGTTTCAATTTGTGTTTGCCACGCCCAATCGCGGTTCAAATCGAAATTGTAGTGGTTTGTTCTGCCAAATGGCGCAACTTCAAAATGCTCCCGCGAAATGGGGTTTGCATCCATGTGCTTCCCCACAATTGAATTAAACCACGACACGTACCGGTCTCTTCCATCTGGATTTAAGCAGGGATCGATGATGACCACGGTATTCTTCAAATATTCTTTCGTCGCAGCGTTTGCCGGGTCAACCAATGCATAGGCAGTTAACATGGCTGCCTCCGACGAAGATGTTTCGTTGCCATGCACATTATAACTTAACCAAACAATAGCGGTCTGTCCTTCTTTTTTTGCGTTAGACTGATCGTTTAACAAACCGCCCAAACGAAGGTTATCCTGCCGTATAGTTTCAAGTTTTTGCAGATTGTCGGGAGAAGCGATGTACACCAGCATCAAGTCGCGTCCTTCGTAGGTTTCGCCATACTTTTCCAGCTTTACCATGTTTGGTTTTGCTGCGGCCAATGCTTTATAGTAATTCAATAATTTATAATGAAGGGTATATTTTGTTCCGATCTTATACCCTAAAAATTGCTCGGGGCTTTGCAGGGATTGCGCTATTGAAGATGTAAAAATAGTTGCGAGAAGTAAACACCCCAACGCTTTCCACCACCACAACGCTGCGTTAACTTTTTGATGAATTGGAAGCCCATCATTATGCCGGGAAGATTTTACTTTAAAACTTTTTGCATACCTGGTGTTAGCAACAAAAACTGCACTCTTAAAAATTAAACGCATAAATGGGTGTATGATTGGTGAACGTAATTAACAAAAAAAAGCAGCCTGCGCAGACTGCTTTATTATATTTTGAATTTTATTTCTTTTTCGGTTTGGCAGGTGTAGATTTTTCCTTTGCAACCGGTTTAGCTTCTGCACTAATTTCATCCGCAGCTTTTGGCAAAGGGCAACCGTTGTTGGCAATATTACCCGCTACGGTAGGGCATTTATCGTACTCGTCATTCAAGCCATCGCCATCGGTATCGGGTGGTAAACACCCCTGGTATTTTGCATATCCAAAAACATTCGGGCATTTATCTTTCGCATCTTCCACACCATCACCATCCACATCCGGGCAACCGCCAAAAATATTCACGCCCACTACATCGGGGCATTTGTCGTTTTTATCTGCTACTCCATCCCCATCTTTATCCGGGCAACCATTGGTGTAATCTGGTCCTGCTAACGATGGGCAGGCATCCTTTGCATCGGGCGTTCCATCGTTATCCGTGTCTTTTGGTTTTGGCGCTACATAAGCAACGGCGGCAGGGGTTGGCATTACCATTGGTGCCTGCGGTACCGGCTTCAGTTTTTTCTTCAACTTTATTTCGGTCAAATCAAAATTCAGGTTGGTATAATAGTATCCGCCATTAAAACCAAATTGGGTTGAATTGCGGCTATACAAAAAGCGTCCTTCGTTTTGATTGCCAACTTTTGTGAGGCGGTCAGGATAAACGTCGGCAATATTGTTTGCACCAACCGTAATGCTTACCCAGCTAACCGGGCGTAACGAAAAACTTGCATCGGTTACGATCTTTGCGCCAAAGTTTTCATCCAGCGCCGGGTTTACACGGTCCTTGGTTGCAACTTCGCCAAAGCGGGTATTGCGCAACATGAAACTCACTTTGCCTACCCGGTAGTTCAGGTTCAGCATTACTTTATTTTTAGGCTGTCCCTGCTCAATAATTGCCCGCTGATCCCTGCTGAAAAGCGTGTTTGTATTTAAAGAATCAGCCGGCAGTTTGGAAGATGTTTTTACAGCGCCCACCACTTTTGTATTATTGAAATTACCTGCAAGCGTAATGTCCAAAACGCCTTTACCCATTTTGTTGCTGCTGCTGGCTACAACATCCAGTCCGCGTGTGCGGGTGTTGATGGCGTTTGAAAAGAACACCGCTGCACTAACATCTGGGAAGCTGCTAAGCAGTGTAGCCACTGTTGGATTGGTTTTGGTAAAACTGCCGGAGTACACTATCCGGTTTTTTATTTCTATTTGGTAAGCATCCAACGTAATGCTAACACCCTTTACCGGTTTTGATGTAAGACCTATACTATAGTTGGTAGATTTTTCGGCGGTAAGAGATGGGACGCCAAAAGCGGCAGCCACCAAACTGTTGTTGCGGAAGGTACCTTGTTGCACCGGAACGAGCGACGTTCCATTGCTGATGAATACGGTAGCAACGGTGCTAAAATAACGCTGGTGCATACTTGGTGCCCTGAAACCGTTGCTGACTGTGCCGCGCAAAGTAAACGCATCCGACATTTTGTAACGGGCCGATAGCTTGCCGGCGAAGTTGCCACCAAAGTCGCTGTAATGTTCGTACCTGCCAGCACCGTTCAATAAAAACTTATCGGAAATATCCGTTTCCACATCAACATACCCTGCAGTTACATAACGTGTTTCGTTAACCGCATTGGATGGTTGAAAGCCAGGAAAAACCTGCGCTCCGCCCGAACGTCCGCTGGATGGATCGTAATTTAAATAGCTTGCAGGCTCGCCTTCAACTATCTGATAATTATCTACCCTGAACTCAGCCCCTGCTCCTACATTAAAAGTTTTCAAACCCATGTTGGTGCCGAAGTCTTTTGCAAAATTCAGGTTGGTTGTGTTTTGACCAAACTTCAGTTTACCGGCAAAAAAGGAAGTTTGCGCCGCACTGCCCAATGCGAATTGCGATGCATTGTTTGAATTGTTGACCATGAAACGGAAGGAGTTATCGCCATAGGTATTACTAAACTCCCATTTCCATCCGCTGTTTAAAGTTCCGTCGAGGGCGGCTGTAATATTTTTATCCCTTATCTCCGATCCGATTTGCGGCAAAAATCCATCAGGGTATATAACATTGATCACCTGCGCGGTTTGTTTTGGGTAACGATAAAAACCCGCTGCCCGTCCCTGGCGGTAATTGGTTCCTGCGTTAACGTTCAGGTTTATTTTGGATGATACAGGGATACCGGCATTCATCATAAATCCATAATTATCTACCGCAGAGTTGCCAACCTGTAAATTATTTTTCCGGCTAAAGCCTCTTTCTTTAATCAGTTGGTTGTCCAGCCTGGTCAACGTATCTCTTAAGCCTTGCGAAGCATTGCCCGGAATATTATAGTACACCGTTCCGGTAAAATCACCCGCCCGGTTGGTAGCTTCTCTCGAACGCACATCGGCAAAAAAATCGAGGTAGCCCTTTTTACCTAAGCGCCAGCCCTGGTTAAGCGATACGCCCAGCATTCTGCCGTCGCCTGCATAGTGTTGCCCGGCGTGCAGGTTTACATTGGTTTTGTGGTAATCTTTTTTTAGTACGATGTTGATTACACCTGCAATAGCATCCGATCCATATTGTGAAGCAGCGCCATCGCGCAGCACCTCAATTTTTTCGATGGCAGAAGCGGGTATACTATTCAGGTCGGTACCAACAGAACCACGACCGATAGTTCCGTTAACATTCAACAATGCAGTGTTATGGCGGCGATGACCATTTATTAAAACCAGCACCTGGTCGGGACCTAAGCCACGAAGGGTTGCAGGGTCTATATGGTCGGTACCGTCGGCAATGGTTTGGCGCGATGAATTAAAAGATGGGGCAACAAAGTTGACCATTTGTGTTGGCTCTATCTGCCCGGTGAGTTGCAATTCTTTGCTGGAAAAAACATCGATGGGTGCAGAGGTTTGAGTATTGGTTCGGATGATGGCAGAACGGGAGCCCAGTACCGTTACAACCTCCAGGTCGAGCACTTTTTGCAGAACGAAATCGAAGGTTGAAGTTTGTGCTGCGGTTACCGTTACACTCTTTTTTTGTGTTTGATAGCCAACAAAACTAACAACCAACGTGTAAGTTCCGGGGCGCACCCGCAACTGGTAGGTTCCGTCTGCTGCTGTGCGCGTTCCACCTTCTCTACCTTCGAGTAATACAGAAGCGCCTTCCAGCGGCTGGCCCGCATCTTTAACCATACCTTTTATAACCGATTGAGCCATTGCCGCAGTAGCTATAAAAAATACAGCCATGGAAAAACACAACCGGATAACAGTGGAAAATTGTTTCATAATCATCATGTTTACTTATTTCGGCATTTCATTTTCAGCATAATTGCCTGTATAAAATCGCCGTTGCAATATTACTTAACCGTTTTTGAATTACAAGCCGGTTATCGCAGCCACCCAATTGTTTAAACCATCAACCAAAAAATAAATAATTTGCTACATGAACCATTGTAAATTATTTTTAGCTGCATTCACTTTATTTATTTCCACGCATTGCTTTTGCCAGGCTTTTATGGGGCCGGGCAAAGCGGTTGATCCTTTCAACTTTTCCTCACATAAGGAACATACTTATGCTAATGGCGCGGTTGCCTGTGCACACCCGCTGGCAAGTTTGGTAGGTGCCGAAATATTAAAACTTGGCGGTAATGCTTTTGATGCGGGCATCGCCGTGCAACTAACACTGGCAGTAGTTTACCCTGGCGCAGGCAACATTGGGGGCGGTGGTTTTTTAGTGGCTAAAATGAGTAACGGAAAAAGCATATCGCTCGATTACAGGGAAACGGCGCCGGGCAAAGCGGTAAGAGATATGTACCTGGATGCGAAGGGTAACGCGCAAACAAGTTTATCCATTAACGGACACCTGGCAGCGGCTGTACCCGGTACTATTGCCGGTATTTTTCAAACCCTGAAATATGCGAAGCTCCCATTTAGAACTTTGATACAACCGGCTATATACTTAGCCGAGAATGGTTTTAAAGTAACGCAAAATGAAGCCGAAAAAATGAATGGCAGAAAGGATGCCTTCAAAAAATACAACACTATACAACCGGTATTTGTAAAAGAAAAATGGCAGGAAGGAGACACCCTGGTACAGAAAGACTTAGCCAACACCTTAAAGCGCATCAAGGATAAAGGCCAGGCTGGATTTTACGAAGGAGAAACCGCCCGGCTGATAGTAGAGGAAATGAAAAGAGGGGCGGGATTGATAACCTCAGACGACCTGAAAGCCTATAAAGTAAAACACCGAACTACGTTGCAATTCGATTACAAAGGTTACCAGGTAACTACCATGGCACCGCCAAGCAGTGGCGGTATTCTTCTTGCCCAAATGTTGAAGATGGTAAAGGACAAACCGTTGCCGGTTTATGGCTTCGAAACAATCAAAAGTGTACAATTGATGACAGAGGCAGAACGCCGCGCTTTTGCCGACAGGGCAGAACATTTAGGCGATCCCGACTTTTGGAAAGTGCCAGCGAAAACACTTACCAGCGACGCTTATATACAAAAACGAATGCTGCATTATGATAGCACCCCAGCGGGTAAAAGCAGCGATATTAAAGCAGGCATAGTTGAAAGTATTGAAACAACCCACATTAGTATCACAGACAGGTGGGGCAACCTGGTGTCCATAACCACTACGCTCAACGGCTCGTTTGGTAGTAAAACGGTGGTAGGTGGCGCCGGTTTTTTATTAAACAATGAGATGGATGATTTTAGTACGAAGCCCGGTGTGCCCAATATGTATGGTGCCGTGGGCGGCGAAGCAAACGCGATCGCTCCTTACAAACGAATGCTTAGCAGCATGTGCCCAACGATTGTCACCAAAAATAACCAACCGTTTATGGTTGTTGGCACGCCCGGTGGCACTACCATCCCCACTTCTGTTTTCCAGGTAATTGTTGATGTGATCGATTTTAAAATGTCGGCAACCGATGCGGTGAATAAACCGCGCTTTCACCACCAATGGCTCCCCGATGAAATACAGGTTGAGCGAGGTTTTCCGGAACCTGTGTTGGATGGATTACGTAGAATGGGTTATACAGTTAAGGTATATAATGTTGCGGGGTACGAATCCACTATTGGCAGGGTAGAGCTTCTTTTATTTGATAAAAAGAAAATTCAGGCAGTTGCAGATGTACGGGGTGACGATTCTGTTTCGGGATATTGATAATGAAAAGTTGGGGCTTTGTATTTTTATTTGCCTGCCCGCCTTTTTAGTTCCTTTTCAATCAAAATTAATTCTCTGCCGGTTTGCCCGCTTACACTGCTGTTTTCCTGCGCACGTCTCATCAGGTATTGAATAACGTCGTCTATAGGACCAAAAGGAAGGTATTTGCTTACCGAAAAGCCAGCCTTTGCCAGGTTAAAAGTGATGTTGTCACTCATGCCATACAACTGCGAAAAATGCACATGAGGATGATCGTGCTGTAATCCTTTTTTCTCCATCAATTCGCAAGCAAGCAGGTTGCTTTCATCGTTGTGCGATGCTACCACAGAAGCAATCTCCTCAATATTATTAATGCAATATTCAACTGCCGCATCGTAGTCTTCATCTGTTTTTTCCTTGTTATCCTGTATGGGCGAAATGTAACCTTTTGCTGAAGCCCGTGCTCTTTCCTTTTCCATATATGCACCGCGAACCAGTTTTACGCCTAATACAAATCCCTTGTCTTTTGCAATACGGTGGGATAATTTTAAAAAGTCTAGCCGGTCGTGCCGGTATAGTTGAATGGTATTGTAAACGATCGCTTTCTCCTGGTTGAATTCCTCCATCATTTCCATGGTCAGCCGGTCAACGGGGTCCTGTATCCAGCTTTCTTCGGCATCTATTAGCACGGCAACATTCCTGTCGTATGCTTCCTGGCAAATGGCGTACATCCTGTCTACCACCCGCCCCCACTCCTCATCTTCAAATTCATTATCGTGAATTCCGGAACGGAGTCGCGGTGCTTCGTTCAATGTTTGCAACAAATCGAACCTGGCAACCCCGGTTACTTTTATGCTGATAAATGGGATATTGTTTTGCGATGCAGCATAATCAATCACCTTTATGAATTGCTGTGTAGCCCGGTTAAAATTCTCTTCACCCTGTCTTCCTTCAACCCCATAATCTAAAATAACCTTCACGCCATACTTACCCAACACATCGCCTACTTCAGCCGTTTCCTCCAACGTTTCGCCGCCAACAAACTGTGTAAAAATAGTTTTTCGAACCAGACCTTTAATAGGCAAACCCAGCTTCATAATTATGGGGGTAAGCCTTACACCTGCTTTTGCCAACAGCCAATAGCTCATCGTTTTAAACAGGAAACGCGATTTTTTTAATTGCTTGCTGTTTTTATAAGCAAAGGCAGTTTCAGTATTGTCGAAGGAAATGTTCATATAAAAGGCAAATTCGTTGCGAATATCGGTAGAACTTAAGAAGTAAAAAATTATGAGTTATAAACGATGTTGCGGTAAAATAATTTTATAAATAACAGGAATAAGGTCGTTTTGTTTTCATTTATATAATGGAAGCCCTTATGCTTTCCACTACCTATTCAATTACCTTTGCCGCAAATATTTTAATAGCAATGGAGGCAAGAAAAGCGGTTGAAAGTTTTATTATCATGAATGAAATTGTATTGCCTAACGATACAAATACATTCGGTAACCTGATGGGCGGACGTTTAATGTATTGGATGGATATTGCCGCGGGAATAGCTGCAGGCAAACATTGTAATGCACCGTGTATGACGGCAAGTGTAGACAATCTTAGTTTTAAAAACCCGATCAAGCTGGGAAACATAGTACACATTGAAGCAAAGGTTAGCAGGGCGTTCAATACCTCTATGGAAATTCACCTGAAGGTTTGGGGAGAGGACCTGTTGCATCAATATAAGTACGAAAGCAACGAAGCCTATTTTACTTTTGTTGCTTTGGACCCAACAGGTAAACCTCGTACTGTACCACAACTTATACCAGAAACAGAAGGTGAAAAAAACCTTTTTGATGGTGCGTTAAGAAGAAGACAGCTCAGGTTGATACTCGCCAGCAAAATGCACCCCGATGATGCGCTTGAACTGAAAGCACTGTTTTACCCGCAGAAGTAAGTTGGCGTTTCGCTTTTGGCAAGGCGCTCTTCAAATACCCAGCAACCAACAGCTTCCACCGTCCTTACTTGTCCAATTTATTTATCAGGTGATGTTTCCCCTTCATCATAAAACGTTTGCTCTGCTCTATGGCTTCCATTACCTGATCGAGAATGATTTCGACCGGCTGAGTGTAATCAATTACCATAGGTTCTTTTATACGGATGCTAAGGGTGGAACCTTTCTTTTTTAATGCCAGTCCTGTTTTATTAAATGCACGCCAAAAGCCGTTGATGACCACTGGTATTACAACAGGTTGATTTTTCTTTATTAAAAATGCGGTGCCTTTACGCGCAGGTGCAAAAGGTTTGGTTGTGCCCTGCGGAAAAGTGATCACCCAGCTTTGACCCAATGCACGCTCAATCTTTCGTGTATCGGAAGGATCCAGTCCACGCCTGATTTCTTTACCCTCTGCCCGCCA
Source organism: Segetibacter sp. (assembly GCA_031424735.1). GTDB lineage: Bacteria > Bacteroidota > Bacteroidia > Chitinophagales > Chitinophagaceae > Segetibacter. The sequence goes on from JANPIA010000302.1 coordinate 8,998, forward strand.
GGTACGCTTAACGGTTAAAGCGCCCGCTAAAGTAAACAGTCGGCTGATCCAACTACCCTTCATGGTTTCTTCCGCTGCTACATAATATACATTGGTAAAAGGGTTGAGCAGGTAATAAGGTAAGCCAAGCCGGTTACGCTTTCGCCATTTTACGGCGGCAAAAATGTGAAGGAAAGTTATTACGTCAGCAAAGTAAGTTTGGTGGTTGCTAACAAAAAGCACATTGCGATTGGGAAGGTTTTCGAGGTGCTCGGTTCCTTCAATCTTCAACCGGTTTATCATTGCAAGACCAGGATAACTAAACACGCCTACCAGTGCATATACTATTGAACGAACTATTCTGATGTGCTTTAACCTTTCTACTAATAACTTCATTACGGATTTGTTTAGCTGCAATCTGGGGCTGCAAAATAAGCATTGTAAACATATTGTTAAGAAAGCGTTGCACTAATTTTACTTTATGCAATCATACCTGATCTTACATCCTTCTAAAAAAATATATACTATGAAAAAAATAATGGTTGGCATGGCAATGTTTGTTTGCCTTTTACAGGTTAAAGCGCAAAACCCTGATGGCACTATCAAACAACGAATGATAAGCGTTACAGGTACTGCTGAAATGGAAATAGTTCCGGATGAGATTTATGTGCAAATTGATTTGCGGGAATATGATAAGAAGGGTGTGGGCAAAGTGGATATTGAATCGATCAAGAACCGTTTTGTAAAAGCGGTAATTGCGCTGGGCATCCCCGACACGAATATCAGCATACAGGGCTACCAGGGATGGGATGGTAACTATTGGTGGTATAAAAAGAATAGAAAGAAAAACCCCGATATGATGGCAAGCATCAGCTATTGGGTAAAGCTTGGCAACACCAAAAAAATGGATGAGCTGGTTGACAAACTGGACGATGAAGCCACGCAAAATTTCTTTATTGCAAAGGTTGCTCACAGCAAAATGACCGAGTTTAAAAAGCAACTCAAAATGGAAGCAATTAAAGCGGCTAAGGTTAAAGCCACCTATTTAGCAGGCGCTGTGGGGGAAAGCGTTGGGGAAGCATTGATCATAAACGATCCGAACGAGATCGGCTACAATCCGCCACGTGCCTATTCAAATATGATGATGAAGCAAAGCGCAGAAGGCAACCAGGATGTTGCGGCTGCCAACATCGATTTTAAAAAGATAAAGTACCAGTTTGAGGTAAGTGTAACCTTTGCACTGAAGTAAGTAAAATTGAACAGCAGTGGAGCTATTTTGCATTCGGCAATTTAGTTCTGCTGCTTTTAATTTATCCCATCGTATTTATTAGAATTTGCCTGAACGATAGCAGGCTGCAAAATCAATAATCCGAATAATCGGTAGCGCGTAAAAATTTTACTTCCGACTTTGAAACATTGTGCTGGTAGTTGGACATGGCCGAAAGCTTCTTCCATTTATCATCTGCTGAAAATGATTTCCAATGCGCATCGCGGTCTGCTTTATTTTCAAAGCTCGTCATATACATCAGGTTGGGCATACGGCTACCTGCAATAACCTCCGCATAAAAAACAGGATTGAAATTTAACCTGCTGAATATTTCAATCTCCCCACCTTCATTAAACATTTCTACTTTATTGCGGTACAACTTTTCCGTTGCACTTTCATAACTGCGCAACTCAAATATCCTCTCCTGCCTGTTACTTTTTAAATTGGGCAGTTTCATAATAGGTGCAAGCGAAAAAGCCTGTAGCACTATATTTTCCATTCTGCTGAATGCAGGCGTTTTATAACTCGTATCAAAATACTGCGAAGCCAGTACAAAGTCCCGATCCTTCAGGAGCATTGAAGTCAACGAAAATAATTGTTCCGCTTTTTTAAAAGGAACGATTATGTATATCAATTTATCGGCAGCAGTATCGTTGGCAAATGGTTTAAAAACGCCGACTTTTCTATTGCTTAATTTATGAATAGCAGGGAGATAAGCCGCCGACAAGTAAGCATCCAGCTTCTTTTCCTGCTCTGCTGTGGCAAAATGATAAACTGTTATTTGGTAATATTCGCGCTGCCTGCTTTTTGCGTTGGCAACAAACGATAAAACAAATGAGCCAGTAACAAAAAGGAGGATGGCGGTGGTGTACTTCTTCATATGGGAACAGGTAAATAACAATGAAAGTAAATCATCGGTAACTAATCCACCAACCCATTTTTTATAGCGAACATAACGAGACCGGCAGTGTTGCGAACGCCCACTTTTTCAATCAGTCGCTGCCGAATACCTTCTACCGACCGGGGACTTAAAAAAATCTCCTTGCCTATTTCAGCAGCCGTCTTCTCCTCGCAGATCAGCTTTAGTACTTCCAGTTCGCGTTCGGTAAACTCAATATTCTGGTTGAACGATGGCTTCAAATTACCCTTCAACAACAGTTTTTTCAGCAATGCTTTGTTCACCAGGTCGTTAAAATAATAGCCATTTTCGTGTACGGAATAAATTGACTTCCTGATCTCATCGGCGTCTGCATTTTTCAACAGGTAACCGTTGGCGCCATTTTCCATAAGATGAATAATAAACTTGTCATCTTCATACATGGTTACTACCAACACCTTTATGGCATTAAAATTCTTTCTTACTTCCTTGGTAGCCTCCATTCCATCCATGATGGGCATTTTCAAATCCATGATGATCACATCAACATCAGCACCCTTTAAACCGGTCAACAGGTCTTCACCATTGTCTGCTTCCAGCACTACTTCCAGGTTATCATCTGCCCCCAAACCAACTTTCAAGCCATCACGAAAAATCTTATAATCGTCAGCAATCGCTATTCTTATCTTACTCATAAAGCAGTAGTATTTATTGGTACATGTATGTTTATGCTATATCCTTCAGGAGATGATGAAAACACAAGTTTGCCGTGCAACAATATTATCCGGTTCATGATGTTTTTCAGTCCCAATCCTTCCTTCTTATAGCGCAGTTCCTCAAATTGTTGCTGGGTAATACCATCGCCATCATGAAACAAAATTATATCGAGGTTGCTGTTGAGGTAAGTTGACTTGATAACGAGTTTCTTCGCATCGGCATACTTCAATATGTTATTGATCAACTCCTGAATCATGCGATAAATGCTCATATCTTTTTCAGGATTTTGCGTGGTGTAATTGTCATCCAGTTCCGTGGTGGTTTGCATAATACTGCCTTGCACCGTTTTGCTTATAAAGTGCCGGATCGCCTCGTTCAAGCCAAACTCTTTTAAAATGTTTGAGTGAAGATTATGGGATATACCACGCACCTTCTGAATCCCTTCATTTAGCAGCTCTTTTCCCTTTTCGTAAAGTTGAATATCTCTTTCATCGAGTCCGGCTGATTTTATACCCTGCAAGTGAAGCTTGGATGACGACAGGATGGCGCCCACTTCGTCGTGCAAGGTTTCGGCAATGCGATGGCGCTCAATTTCCTCGCTTCGCACCGCCGCTTCTATCAATTGATTTTGCTGCTGTTCGCGGAGATTCTGTACATCTTGCTGGTATTTTAATTTTTTGCGCTGCGCGATGATGAACGAAACAAGGAACGAGGCAAACAACAACAGCATCACCCCTATAAACATAACCACAAGAAACGGATAATCCGGAGGCTTATTTATTTGTAGCAGCACCATTATTACCTAACTTTTTTTGTGAAATATAAAATGCTCGTGCCATACTGATACAAAAAATTAAGAATGCAATTTTCTGCACCAACCAGATATTGATGGTGAAGTTGTAATAATTTTCGAGAATGGCATTGTAAAAAAAATAGATCGGAAAGCTGCAAAACGAAAAAATCGCTAAACCAGTAACTATCCAAAGGTCTGCCGGCTTGCTTACATCTTCTACATCTTGCTGTAGCTTAAAAAGATAATATTGTAAGCAGTAAAACAACATGATTGCAGCTTCTACGGCTAAAACCTTGTATGCAAGTGTCGATCTCAATTCACCTTTTTGATTGTACCAATAATTTACAAAAGGTTCAATGGAAAAATGAATGATGATGAATAGAAGAAACGCAACCGGAATTATTTTTTTCAGGTTTAGTAGGAACGGCTGCTTAAGCAACAAGAAAAACCAACAAAGTAGAAACAACCTGGCAACTGCATGAATACTATAAAAATAAGTGTTCACCTGGAACCAAACCGGGAAGTTGTTATCGTGTTTGAATTTCCAACTTATGTTAGAAAGGAGGTTAACTACAAAAGCTATCAGCACATAAGCAACTACAGGCTTCAAAAAAACAGGTTGTTTTCGCTTTAGCGTTATAACAAAAAGAGGTATGAGCAACGACCATACCTCTAACCAGTCAACAACCAATTTAATTCTTTCCGTCATAAATACTCTCTGGTGCAGGCGGTGATGGGTCTAAACTTTCACTATTCAGCGTTTTAATATCGAGCTTTCTTAGGCGGTAGCCAACATAGTTATCTTTATACTGGTAAGGAATTAATATATAATCAGAGTTGACATCTATTTTTAAATCGGCGATTTTTTTAGGTGTTAAAACCAAATGCCCGTAGTAAGCAATTTTTAGTCGGTTGAAAGGTTCAGTTTTAACGCGTTGCAGAACGTTATAGGGTTGATCGAGAAACTGTCCATTTTGATTAAACGCTGTTACCGTTAAAACATTACCACCTAGCATCTTCGGGTCATACTCGAAAACAAACCTATCAAATTCCTTAATTGAAGTTTGCTGCAGCAGTTCCTTTGGCAAAAGAACAGAATAAAACTTTTTGGTAGGTCTGCACGAAAAAAGAACCAAGACTGCGAAACCGCAAAGGACGGCATGAGAGAGTGTTTTTTTTATTATGCTGTATTTCATTTTAACTGCTTACAGGGTGGAGAATTAATAAAAAGGTGCTGGGGGAGATGGATCAAGTGTTTCATCAACTCTTTCTGCTTTCAGTTCATGAAAGGTGGTTAAAGTATACGCAATAAAGTTTGTATAATATGATTCCTGCGGACACAAATCCAAGTCGTGAGTCGCTTTTCCCCCTGGGAAAAAACCCTTTAATTTATCGTCAGTCAAGGTGACATTAGCAAAATTTATTTTTTTATTACCCTTATATTTCAGATCAGGTCTATCAACTATTGTTATAGGCTTATCATAATTCATGGTATCACCTGCCTTTGCAACTGCGTAAATAACCAGATAATAACCCCCATCCTTGTCACTATCTCGGTTTACAACCTGCAAAACAAAGCGGTCGAAATCGCTGGTTCCAAAAAATTTATTGACTTCGGCTACAGGAACAGTCGCTCCATAAAAAGTGTTTTTTGCCATTTGTTATATTTTAGGTTGATAGTACATCCTCTCAAAAAAAGAAGATGAAATTTTGATTTAATCCAAAATGAAAAGCGATTTTAAAATGGTTGTTTTATATCCATCGTTTTTTTCTGCAAATCTTACAAGGGGGGATTGTTTTCCTAATGTAATCCTCCTTTCCCGTATTTACAAACATTCATTGTAATTACTACCTGCGTATTTCTACTTATCGCCTTCCATATGGGCTTTTACGTAGTTGTGTTAACTACTTAACAGTACATACACCTTTCTTTATTTATACGCATTTCCCACCTTGAAACAGGGGCATGTTGCAGGCAATATTTGTGTTATAAAAACGTACAATTATGAACACAAAAATTCTCCTCCTCGCCATCTTTTTCATCCTTTCTGTTCCTGCAAAACTATCTATTGGCAGCTACAACCAACCCGGTGTAAAACAAACAAACGCATTGGAAAATACCCTAATTGTTATGCAGGCGGAAAGCAGTTTAGCTTACACCAATGAACCTACTCCCTGGGGCATTACTTTTCCAAACAACTACAGCCAGGGACATCATACCAGCCACAATGCGGACGATGATGGCAAATCACATCATTTTCATTTTAACCGCTTTCAAAAAAGAAGGAGTCGCAACCTGCTTTGTCTAATTGCTAAAATCATTTTATTGATCACACATGCCCTCTCTTTTTTAGCCTGCGTTAACCACATAATACATTGATCAACTTTACCCAACACCAAAACCATTTACCATTTACCCGTTCGTTGCTCCTTTCAAACAAACACACTTCTCTACAACAGCCGTTTACATCAAATCAGTTTATATTTATTGTTCCTCCAAAAACGGTTATTATGAAAAATTTATCCAGAAAGAGTTTTGTAAAATACATAGCCGGTGCCTCCGGGCTGTTGGTTGTGCCATCAATTTTATACGCCCAGCAGGTGCAACCCACCAAAACAGAAAAATTGCCACCATTGGAAACATCACTTGTAAAAGAATTTGTTGGGAATGCTCACCGCGATTTTGCAAGAGTGAAAACAATGCTGGACGAATACCCGGATCTACTCAACTCTGTTAATAACCTCGGTGGTTGGGATTGGGAAGATGCATTGGGAGCTGCCGGTCATGTTGGTATACCGGATATGGCAAATTATCTGTTAGAAAAGGGCGCCCGCATGACGATATGTGTTGCCGCCATGTTAGGCAAAATACAAATTGTTCGCCCCATGATAGAAGCTTTCCCTTACATGAAAGACTCGGTAGGGCCACACAAAATTTCACTGATGCGCCATGCTAAGACTGGTGGACAAAATAGTTTGGTTGTGCTCGATTATCTCAAATCCATCGGCGCTAAAGAATAGTCTATTCTCCTGTACAATATTGTAAACAACCTACCTCATTCTTCTACCTATTTTTTGGCAAGAAAAATATTTTAAAAAATCAGTCCTTTTCGGGGTAACAATAACCCGTTAGGCGGGATATAACATTGAAGTAAAATTCTATGTTATGACCCTTACCACCCACGAAGACGCATTGTTGGAAAACACAACATTATTAAATCAGGCATCGCAGCCTGGTGATGATTATTTTTTGTTGCTAAATACAAAATTGAAGATCGTGACCTGCAATCAGTCTGCTTCAAAACTTTTCGGACAGTTTAACATACAGGCTGGCGAGCAGTCGCCAAAAGGAATATTGGAGTTGATAGAAAACTCCCTTTTTACCTGGCTGAAACAAATGTTTGAAAAAGCAAAAAGCGGTGTTACAAGCTGCCACGAAGTTTTATTGAATGCCAACTCCGACGATAGCATTTGGGTACGCTTTACAGTATCGCCTGCGTATAATAACAAAAATGAAATTGTAGGAGTTGCTTGCGTTGGATGCAATGTTCACAAAGAAAAAACGCAGGAAGAAAAGCTCAACATACAAAAATCGGTGCTCAGGCAGATAGCGCAGATATACTCACACGAAATCAGGCATCCGTTAACTAACATTCTCGCTATTATCGACCTCATTAAATGCGAGGATTATAAAATGACCGAGATGTACCTCGGCTTTCTTGAAAGCGCATCAAAGGAATTGGACAGGGCAATTCGTAATGTAATATTAGATAGCGTAAAGGCAGCATAGTGAGGGGAAATTTTTAACCGCAGCGCACGACGAAAAGGATTTCGACGTGTAAGCATGTTAAATGCCTCGGAATAGGCGAACCTAAAATCACCATTCTTTAAACGTCCGCCACTTTAAAAGGTAATACTTCAATTTTATCCCAAACCTTGCCAACAACATAAGGATCTGCAGCAAGCCACTGTTCAACAGCCATCTCATCCTGGAGGTTTACGATCAGCATGGAGCCACGCATTTTACCATCGGCATCCAGCTTGGCTCCGCCCGTTACAAAATTTCCCTTTTCTTTCTCCAACGACATACGATTAATATGATCTTCCCGAACGGCCATTCGGCGATCTAAAGCATTTTCATCTTTATAATCATCTGTAAGAATCAGGAATTGTGGCATGGCTCGTTTTTAATAATTTTATTTCAACCGTTCGTTTATATCCAATCCAAACTTACGAAGTGTATCCAATGCAACATCATACCCTGCATCGGCATGGCGGATAACACCCATACCCGGATCGTTGCGCAGTACACGTTTTAATCTGCGTTCAGCATCATCCGTTCCATCTGCAACAATCACCATCCCTGCATGTATGCTGTAGCCCATACCCACTCCCCCACCATGGTGCAGGCTCACCCAACTTGCGCCACCTGCGGTATTAATGAGTGCATTCAAAACCGGCCAGTCGGCTACAGCATCCGATCCATCCAGCATTGCCTCCGTTTCGCGGTTGGGCGATGCTACCGATCCTGTATCCAAATGATCCCTCCCAATAACGATTGGTGCTTTTACTTGGCCGCTGCGCACCAGTTCATTAAAGGCAAGTCCTGCCATTTCCCTTTCGCCCTGCCCCAGCCAGCAAATACGTGCAGGTAAGCCCTGGAAAGCAATTTTTTCTATTGCCATTTTCATCCAACGTAACATGGTTTTGTTGTTGGGAAAAAGCTGAACGATCGTTTCATCAGTAACAGCAATATCAGCCGGGTCGCCGCTTAGAGCACCCCACCTGAAGGGACCTTTTCCTTCGCAAAAAAGCGGGCGAATGTATGCTGGTACAAACCCGGGGAAATCAAAAGCGTTCTTTAAACCACGTTCCTGTGCACGTGCCCGCAAATTGTTGCCATAATCGAAAGTGACCGCTCCACGCTGTTGCAATGCAAGCATCAGCTCCACTTGCAATTTCATACTGTCGTAGGCACGTTCAATATATTCTGATGGATTTTGCTGGCGTAAAATATTTGCCTGTTGGTTGTTTAACGTATGCGGTACATACCCTATCAACGGGTCGTGCGCACTGGTTTGGTCGGTAAGTATGTCAATAGTAATATTTCTTTGAATGAGGCGCTGCAACAGGTTTACAGCATTACACAACACACCAATACTCACTGCCTCTCCGGTAGCCTTTGCTTCCATAGCCCTGTCAATTGCTTCATCAATGTGGCAAATTTTTTCATCCAGGTATTTTGTTTCAAGGCGTTTATCAATTCGCCATTCTTCCACTTCTGCAACAAGG
>JANPIA010000303.1:0-15993 GCA_031424735.1 Segetibacter sp.
AATGGTTATAATGATTGCCAGTACACCATCACTAAATGCTTCTAACCTGTTCTTTGTCATAGCAGCGTTTATTTAAAACACAAATTATCATTTATAACATCAACTCGTATTACATCCAATCATCCGGGAACACATGCGGCTGACCGATTTTAAATTATAACCTACATTCATTGCTATGTCAGATAAAGTGATCATTGGTTTAGCCAGCCTTGCTGCTTTTATAACATTACTTTTCGCAATTTTTTCTAAACGGAAAAAGAAAATAGCTGCGAGGCAACCCATTTCAAAAAGTTACAAAGCTTTGCTAAAAGAGCATGTTGTTTTTTATAATGATCTTCCTGAAGATAAACAAAGAGAGTTTGAAAACCGTATGCAACACTTTCTTGCCTATACTAAGGTTACCGGTATAAATACAGAAGTTGAAGACCTGGATAAGGTGTTAATAGCAGCAAGCGCCATCATCCCCATATTCGGTTTTCATAATTGGGAGTACATGAACCTGAACGAGGTGCTGCTGTACCCGGATTCATTCAACGATAAATTTCACCAGGAAGGGGATGAACGAACCATACTGGGTGTTGTGGGTGATGGTCCCTATCAAAATATCATGATCCTTAGCAAGCGGGAATTAAGGGATGGGTTTATGAATAAGACGGGTAAGAACAATACGGCCATTCACGAATTTGTCCATTTGATTGATAAGACGGATGGTGCAGTAGATGGCGTGCCTGAGTCGCTCATGAATAAGCAGTATGTAATGCCGTGGTTGCAGCTTATTCAGCAAAATATACAGAAGATCATGGATAATGATTCGGATATCAACCCATATGGTGCAACCAACCAGGCGGAGTTTTTTGCGGTCGCATCCGAATATTTTTTTGAACGACCAGACCTGCTACAAGAGAAACATCCGCAACTGTATCAACTTCTCACAAAAATTTTCAGGCAGCATCCGGTAAAGACCGTTCCTGATCCTGCCCCATAATGAAATAGATTTTTCAATTTGACAATTAACGAAAAGTAGCAACTACTATCTGAGTGGGTGAAATGCGTTTTGCCAAATAAAAATAATAGCCCATATTCGTTACCCAACACACTACGTAACGCTAACCTATTTTTCTTGAAACACTTTTACCGGCTGATAATCCTTCTATCTCTTACCACACATTTTTGTTACGGTCAGGCACCGGCAATTGAATGGCAAAAATGCCTTGGCGGAACTTCAAACGATTTTGCAAAAGTTATTAAGCCCACCCCCGATGGTGGTTACATTGTGGGCGGCTTTGTACAATCTAAAGATGGCGATATAATTGGTTTTAAAGGAGGCACCTACGATATATGGATTGCGAAACTAAATAACAATGGAGCTGTTCAATGGTCGAGGTGCTACGGCGGTAATGGCGTTGATAGGTTGGGTACCCTAATTCTAACCACTGATGGCGGCTATATAATGGGTGGCGTTACCAGTTCAACCAATGGCGACGTTTCTAAAAGCTATGGCTCAACAGATGTCTGGATAGTGAAGATAGACGCCACAGGAAACATACAATGGGAAAAAAGTTTAGGTGGCACCGGTGGGGAAGGTGCCAACGCTATAGAACAAACCAGTGATGGCGGCTATATAGTTGCGGGAAGCACGTCGTCCACAGCGCCCTATGTTACCGCTGCCCACGGCAGTTCCGACGCATGGATCGTAAAGTTGGATAATGCCGGCAATATCCAATGGGAACATGCGTATGGCGCAGAGTTTCAGGATGGGTTTGCTGCCATAAAACAAACAAAAGATGGTGGATACATAGCAGCAGGCTCCAGCAATTCAATTAATGCAAATGGCAGTGGCGATGTAACCGGTAACCACGGATCGAACGATATATGGGTGGTTAAAATTAACAGTACCGGTGCGCTGCAATGGCAAAAAAGTTATGGAGGATCTGCCGACGAATACACCGAAACCATGGAATTGACACCGGGTAATTTTGGCTGCATTATATTGGGAACAACCAATTCTAAAAATGGGGATGTAACAAATCATCAGCCAACAATATCAGGTTTCAAGGATGCATGGTTGCTTAAAATAGATGATACCGGAAATATTCAATGGCAAAATTGCCTGGGAAGCTCCGGCGATGATGTAGGGCATACGGTTAAAGTGTTGGGACCGGCAAGCGCAGGTGGATATATTGTTAGTGCCGGGGCAGGTTTGGGCGATGGTAATGTTTCGGGATTCAAAAGATTTGGTGACGCCTGGATACTTAAAATAAAAATGAATGGAACCATTGATTGGCAACAATGCTATGGTGGTAGTTTTTTTGACGATGCTTTAAGCATAGAACCCACTTTGGACGGCGGATTTGTTTTTGCCGGATATACCACTTCAAATGATGGAGATGTATCAGGTTTGAAAGGCATCAACAATTGTTGGGTAGTAAAACTGGGTGCAGTTTGCAAGCCAACTACAGTAATCAGTGCATCTGCTTCTGTTGCCTGCGCAGGTACACCCATCGTATTTTCGCAGGTGTCAACCTTTGCCGGTCCTAACGATCTGTTTCAATGGAAAGTGAATGGAGTGATTATGGCTAACGGGGGATTTACCTACACTTCCTCCACCCTGAAGGATGGCGACAAAGTGAGCTGCACGCGTACTACCAATATGCAGTGTGCTACTGGTGCAGTTATTCACAGCAACGAAATAACCGTTTCTATTTATTCAGTCGTTATTTCCGGCGATAGTTGTGCAGGCAGCACTTTAACACTAACTGCTAATGTGGTTCCTTCAAACATTGTTTGGTCGCTCAATAGTATCCCGGTTCCCACGCAAAATGCCGCCACCTTTATACCACAATCTCCGGGCAATTATACCGCCTCTATAACAACGCCTGCGGGTTGCAAGGCAACTTCAAATATCATTAAGGTTGTAACAACGCAAACGCCACAGGTTACCATCACATCCAACATGGCCGCTGCATGTGCCGGCAGTGCGGTAAACTTTGTAGCGGTGCCGGTCTATGGAGGGAATGCCCCACTCTATCAATGGAAAATAAATGGGGTTAGTGTTGGCACAAACAATGTTCTTTCAACGTTTACCACCACTGCATTGAAAGCAGGAGATTCCGTTAGCTGTGTAATGACGGGCAATGCTACCGGATGCATATCGTCGCCCACTGCTGTAAGCAATGCGGTTGCAGTTGCAGTTCTTCCACCCGCTGTCGCTTTAGTATCTATTGCAACAACCGACTCCTTAATTTGCGCAGGCACTACCGTTACGTTTACAGCCATTGTGGTAAATGGCGGCACCAATCCTACCTATCAGTGGAAAGTGAATAATATTAATGTAAGCGCTGTCAATAACAGTGTTTTTTCTACCGCAAGTGTAAAGGATGGCGATGTAATAAGTTGCGAATTAACGAGCAATGCAAACCTTTGTTTCGCCACCCCAACCTCACTAAGCAATACTATTACCATCCACACAATTGCATCATCTGGTCCAGCCATAACAATAGCTGCAAACGATACCCTTGTTTGTGCAGGCTCAGCCGTATATTTTTCATCGGTTGCAGCAAATGGGGGACCAAACCCGTTGTACCAATGGAAGGTAAATGGTGTAAATGCAGGCGCTGCACTGCCAACCTATAACAGCATAAATTTTAAAAACGGCGATGTTATAAGCTGCACACTCACCAGCGATAAAAGGTGTGTTGTTTCCACACAAGCGGTTTCCAATATTGTTTCTATACAAGTAGATGCGATGCCCACTCTCAAACTATTGCCCGATACAATTATTACTTCCGGAAGCAGCGTGGTACTCGTTACTTCATCAACAGGAAATATCACCTCGTATCAATGGTCGCCTTCCGCATCACTCAATAATTCAACTATTGCTAACCCGTTAGCTACACCATTAGCCACCACCAATTACAAATTAACAGTAGCCACACCGGGAGGTTGCAAGGCAACTGCGCAGGTAACTGTTTCCGTCAACATTGCCTTGCTGATACCTTCGGGGTTTTCTCCAAATAACGATGGCATCAACGATGTTTGGAACATTCCCGCTCTTTCTTACTATACGGGTAGTACTGTTGAAGTGTTCGACAGGCATGGACGATCGCTCTTTCAATCCAAAGGATATGGCAAACCGTGGGATGGTAGTAGTAAAGGGCGTAAGCTCCCCGTGGGCACCTACTATTATGTCATCAAATCTAAGGAGGTGAACAAGAGTGGATCCGTTACAATTTTGCGGTAGCATTTTTTTTGGTGGATATTTTTGACTGACGAATCGATCGCTTTTCTCAGTCTTGTCTGCCCCACTTTTACACTTCACTTTGTAAGAGAACGTTGCTTTCTTTCGCGGGGAATACAAACATCGTCCAAAATGCCAGCTCATATAAGCATAAGGGATTCAAAGCTTTTTTATTTCTCCCGCTTAAACAGGCATTCACCGAAAACAGGGTTGCTTTCATAGTTGAACCCCTTAAATTGCCTGCCTGCAAAATCAAAATAATTATGCGTAAAAAGTATGTATTGTTGCTTGTGGCAACAGTGAGCACGGCTTTGGGTTTCTCCCAGGCTAAACTTGTAGAAAAGGTAACACGGAAAGGAGATGAGATCGTGATATCGTACGAGAAGTATGTATTGCCCAACGGTCTTACCCTGGTGGTGCACGAAGATCATTCCGACCCAATAGTGCATGTGGATGTAACCTACCATGTTGGCTCCGCACGGGAAGAGATTGGTAAAAGCGGCTTCGCTCACTTCTTCGAGCATATGATGTTCCAGGGATCGGACAATGTAGCCGACGAACAACATTTTAAACTCGTTACAGAATCGGGCGGAACCCTTAATGGCAGCACCAACCTCGACAGAACCAATTATTATGAAACCGTCCCCAGCAACCAACTGGAAAAAATGTTGTGGCTGGAAGCCGACCGCATGGGCTTTTTGCTGGATGCTGTTACCCAGAAAAAATTTGAAGTACAACGCTCTACTGTAAAAAACGAAAGAGGACAGAACTACGATAACGTGCCCTACGGCTTAATGCGCGAAGTGACCGCTAAAAACTTATATCCATACGGGCATCCTTACTCATGGCTAACGATTGGTTATGTTGAAGAACTAAACTCGGTTAGCGTAAACGACCTGAAGAATTTTTTCCTTCGCTGGTATGGGCCAAACAACGCAACGGTAACTATTGGTGGCGATGTTGCATCCAAAGACGTGGTGAAACTGGTGGAAAAATATTTTGGTTCCATCCCCCGCGGCCCCGAAGTGAAAGCCGTGAAAACCGAACCTGTAAAACTTGAAGCCAACCGATATGCAAGTTATGTGGATGCCTATGCCCGCACACCACGTGTAAGTATTGTTTATCCAACTGTTCCCGAATACAACCCGGATATGGCTGCGCTCGCCTGCCTTGCACAGGTATTGGGTTCTGGCGGTGGCGGCGGCGGACGTGGTGGACGTGGTGGTGGCGGCGCTCGTGGTGGAGCCAGTAATTCAGTCTTCTATCAAACCCTTATCAAAACCCAAAAAGCGCAAAGCGCCAGTGCAGGCAGCGGCTTAAACGAGTTGGCAGGTGAGTTCACTATCTCTCTTACACCTTACCCCGGCAGCTCATTAGCTGATATGGAAAAGCTGGCAAACGAGGCATTGTCTGAGTTTGAAAAAAGAGGTGTTACGGATGAAGATGTGGAGAAATTTAAAAGCAGCAACGAAGCACGAACCATTAATGGACTGGCAAGTGTAAATGGTAAAGTAAATCAACTTGCGGCTTTTCAAACGTTTGCCGGTAACCCTAACATGATCGGTACGGTTTTAAACATGTATCGCAAGGTTACTAAGGAAGATGTGATGCGGGTGTACAATCAATACATAAAAAACAAACCACGCCTGGTAGTAAGTGCTGCAACCCAGGGACAGGAAGATAAGGTTGCTGCACCTGATAATTACACTATTGATAAATCGCATTACCAGCGCCCCGATTATGGTTATGCATCTTTAAAATATGCAAAAGCAAAAGATAACTTCCCGCGCAAACAAGTGCCGGGTAACGGGCCAAACCCGGTTGTGAAAGTACCCGCCTTCTGGACAAAAACATTAGGGAATGGTATGAAGGTGATTGGTACCGAAAACAACGAAACGCCAACCGTTACCTTAAGCATTTCTTTAAAAGGGGGAAGGTTGATTGAAGCGGCCGATGTTGGAGAAGCAGGTGTAGCTAACCTGTTTGCAAGTATGATGACCGATGATACCCAAAACTTTACCAGCGAACAGATCAGCCTTGAGCTGGAGAAGCTGGGAAGTTCTATCAGTATAAATAATACAGATGATGCCATTGTTTTTAGTGTGCAATCGCTGAAGAAAAATTTAGACAAAACACTGGAGTTGTTGCAGGAAAGAATGCTGCGTCCAAAGTTTACTCCCGAAACATTTCAACGCACCAAACGCCAGTTGGGAGAATCCATCATTAATAGCAGAACGCAGGCATCGGCAGTAGCCAGCAATGTATATGCAAAGTTGAATTATGGTCCCAATCATTTGCTGGGCATACCAGCCAACGGAACAAGTGAAACGATCAAGAATATTAACCTCAACGATATGCAAAACTATTACGACAATTACATATCGTCGGAAGATGGAAGTGTGGTTGTGGTAGGCGATATCAACCAAAGCGAAGTGTTGCCTAAACTTGCTTTTTTAAGCAAGTTGCCAAACAAATCGTTTAAGCTTCCAATGCTTGCTCCGGCGCCGCCAATAGATAAAACGCGCATCTACATTGTTGATATTCCCAAAGCAGCCCAAACGGAATTTAGAGTAGGTGGGGTAACTAATTTAAAGTATGATCCAACGGGTGAATACTATAAAGCAACCCTTGCTAATTACAACCTGGGCGGCGGCTTCAACAGCCGTATAAATTTGAACTTGCGTGAAGACAAGGGCTGGACTTACGGTGCCCGAAGCGCTTTTGCTTCGGACAAATATACCGGCACCTACACTTTTAGCAGCGGCATTCGCGCAGATGCTACGGACAGTGCCTTGTACGAAGTGATAAAAGAAATTCGGGAATATGCTGCCAACGGTGTTAAGCCGGAAGAAATATCATTTATGCAGAAATCAATTGGGCAGAGTGATGCACGCAACTACGAGACTGGCATTCAGAAAGCTGGCTTTATCGGTCGGATTTTGGAATACAACCTGCCGGCAGATTATATAAGCAAGCAAAACCAGGTACGCAACAACATCACTAAAAAAGATATTGATGCGATTTCCAAAAAGTATTTGGATGTAAACAAAATGAACATCGTTTTGGTAGGTGATAAAAAGAAAATTTTACCCGGCTTGCAAAGGCTCGGTTATGAAATTGTAGAGCTGGATGCGGATGGAAATACGGTAAAGTAATGCGATAATTGATTTTTGAAAAAGGCGGTCAACCGACCGTCTTTTTTTGTGCTCCATATTATGGGTTAAGAGATTTAAGGTGTTTAAAACCTATCGATGCTGTTCATAAAAATTGGTTGGAACAGCTTGTCTATGCATCTCACTTTCATCATCGCTTAATTTAAAATCAACAGCAGCAACCGCGTCCTCTAATTGTTGTATTGTTCGTACACCAACAACCGCTGATGTAATTGCCGGATGATTTAACACAAACCTAATTGCAGTTTCGGCGCCGTTGTGATACTGTAGAGAGTGTATAGCCTGTACAACACATGATACTTGTTGTTCGGTATAATTTAAATAAGGCTTTGCTGGTTTATCAACCAACAAACCGCTTGCAACGCTTCCTCTTGCAAGCACGCCAATGCTACTCTCCTTCAGCAACTGCAAACAACTTTCTTCCGGTCGCCTGTCGAGCAAACTATACTGCATCATTACGCTCACTATATTGGAGCGTTCAACATATTCACGTATCACATTCGGGCGAATGGATGAAATACCATAGTACCGGATCTTACCCCATTGCTGTAATAGTTCGAAAGCTTCAATGGTTTCATCCATCGGGTCATCAATAGTTCCGCCATGTAACTGGTATAAGTCAATATAATCTGTTTGAAGTCGCTGTAAACTTTCATCAATTGCTTTCACGATATACTCCTTTCGAGGGTTCCAGGTAAAGCCTTTCCCATCTTCCTTCCAAACATTACCCACTTTGCTTGCGATGATTATTTTATCCCGATGCGGTTGCAATGCTTTGCCCAGGCTGGCTTCATTCAAACCCTTATCGTACAGGTCGGCAGTATCAAAGTAGTTGATGCCTTTATTTATTGCGGTATCAATGATGTACTGAAAATCAGTTTGCATTGGTTTTAACGACATACATCCAAAACCGATTTGGCTTATTTGTAAACTTGATTTGCCCAGTGTTTTATATAACATTTGGATGTCGTTTTATGAATGACGAAATTAAAGCGTCTAGTTCTATGAAACCTTGACATCAGCCCTCTGTTTTTGTAAGTGCATAACACCGAAGCAACATTTTACTTATGCACCTTCTGCTGCAATTTTCACAAATCATTGAACAATAAATTTCCTTTGTTGATTGTTATAGGATGATACAAGTCATCATAAAACCGATTGCCATGGAAACTGTACTAACATTTGTGCTTTTGGCTGTGTTGTATTGGGTTATGGATTTTAGAGAAGCAGACCTCTCAAAGCAATAACTAAGCGTTACTACTGCTGATCGGTCCGGGGCTGATCGCTATCTTTTTGCAAGGCTTTTTCAGCAATGCTGTTATAATCTTTGGCCAATTTCTCCAATTCCCGCTCAGGTTTATTTTCAATATTTACTAAATGCGTCCTGGCATTTTCATGCGCCGATACCAATTCGTTCAACTTTATCTGGATCGCTTTCGAAAAACGGTTCACTGATTTCTGGATCATAAAAAAACTAAGAAACGTAATAGCATACATAAGGTCGCGAAGGAAATCGTGCCTGCTCTGCCGGTAAAAGTCTTCATCAAAAAGCCAGTACACTACAAACACGAGCGCTGCAAAAAAAGTAATTGAATGCCCTAAAATGCTCACTGCTTTATTAACAATTCTCTCAAAAATATCTTCTACACTATGAATTAACGACTTCATATAATGACAGTTTTAATGAATGGTATTTCGGTTTGTATTACAACCATTAGTTGTAAAAATACTTCGTAGCAGTAGAAGGAGTGCGCTTTTGCAATTTTAAGTTCAATTAGTGGCTGTGGGTGGTAGGGCTATCACGTTGCGTTTACTGTACAATTCAATTTTATTTAAAATCCATATAGATAGCATTAGCCACATAATGCCTACACAAAAGCCGGCAATAACATCGCTTGCATAATGCACCCGCAAATAAACCCTGCTAACACCAATTGAAATAATGAGCACCACCAGGCAGCTGATAATTAAGAACTTTGCAATCGGGCTGGTGCTCCGGCTACGGTACACCATATAAATAAGCAATCCGTAAAACGAACAACTCATGGTTGCATGCCCGCTCGGAAAGCTTAACCCTTTAGCCTGTTCAAGAAGCGGCATCAGTGGCCTCGGACGTTGAAAAAATGTTTTCAATAAAAACATCATTAGCATACTGCTTAGGGCAATTACAGGTACGCGTATGGAATACCAACGGTGTTTTCGTATAAAAAGAAAATAAAAAACAAGTACAAGGTTTGCAGGTATCAAAAAATAGTGGGTGCCGAGAAAAGAAAAGAACTGCATCACATCTGTATTCATATCGCTTACCAACCGGCTCATTAATGAAAATGCCCGCATGTCAAAAACCGTTTTGTTTTCCAGAAAAACCATTTTGATGAGGAACATGAAAGCAATAAGGGCGCTAAAAAAAACAACCAGTACAATGATTAATTCAATCGATAACAGGGTAAGTATTGCCCAGAACTGTTTAACGCGTGTCTTAACCAGCTTTATCATATTTGAAAGTTAGATTTCTTCTATCAATACTACCTGAAAACAAAAGCCGCTTATCCAGCGGCTTAAATCTTTAGGCAACCAAATTATTTTGAATTTTTTGCCGACCCGGAACTGGGTTTTGCTTTGCCGGAGCTTTTACCAGGTTTCTTTTGTTCCTGGTATTGTTGCTCATGCTCCTGCTGACTTATTTGTTTGCCATCTTTTTGCTTTTTATCCGGATTGTCTGCCATAAAAAAGGTTTTGAATATTCACAAAAAAGTTATGCCAAACATGCTTTTCAACCACGCCCAGTGCATCAGCGTTACATGCTCTTTTTAACCAGGTCGACTAATATTTTGTTTTCTGCCATTCCCCATACGCGGGTAGTATCCTGTAAAAAATGGCGCTTAAATGCACGCTTGGCCGCAGAGGTATCTTTTACATCATATCCCACAATTCGTAAGCCCGAAAAGCAATCAAAATTTTCAGCCACCATTACACTGGTTGTATCGCCGTACCAAATACCGAACCCACGTTCTGCCAGCCGTTTCCACGGAAAGGTAACATTGGGATCGTTCTTTCGCGTTGGCGCTATATCGGCATGACCTATAAAATTGGCCGTTGGTACACCATGCCTGCGCTTAAGGGTATCCAGTAAAACCAGCAAGCTGTTTAATTGTGGATCCGTAAAATTTTCAAAACCATTGTTGTCTATTTCTATACCAATGGAAGAAGAGTTTATGTCTGTAAGATTTCCCCATTTTGAAATACCTCCATGCCATGCCCGCAGGTAATCGTTTAGCATATGATGCACAATTCCATCTTTACAAATAACATAATGAGCGCTCACCTGTGTGCGAACCAGCGTAAAAGTTTTAAGGGTTTGATCGCAACTGTTTTGCGCCGTATGGTGTATGATGACGAGGTTGGGCTTGCGCATATTAAAATTGGTAGTGCCAACCCATGCTACAGGTTCTGCTGCATCGAAAGTATCAGGCTGCCGGCTAAGTAATTTGCCATACGCTTTTGCCTGCTTTTTATAGCTTTTATTGATAGCGCTATAGGGTCGTCTACTGCAACTGAAAACCACGAGTATTATAAAACACAGTGCTGCTGTAATTTTCATTTATATGATTTATACTGGCGAAAGTAATTAATGATGGCGGTTACACTTCAACACATCGCATCAAAAAAAATAGCCGCCCTGGTGGGGCAGCTATTCACAAAATAAGTTGGCTGTTTTTAAACGTCGGTACTGCTGCTTTTTGTTACGGTAACCTTATCGGTACGGCTTGCTGTAGTGCCACTGCTATTTGAATTACCACGTAAAAGTGCTATCAGTAATAATATTAAAACGGCTGCTCCAACAACCCATACCCAGGGCTCGGTGTACCACGTAGTTTGTGTTGTGGTAGTGGTGCTGCGTGTAGTACTGCTGCTACTACTGCTTCCACCAGTGCTATCCTGCGCCCACATAATTGTTTGGAAAATGCTTAGCATTAAAAGGGTAACAAATGTTTTGTAAGTAAGCCCTCTGGTTAATTGTTTCATGATCTGTTGTTTTAGTTTTTTACAATAGTGATATTATATGGGGAGCACCCCCTTTCACCGTAATATTCAATAACTGCGCCACGCAACGTTTGTACACAATATGGGCATATGGTGATTGCTCGGTAACGGCTTAGTCTTCTCAAAATACTTCATACTTGTACCTCACCAGATTTTGCAGGGCATAAAAAGTTTTACGGGGGGCATAAAAAAAAGACCCTGCAAAACAGGGCCTCCTCTCCAAATCAAGCATTATCGGTAGTCTATTTTGAAATAACAACCTTTTGTATGTATTCCTCGCCATTGTAAATCAATTTCACCAGGTAGGTACCACCCGTAAGCGAAGACGTGTTCAACCTGATGCTGCTGCCGCTTACCGTTACGTTTTGCTGCTGCATTACCCTGCCTGAAATATCTGTTAACCTTATAAACACATTGCCGTTCACATTCCGGTTCATTTGCAATTGAACATAGTTGTTTGCAGGGTTGGGCGACACTGTAAACCGGGTATTTAACGGTATGTGTAAACTAAGCACCGAACTGTATTTGTACTTGCCGTCTTTATCGATCTTTTTCAACCGGTAATACACACGCATACCACTCAACGCATCCGCGCCATCATTAAAACTATAGCTGCGAATACCGGCTGCTTTCACTTCACCTATTTTATTATAATCAGTTCCGTTGTTGCTTCTCTCAATTTCGAAGCGATCAAAATTTTGTTCGTTCTCTGCTATCCATTCCAGCTTTACTACGTTACCTACCAGCCTGCCGCCGAATGATAAAATATCAACAGGTAATGCTGACAGGGTAGAGCACGAACTGTTCCAAACCTGGTTCACATATTCCGGGTGATCAACAAAAGGGTTGCGGTTGTTTTGAAAAGAATAAGCGGCGTTGTTTCGGTCAATTTCTTTTTGGCTTACAGCATCCTGGTTATGCCATTTGATCATCAGTTTTAAATAAGGCACATCAACACTCGGGAAGGTGTTTGGTTCCAAAGCCTGCAAACCGTTTGAGCTGCTAAGGTTTCCCCAGGTTGGCATATTGTCTTCGTAACGCGTAACCATATAAAGAAAGGCGCGGGCAAGATCCCCTTTGTATTCATTGATAGGTTCAAACACGGTTCCATTGATACCTGCAAAAGCAGAGTTGCCGAGTTTGCTGCCGTTGAGGCTGGTGAAACTTGCTGTGGCTACTTCGCCATATATATAATTGGAACGTACGCCGTTCACCTTTCCATCAGTTGGATAAATATGATGATAGTCAGTGCCGGGACCAGTTGCCGTTCCAGTAGTAAACCAGTTTTGCGGAAACGAATGTTCGCGGTTGTAGCACTGACCTTCTATGGAATAATTCCCACATTGATTGGTAACCGGTGTAAAGTTGTAAGGGTCGTTTGATGCACCGGGAATATCAGAGTAAATATCCCAGATAACATTTGCAGAACCGCTGCCAACCTCACGTGGTTTAATATCCGACGATGTGTATTGGTTCCATAAATCGCCATAACTCCGGGCATTCATGTTGGAGGTTGTAATAGTTTTTAATGCAGTCTTTAACTGTTCGCAACTTTTACCAATAGCATTGTTGTAATAGCTTGCCGGTTCGCCGGTGCCGCCCGTTGTGGTTGTAGTAGAAGCATTGCTATTGGTTGCATTATATAACGGACCACCCGTGCAATTAAAGCCACTAACCGCATAAACATAAAAATAATAAGTGGTGTTTGCTGTTAGACCTGTTGAAGAAAATGTATTGCCTGCACCAGACTTTATAACGGTGCCAGTGCCGCTGCCAACAGTTTGACCTACAGTATATGATGTTCCATTGGATGGAGTGAATGTAAAAGAGCCACTGTTACTGCGTATCACCAAATAGCCATCGGCACCCGCAGCGTTTCCAAACGATCCGTTTACCGAAGTGTTCGCGGGTGTTAGGGCCAATGCACCTGGGGTTGTAGTGGGTGTGGCACACGCCGGCGGTGTTGTGGTTGCCGTGCTTCCGCTTAAAGGCGAAGTAACATTGTACAGCGGTCCACCTGAGCAAGCGCTGTTAAATGAGAAGATATAAAAATAATAAACCGTACCGGGGTTAAGGCTGGTTGCAGTAAAGGCAGTTGTATTGCTGCCGGAAACAACCGTTGCATTTCCCACTACATCACCATCGCTGTAGGTAGTGCCATTTGCTGGCATGGCGGTTAAAGTGTTGCTTGTACTAATAAGGGTAAGGTATTCATCCGCCACAGGCGAAGCAGACGTAAAACTGCCAACGATGGAGTCGTTGGTTACCCTGCTAAAAGTTAACCCGGTTGGTTGCGCCGAAGGGGTTGCACAGGGAGTGGTATTATTGATGGCCCATGATACATCGTCAATGGCTATTCGCAAACCCGTTGTTACCTGTTTGATTTCTAAATTAAATGTGCCCGGTATGTTTATGCCGGTAAACGAGGCAGTTTGCACCGAGGTAGTTGGCGAGGCGGTACCAATTAAATTACCGTTGACGCGAACTTCCAGCACACTGCCTGTGCCGGTAAATTGTTGCTGGTGTTTAAAGCTGAGGGTAGATATACCATTTGGTATATTATTGCAGGTAATGTTCCCGTTTCTAATGGTCATTGCCGGTCCGGTAATAGTAAGGTCGTTGCGGGCATCGGTGGCGGTCCAGGGTAAGCCATTGTCACCCGTCCATCCTCTTGCCGTGTACGACGAGGAAACAGCCCCGGTGCTGGTAAACGTTTCAACTGTTTGTGCAATACCGGCTATGCTGGTGAATGCCAGCAAAATCATAAGTACAAATTTATTCATTCATTAAATTTTAGGATTGCCAAAAGTAGCGCCTTTACCTGCAGCATACACGCTGACCGCCTTTACTTTTAATTAAATTAAACCGGCTGAACTACAGGATGCTTTTCACCTCTAACTTTAAAACCAAAGGTTCGTTGTTTCGCATAACCACCACTTTTAATTTTGCACCGGGGTTTTGGAGGAGGTTTTTGAAAACCTGTATGTTTTTTGAAACATTGTTATCAATCGCAAATATTACATCGCCGGTTTTAAAGCCTGCTTTATCGCCCGGCGATCCCTCAATAACATCTTCAACCAATACTTCACCGTCCACCATAAACACTCCTAAACCCGTGTACGAATAATCAAACTCATCGTTAAAATGGGTGTTAGGCATTATGTAAATTTCCCTGTCGGGATAATTTATGGTAAGGTTAAAGCGGCGCAGTAAATCGTTGCCTATTAAGCCACCCAGTTGCGGATAAGCGGTTACATTAAACTCATCTTTAAAAATATATACCGGCACCTTTCTAAACTTATATGGTCCTATTCTTACTTCTTTTAGTGTGGTTAGGTTCATCAACTTTTTCCCCCCCAGGCCTTCCGCCTGTGTAGGTGTTATCTTCTTTCCTTTCTTTAGTACCGTGCTATCTTCAACAAAATCTTCCGATAGCAAAACGCACAAGCCGGCGCCGGTATCAAAATAAAACCTGCCGGCTACGGGGTCATCATCGCGCATGCGTGCACCAAAAACAGGCAGGTTGTTTATTTGCGGTCGCAGTAAAACACCCCCTCTCGGATAGCGTAAAGTGCCGGGTTTCCATACTTCTATCTTATGCAAATCGTAGTCGAGCTTTACTATGTAACGGCTTAAAAAGCTGTAGCCTATTATGCCATCTATTTTCATACCATAAACACTAGTCAACAATTCATAATCATTAATATGAAAGTTCAGGCTATCTATTTTCAGCCCTGGTAAATGCAATGTCCGGTTCATTACAAAGCTTACATTTCTTACACCCGCAATACCACGAATGGTTCTGTCGCTTTTGGTGGGTGGCAGGTCAAAATACCTAACAGTTGCCGAGTCCAAAGAAATGCCTCCGCTGCCGGTATCCAGTACAAAGTTGAGCGTGTCGGTAAAATCATCGAGCCGTGCCTGCAAAATAACAATGCCACCAGTGAGCATTTTAAATTCAAACTTACTAATGAGTTTTGCAGGGGGAGGTATAAACTGTTCCTGTGCAAATACAGGTTTGTTTACCATCAAAAAAATAACCGCACCAATAAATAGTGTAATTTTTTTTAGGGGGCAAGCCGCAGAAACCTTATGAAGCTTTCGTTGTGTCACTCACTTCAGGTATTAGTCCTTTATTCAACCATTGAAATTAATGGATTAATACTTTAAACAACAACCGTTCATCGATTGTTGTTACCTGCAGGCGATAAAATAGCATGGTAGCTATGCAACCCGGTTATCGTATTTTTGCAGCTCTATAATTATCACACATGTTAAACGAACTGTATCGGAAAGCGCTCAATTTTGAACACCTGAGCGTAGAAGAAGGCGTACAACTTTTTGAAAATGCGCCCATGGCAGATCTGATGTACATAGGTAATGAGCTTCGTAAAAAGCAAGTGCCCCATGGCAAGGTTACCTGGATCATCGATCGAAATATGAACACCACCAATGTTTGCATAGCCAACTGTAAATTCTGCAACTTTTATCGCATCCCCGGTCATGCAGAAGCCTACATCACCGACATAGAAACCTATA
>JANPIA010000304.1:0-3422 GCA_031424735.1 Segetibacter sp.
CAAACAGGTTGGTTGGGCTAACCAGCAAAATCTTTTTGTCGTAGGCATATTTCCATAGATGCAGATCGGTTTTTACGGCTTCTAAAAATGCCGGTTCAATGGGAATGAATAACAAGACATAATCAAGGGCTAAGGCATAGCGTGGATAATTCTTGCGGCTTAAACCATCAATATGCTGGCGAAGGCTGCGTATGTGATCATTCAACAAATGCCTTTGGCTTTCCTTATCATCGCAGCCAATGCATTGTTCCCAGGCTACCAGCGATACTTTTGAATCGATAATGATGCGCCGCTGATCAGGGTAATAAATAGTAACGTCCGGCTGCAGTCCTTGGCCGTGTTCATCTCTTACAACATTGCCTGCGGCATCTTTTATAAACTCCTGCAGCAGGTACTCCCTGCCACGGGTTAGGCCGCTATTTTCGAGCAGGCTTTCCAAAATCATTTCGCCCCAATTACCCTGCATTTTGTTGTTGCCTTTTAATGCCTTAGCAAGGTTATTGGCTTCATGGCTTACCTGTGCACTCATCTCAATCAGGCGTTGTACTTCCTTACCAAGCGAAAAACGTTCTTTTGATTCCTTGTCATAAGTGTCTTCCACCTTTTGCTTAAACTCGGTAATATTAGTTTTTAATGGTTCCAGTATTTGGCGAATGCTTTGTTCATTACTCTCCGAAAACTTCTTTGAATTATCATCCAGAATTTTTTGAGCCAGTTCGCTAAACTCCAGCTTAAATTGTTCGCGAAGGCGCAGAATGTCGTTCTGCTGGTTGTCAAGTTTTTCGCGGTTGCTTTTCAGTTGGGCATACAGGGTGGCTTTGTCTTCGTTTGCTTTATTTAGCTGCGTGTATCTTTCGTTAAGTTGAAGTGTAAGCTCACCGTATTGTTCCTTCACCTGTTTATGCAAAGCGTCAGCCCGTACAAACTGGTTTTGAAAATTGGTTTTCTCCAGTAATAATTGTTCATGAGCAGTTCTAAGTTTTGTTAATTCATGTTCTTGTTGATTGATGGAATGATACAACCCCTGGTATTTATTTTTCTGTAAAAGCCAGGCAATGGCAAAGCCTGCGATCACCCCTGCAATTACCAGCATTACAATCAACATTTCGTTAGGCATAAAAATGGCTTTACCTGCAATAATAACAAAAGCAAAAAAACAATACGTGTTTGTTGATTTTGATGATGCAGTTTATTTTTTATAAACATTTGTGAAATGGATACAGTGAGGAGAAGTAGTGGTAAAAAATAATCCCGCAATTACTGCGGGATCAATTTTTTCTGTTTTTCCGATTAGCCTTTTGGTTTTTCAGGTAATGGAGAAAGAAGAGTTTTGGTTCTTCAGGAAAATTGGATAGTTGGTTTTTCTTTTCAGAAATTGGATAAAACGGGACTTTTCATGTTATTGGATTCGAAAGGGTACGTTGGATTATTGTGATGTAAAAGTAGGGCGGGAGTTTTAATAAAATAAAGTGTTTAAGACATTGGGATGTCCGATTCGGACACATTAATTTATCCGGGTATGCACACAATAATTTAATGTATTTTTAGTTGCAGCCTGTTGGTTTTGATGGGTTTAGTCCTCAGACATGATGTCGGGCCGCCGCTCTTTGGTCCTTAGTATGGATTGGTCATGCCTCCATTCTTCTACCTTTTTTGGATCGCCTGTTAACAATACTTCAGGCACTTTCCATCCTTTAAAATCGGCGGGACGGGTATAAACTGGGGGGGCTAATAGGTTGTCCTGGAAAGAATCGAAGAGGGCAGAAGTTTCATCATTAAGTACGCCAGGTAATAAGCGTCCAATGGCATCAGTAACCACAGCGGCAGCCAATTCGCCTCCGCTTAATACATAATCACCAATGGAAATTTCCATGGTTATATAATGCTGCCTGATGCGTTCGTCTATGCCTTTGTAATGGCCACAAATAATGAGCAGGTTGTTTTTAAGTGAAAGCCGGTTGGCGATTTGTTGATTGAATGTTGGGCCGTCGGGGGTCATGTATATAACTTCATCGTAAGCAGTTGTTTGCTTTAAATGATCTATTGCCCGGCTTAGTGGTTCGGGCATTAGCACCATGCCGGCCCCGCCACCATATTGGTAATCGTCTACCTGGTTTTGTTTGTTGATGGCAAAATCGCGAAGGTTGATAAGATTAACCTCAAGCAACCCTTTGTCTCTTGCTCTTTTTAAAATGGATTGAGAAAACGGTCCATCAAGTAAGGCAGGAAGAACAGTAATGATATCAATTTTCATGGGGCAAACTTAAACCAATTGTGTTTCCTCTTCTCCTGGAATGAATTAAGTAGATATTGAATTAGTCTTCGTCTGTTGTAAAATCTTCGATGTCTCTTCGTCCTTTTTTTGTAGGCCTGCCAATTTTGCTTAACCGTTTGCCGGTGTGAAATGATGGTGCCAGAAAAGTTGATTTGTCCAGTTCTTCTTCAGGGGTTAGATCTATGTAATTATTCACGGCATCGGAGAAAGCAACACGGTTGCTTAAAAGGCCTGTCACTTTAATGATCCACTTGCGGGCTTCTGTTTTTATCTCATATTCTTCGCCCAGGTTCACCGTTTTTGATGCCTTAACTGTGTTGCCGTTCCAACGCACCTTTCCTTTATCACAAGCCTCACTGGCTAATGCACGGGTTTTAAAAATACGTATGGACCATAAGTATTTATCGATGCGTAATTTTTCCTTTGTTACTTCTTTCATTGATTTTATTCAATTTGTTTGCCTGCGGCGAATGGCGCCTTTGCAAAAACTATAGTTCATGATATAATATCCGCCGTAAAATTAAGAGGGATGAACTTTCATTACTGCTGTAAATTTTTGAGAGGTGCCACGACAAATGACAAACTCAATAAATTTTGACATGATAAGATGCCTGTTGCGATGAAAAAAGAAACGTCGCAAGGATGTTTCTAAAATTAACGGTAGTCTTAAAATTTACCGTAAATTATTCTTAAGCAATGCATCAGTAAATTTTCTTTGCCAAAAAAAAATTTAGGATGTGTTTCATTTTGTTTTAAAGATGAAAGGAGCGTCGCAAGGATGTTTCATCAACGATAAAATGTCGGTAAACAAATAACCCGGAAACATCTCCGGGTTATTCAAAGTTTACCGTAGTCTTTAAGACTACGGTAAACTAATTACAGTAAATTATTTTTGAACCCTAATAAAAATCGGTTTTAATTAACCCTTCATCTCAGCAAAAAACTTGTGGAAATAGGGAATGGTTTCTATGCCTTTGTAAAAGTTGGCGAGGTCAAATTTCTCGTTAGGGCTATGCAGATTGTCGCTGTCAAGGCCAAAGCCAAGAAACACCGTTTTAAGACCCAACTCGCTTTCGAATAAAGCCGTGATAGGTATGCTGCCACCACCACGAACGGGAATGGGGGGCTTACCAAATGTGGCCTCAAT
>JANPIA010000305.1:0-13727 GCA_031424735.1 Segetibacter sp.
GCCTTAGCGAAGTGGTCAATGCACTCATCAGGCACGACCTTCAAATTGAGTTTTTAAATGAATTCCCTTTTTCTTGTTACAACTGTTTTAATAACGTTGTTCAGGGTGAAGATGGTTACTGGCGGGTAAAGGGTTTGGAAAACAAATTACCCATGATGTACTCCATTAAGGCACTAAAAAAACCGGGTGAAGGTAGTAGGGTAAACACAAACGTATGATAAGCTTTCTGGACGAAAGTTATATTTTTTCAACCCTGTGCTTTTCGTTTTCTTTGCAACCGTAAAACGAACTCATGCTCCCCCAATATAAAAGAATCCTTCTCAAGCTTAGTGGTGAATCCCTTATGGGAAATAAAAATTTTGGTTTAGATGCAGGTGTGATCGCTCAATATGCACTGGATATAAAATCGGTAATCGATATTGGCGTTCAGGTAGCGATAGTGATAGGCGGAGGCAATATTTACCGCGGTATGAATGAGGCGGAAACCGGCATAGAAAGGGCGCAGGGTGATTATATGGGAATGCTGGCAACAGTAATAAATGGTATGGCTTTGCAGGCAGGTCTTGAAAAGATAGGTGTTTACACACGGTTGCAAAGCGCCATTAAAATGGAACAGATCGCTGAGCCTTACATCAGGCGGCGTGCTATTCGCCACCTCGAAAAAGGACGTGTTGTAATTTTTGGAGCAGGCACGGGTAATCCATACTTTACTACCGATACAGCAGGTTCGTTAAGAGCGATTGAAATTAAGGCGGACGTGATTTTGAAGGGCACCCGTGTTGATGGCATTTACACTGCCGACCCTGAGAAAGACCCTACGGCAAAAAGATTTGATAAAATATCGTTTGCGGATGTAATTGCAAAGAAATTAATGGTGATGGATATGACAGCTTTTACACTCTGCCAGGAAAACAATCTACCCATCATAGTATTTGATATGAATACACCCGGCACTTTGCTTGAAGTAGTGCAGGGTATGGATGTAGGAACATATGTGAGTTAAAAATATCAGCGGCTTTTATTGCCGCTTTTTTTATGTTGAGACATTTTGAAAAGCATTTGCCTTATTATTTGTATACATCAATACCATGAGTAATTCTATAGCCGATATCAGGAAAGATTATAAAATGAAAGCTTTGCTTGAAGTGGATATTGCACCCGATCCAATTACACAATTCAGTACATGGTGGAGTGAAGCAATTGAAAGCGGGATAGATGAAGTGAATGCAATGACGCTTGCCACCTCAACAATAAATGGAATTCCATCAGCTCGTATTGTATTATTAAAAGGATACAGCAGCGAAGGTTTTGTGTTCTTTACCAACTATAAAAGCCAAAAAGGGAACGACCTGGCAGAAAACCCGAAAGCATCTCTTTTATTTTTTTGGAAAGAACTGGAAAGGCAGGTAAGGATCGACGGAAATGTAAGAAAAGTATCGTTGGAAGAAAGTGATGTTTACTTCAATTCGCGACCGAGGGAAAGCAGGATCGGCGCCTGGGCATCCAACCAAAGCCAAACGATAAATAACCGGTCAGAATTAGAAGAAACTTTTTCGCGGCTGAAACAACAGTTTGGTGACAGCGATATAAAAAGGCCCGGGCAATGGGGTGGTTATATTGTAGAACCCGTGCGCATGGAGTTTTGGCAGGGAAGGTCGAACAGGTTACACGATAGAATTCTTTATACCCGGCAATCGCCACCATCCTGGAAAATTGAACGACTATCACCCTGAGGTACGATACATAAAAAAGAAGCGGTTAGGCTTCTTTTTTAACGGGTGCTTCTTTTGCAGCTTTCACTGTACGAGCCGGACGGCTTTTACCAAAAGATCCTTTAAAAATTTTGCCCTTCTTTGTTTTTTTATCACCTCTGCCCATGATGGTTTATTTTTTTGTGGATTGCAAACGTACATTAAGTTGATTAATTAATCAAAGCAAGTTGAGTACGGCAAAATAACCGCTCCTGATAGGGAAGTTCTTAAATGCAAAAAACAGGCTTGCGCCTGCTTTCTGCAAAAAGTTTGGTGTAGAGATTAAATTCTACTAGACAATTCTTTTCCTGCTTTAAACTTAGCTACTTTTTTAGCTTTAATCTTAATAACAGCACCCGTTTGAGGGTTGCGACCGTTGCGTGCAGCTCTCTTTGAAACAGAGAAAGTACCGAAACCAACAAGGGTAACTTTTCCGCCACCTTTCAAAGTTTTAGTAACTGCTTCTACAAAAGAATCTAAAGCGGCATTAGCCTGGGTCTTTGTAATTTCTGCATCATCAGCAAGTTTGGCGATCAATTCAGCTTTGTTCATAGTTTAATTTTTAGTTTGTTATAACGCGACAAATTTATCAGCTTTTATCATACTTCAAAATGATTTTAGTTTTTACACCGAAAGGTATTTTTATGAAAACCGCATGGAATAAGGGTTTTGGGGCATTTTATTATAGCCTGCCTTTAAAAGTAAAAAGGAGTGAACCGCTGCAATCCGCCGCCGGCAAGGGTTTCAGCAATCAACCTCACGAAATGCAGTATTCATGCGGGTTTGGGTAATATACAAATGATTTATCATTGTCAAAAAGTTCTTTATTTAATTTCCACATTTAGTCCACAACCTCCATCAGGCTTCTAAATGCTATGCATTTATCGCCCCACCTGTCAAAAACATCCTGTCTGAAGGATGGAGCAAATTGGTTTAAATATTCGCTGTAACCGACCATGTCGTTTGCATAATACTGGGCAGCATAGGTCGGTCCATGTTCATCGTCCACATCAAGCAACCTTAAAAGTTGACAACGCTCAAAGCAACCGGTTGCCAGCACTTGCGGCATATGAATTTCTTTCATCCAGCAAACCCATTCTTCTGCAACAGAAGGTTCCACTTTGGTAGTAACATTGTATATCAGCATCAGGTAAAGTTGTTGATAAGAGATAACTTCAATGCAAACATCAGCAATAATTCAATGGCACTTTCAGCCAATACAAATTTTACAATTCCCTACCAGTTTGTGTTGAGATACCTTTACCCGGTACGCCCCATAATTAGAAAAATGTTCGGTTGCTACGCACTGTATCATCAGCATAAAATGATTTTTTTCTTAAGAGATAAATCGTTGCAACCTGAGTTCAATGGAGTTTTTTTAGCCACGCAACCTCAATTTATAACAGCATTGCAAAACGAAATTCATCATTCAAAAATGCAGTTCGATTTAGATGGTTCTACCGATAGCTGGATATTCATTAGTGAAGATTTGGAAGATTTTGAAAGAAGGGTTAAGGCTGCTTGCGAATTGATAAAAACCGGGGACGAGCGGATTGGCAAATAAAAGAAAACACTACACTTGCATTATGTTTCAAAAATAAAAAAGACCACATCTCTGTGATCTTTATAAGTGGTGTGGGGCGGGATCGAACCGCCGACACAAGGATTTTCAGTCCTTTGCTCTACCGACTGAGCTACCGCACCTCCTTTTCCCTTGCGGGGCTGCAAATATATGTTCTTAAGCCAAATTGCAAAAATGAAATTCTATTGCTTTTAAATTATTGGCTGCTGCTATTAAAATTCGCAATTCTTTGGTGTTCGTGCAAAGGCAATCACATCGCGTATGTTCGTCATACCCGTTACAAACAACACCATTCTTTCAAAACCCAAACCAAAGCCGGCATGTGGTACTGTACCAAATCTCCTCGTATCTAAATACCAGCTCATTTCTTCTACAGGCAAATCCATTTCTTTCATTCTTTGCTCCAGTTTATCCAGTCGCTCTTCTCGCTGCGATCCGCCCACGATCTCTCCAATACCCGGTGCAAGTATGTCCATAGCGGCTACCGTTTTACCATCATCGTTTTGCCGCATATAAAATGCTTTTATTTCCTTTGGATAGCCGGTTACAATTACTGGTTTTTTAAAATGCTTTTCAACCAGGTATCGCTCGTGCTCACTTTGCAGGTCGATGCCCCACTTTACATCGTACGTAAATTTCTTCTTTTTATACGCAGGGCTTTCAATCAAAATATTGACGGCATCGGTATAAGTAATGCGTTCAAAATTGTTGTTCAGCACAAATTCGAGTTTTTCAATCAATCCAAGTTCGCTGCGTTCTGCCTGCGGCTTTTGCTTTTCTTCGTCCAGCAGGCGCTGGTTTAAAAACTCAAGGTCTTCCCTGTTATGATCAAAAACATATTGTATTAGGTAACGAATGAACTCTTCTGCAAGGTTCATGTTATCCTCTATATCGTTAAAGGCCATTTCGGGTTCTATCATCCAAAACTCGGCAAGATGCCTTGCCGTGTTGGAATTCTCTGCTCTAAACGTTGGACCGAATGTATATATCTCGCTAAAAGCCATCGCCCCCAACTCTCCTTCCAGTTGGCCGCTTACGGTTAGGTTTGTGCTCTTACCAAAAAAGTCTTCTTTAAAGTTGATGCTCGCATCTTCGTTGCGTGGTGGGTTATCAAAAGGAAGGGTTGTTACCCTAAACATTTCACCAGCCCCTTCTGCATCTGATGATGTAATGATAGGTGTATGCAGGTATAAAAATCCTTTATCGTTAAAAAATTTATGCGTGGCAAATGCAAGTGAATGCCTGATGCGAAAAACCGACCCAAAAGTATTGGTGCGAAAACGCAGGTGGGCTTTTTCCCGCAAAAACTCAAGGCTGTGTTTTTTGGGTTGAAGGGGATACTTCTCTGCATCGCTGTCGCCTAATATTTCAAGCGACGTTGCTTTCAACTCCAGTTTTTGTCCCTTACCCAGGGAGGCTACTACTTCACCGGTAACTTTTAAGGAAGCCCCGGTGGTTATTCTTTTCAACATAGCATCATCCAGTAAACCCAAAGCTACCATCACTTGCAGGTTGTTGTTGGTACTGCCATCATTTAATGCAATAAACTGGTTGTTACGAAAAGTTCGTACCCAACCCATCACGGTTACTTCCACACCTGTTTCATCTCTGGTCAACAGGTCTTTTATCTTCACTCTTTTATTAAACATCGTGTTTTATTAATTGGCCAAAGATAAGGGGAGATGGGAATGTGTATTAATTGCCTTAAACACTCATCCACACCAAGGTAAAGTTGTGGATTGACCCCTTTACAAATAAAATAACCGGTGGCACGAAAACTGTTTTGGATATACCATCATTCAATACAAACAAGGCTCAGCAAGCCAATACTATGGCAAAATCAATTGAAAATTTTTTGTTTTACAAAATAGTAGCGTAAACTTGCATTGGAATTCAGCACTGATAAGTCGTAACTACTCTTTTAACTCGTCAGTTTTCAGGATTTTTCCCATTTCAATTTTATTCAAATATTTTCCTTTTACTATTGGATGTTTTGAGTTTTAACTTTCAAAAATATTTATGTACGACATCTCGCAATTAAATGACATGCTTGTCCCTGAACTATTGGACATAGCTGATCAGTTGAGCATTCCCCATGCAAAAAAATTAGAAAAACAAGACCTTATTTTTAAAATTGTTGATCGCCAGGCTGAAGCCGCCAGCGAAACAAAAGAGCCAGCGGCCGAAAAAGGCAAGCGTAAACGAATTGTAAAAGCCAGTACCAGTAATTCTTTGGAAGAAGCAGAAGTAATGTCTGGGGGAGAACCGGTAGCCGCCCATGAAATCAACGCTTCTAAAACCGAAAGCTTTGCACCCTTAAACGATAATTCAAGAAACCCTGTGCAAAAACGCGGACGTAAACCAAAAGCAAAGGAAGACGAACCTACTGCAGCGGAAAATGTAAACGATACTCCCGAAATTAAAGAACCGGGTGATGGCAACAAACAGTCAACCCCTGCTACCGAAGCACAAACCGCTTTGGATGGTGCACCGGTGATAGCTCCACCCCAACATCGCTTTCCTCAACAGCAACAACGAAGGGAAGTTTCATTTAACATAGAGTTTGACGGCGTTATTCAAAGTGAAGGTGTATTGGAAATGATGCCCGACGGGTACGGTTTTCTTCGCTCTTCAGATTATAATTATCTATCCTCACCCGACGACGTATATGTATCCCCTTCGCAAATAAAACTTTTCGGCTTAAAAACCGGCGATACGGTTTACGGATCTGTTCGCCCGCCAAAAGAGGGTGAAAAATATTTTGCCTTACTTAAAGTAGAAACCATCAACGGCAAAGGACCCGAAGAAGTTAGAGATCGTGTGCCGTTTGATTATTTAACTCCGTTGTTCCCGTTCGAAAAGTTGAACCTGTTTACAACATCCACCAACTTTAGTACGCGTATTATCGACCTGTTTACACCCATTGGAAAAGGTCAGCGTGGATTGATAGTTGCTCAGCCAAAGGTTGGTAAAACCATGCTGCTTAAAGAGGTTGCTAATGCCATTGCTGCTAACCACCCCGAGTGTTATTTAATGGTTGTACTTGTAGACGAACGCCCCGAAGAAGTAACCGATATGGAGCGCAGCGTGAAGGCCGAGGTGATCGCTTCTACTTTTGATGAGCCTGCTGAGAAACACGTAAAAGTTTCAACCATAGCGTTACAAAAGGCAAAGCGCCTGGTTGAGTGCGGTCACGATGTGGTGATATTGCTTGACAGTATTACCCGTTTGGCAAGGGCGCACAATACGGTGGCGCCATCCAGCGGAAAGGTTTTGAGTGGTGGTGTTGAAGCCAATGCCATGCAAAAACCAAAACAGTTTTTTGGAGCTGCCCGTAAAATTGAACATGGAGGTTCGTTAACCATTTTAGCCACCGCCCTAATTGAAACAGGCAGCAAAATGGACGAGGTAATATTTGAAGAATTTAAAGGAACCGGCAACATGGAATTACAGTTGGATCGCCGCCTTGCAAACAGGCGTATATTCCCTGCCATCGACCTGGTATCCTCTTCAACCCGCCGCGACGACCTGTTGCTAGACAGGGAAACCTTGCAGCGTATGAATATTTTACGTTTGTACATAAACGATATGAATACCGAGGAAGCAATGAATGAGTTGCTTAAAAGAATGAGAGGAACAAAAGATAATGTAGAGTTTTTAGCTAGTATGAATGGGTAGGAATGTATTTAGATAATAGTATTTAGAATTTAGAAAAAGCCACCTTAGCGGGTGGTTTTTTTGTTACCGGCATTTTCGCTGCAGGCATCTTCAGTGGCTACGCTCAGTTCATAGTTGGTATTCCATAGCGTCATTTCACACCCAGATACCCGTCGGTAGTTCTTCAATTTCACCCAACACTTATAATTCATAAACAACCTTTTTGGGGTTGAGGCCTTTGGTGTAGGTTTGCGCTTTGTGGCTATTCAAAAAATAAATATTGATGAGTTTGTAAAGCTGGCGCAACAACACGCTGTTATTGATGTTCGCTCTCCCGGCGAATACATCCATGCGCATATTCCATCCGCCCATAACCTTCCATTATTCACCAACGACGAAAGAAAAATTGTGGGCACCGCTTACAAACAGGAAAGCCGCGAACGTGCCATTAAAATCGGGCTGGAAATATTTGGTAAAAAGATGGTTCAAATGGTGGAAGAGGTAGAAAAGTTGACAGTTGACAGTTGGCAGATGACAGGTAAGGAGAAGTTGACAGTTAGGGAAAAGTTGACTGATAACAGTTGGCTGAAGACAGATACTGCTCCGACCAACAAACAACAAACAACCACCAACAAACAACCATCAACAGTTCTAATACATTGCTGGCGGGGCGGCATGCGAAGCGCAGGTGTTGCCTGGCTACTCGATTTATATGGACTAAAGGTTTACACACTTGCCGGTGGCTACAAAGCCTATCGAAACTGGGTTATGCGACAGTTTGAAAAAAAATACCGCTTCAATATCCTGGGTGGCTATACAGGTAGCGGCAAAACATATATTCTACAGCAAATGAAAAAAAACGGCGCAACCATCATCAACCTTGAAGGGATTGCCAATCACAAAGGATCTGCTTTTGGCGCCATCGGCCAACCACCACAACCATCGCAGGAAATGTTTGAGAACCTGCTGGCCGCTGACCTGGCGAAGTCTTTTAAAGATGACAGTTGGCTGATGACAGATGACAGCAAGAACAAGGAGAATGACAGCTTACAGACTACGGCTGACAGTTACTACCCATTAACCGTCAACACTTCTTCTCGGGCCAACGATCAACCATCAACAATCAACAATTCTTCCCTTGCCAGCTCCATCTGGCTTGAAGATGAAAGCCAGCGTATCGGTAACAACAATATACCCGCCGCTTTATGGAAACAAATGCGTATGCAGCCCGTGTATTTTCTCGACATACCTTTTGAACAACGGCTCGATCATATTGTAGAAGGCTATGGCAAAGGCGACCAGGAGCAAATACTCAACGCAATCGTTCGAATAAAAAAGCGACTTGGTGGTTTGGAAACTAAAACTGCCATTAACCATTTGCTTGAAGACAACCTGAAGGAATGTTTTCGCATACTGCTGCACTACTACGATAAGTGGTACAAAAAAGGACTTTCCAGTCGTGATAATTTTGCTAGCCGGATTATGGAGGTTACCGCAAATGAGGTATCGCACCAGGCAAATGCTCAATTAATTTTAAATAAATTTCAACAACAAATACATGAATGAACCAGTACGGCTAACCCAATTTTCGCACGGGGGCGGGTGTGGATGTAAAATAGCACCCAACGTGCTCGAGCAAATTTTACAAAGCAACTTTACTGCCCCGGATAACAACAAATTATTAGTTGGCAACCACAGCAAAGACGATGCTGCAGCCTACGACATTGGCAATGGAATGGCGCTCATCAGCACCACCGATTTTTTTATGCCTATTGTGGATGATGCGTTTGATTTTGGAAGGATAGCTTCCGCCAACGCTATCAGCGATGTGTATGCTATGGGTGGCAAACCCATTTTAGCCATTGCAATATTGGGCTGGCCTATTGGTAAAATTCCACCGGAGGTGGCACAAAAAATTATTGAAGGAAGCCGAAGTATTTGCGCCGAAGCGGGTATCCCCTTAGCCGGGGGGCATAGCATTGATAACCCTGAACCTATTTTTGGACTGGCAGTAAGCGGAATAACAAACATTGATCATCTTAAACAAAATAATACAGCCCGCATAGGCGATCATTTATTTCTTACAAAACCATTGGGTGTTGGTGTAATGGCCACCGCACAAAAGCGGGGTGTACTTACTACAAACCATGCTACTAACCTGGTACAACAACTTGCCACACTAAATAAAGTTGGCGAAGCACTTGGCAAAATCAAAGGCGTAAATGCCATGACGGATGTTACCGGTTTTGGCTTACTTGGTCACCTGGTTGAAATGGCGGAGGGAAGTGGTTTAAGTGCTTCGCTTTACTACGATGAGCTCTTGTTTATTGATGGTGTAATGGAGTATTTATCGCAGGGCATTATGCCGGGCGCCACTAAACGAAACCTGGAAAGCTACGGGCATAAGGTGGGTTATGATAACGGGATTGATGTAAGTGATGCTAACAACATTCTACCTGATCCGCAAACCAACGGAGGCTTGCTGGTAGCCGTGAATGAGGAAGCACTGGAAGAGGTAAAAGAATTGTTCGGGCAATTTGGCCTGGCAGATTTCATTACACCAATTGGTAGGATAATAAAGAAAGAATACAAGGTGGTAACGGTGATGAATAGCCCGGAAAAATAAGGTTGATAAAACTTAACGGGAACCGATGCATTTAAATTTCAGCGACTGGATTGGACTGACGGGTGTTGCCATTTTACTACTGGCTTACCTGCTCAACCTTACCGGGAAAGTTTCGCAAAACGCGTTAACTTATATCTTATTGAACCTGATAGGTGCCGGGCTGGCATGTTTAGCATCCTATCTCATTCGCTATTTCCCCTTTGTTATTTTAGAAGGTGTATGGACCATTGTTTCGTTTATAGCCCTCCTGAAATATTTTTGCAAAAACCGAAAAAGTTCAGGCCTCTCATCATACTAATGCATCAATCCTTTTTGCCAGTTTATGATCTTTTTCGGTAACGGTGTTGCCGGCATCGTGGGTGCTCAACCAAATTTCAACTGTATTATAAACATTCGTCCACAAAGGATGATGGTTCATTTTTTCAGCTTCAAGTGCTACGCTGGTCATAAAGGCAAATGCTTCTACAAAATTCTTAAACTGGAATTTTTTATAGAGTTTGTTGTCAGCTTCGGTCCACATAATATTAAATTAATAGTGGGTGAAAAGAATTGTTAAGGCAAGGCATCTATGAAACTTGATCAGAAAATCTGGTGATGTATATACCGGTCACCGGTTCAGAAAATCAGCCGCTGCTTACTTTTAATTTTCTCGTTAGTAAGCTCCGCAACCATCTGCACCTTGTTGATCGATTTTATGGATGCGCTTATACCCAGGCATTTTGAATCGTCCACCAAATCGTACTTCATCAGCCATAAAAAATCCATGTGCTTGAATTCGGGCAAGAGGTATTCCCCATCGTTTTGGTTTACATAAATAAAATGCGTTAGCGGGCTGTTGGGCTCAGGAAAGTGATATACTGAAAAATAATAAGTGCGCGTCTTTTTCCTTATCTGTATTTCCACATCGGTATTAAACCGGAAGTAGTAGCCCAGAAAACTATTCAACTGCCAGCAAAAAGAATAATCTTTTATTGAAGCCATAATACAAAGCAGACGGGTATCGCTAAAAAAGTCTTCTGCCAGCAATTCGTTATCGAGCTGTAGTTTCATTTAAATAGATGATCGGGCTTAATGCTTATAATTCGGCTGGTAAATCTTCGGAAGGCTTTATTTTTTTATGAGGTCTCTGCATGTCTACTTCGTTAAAAGACTTCTTATTTTTTTTCAATAATTTTTTGTCCTCTTTGCTGAGTTCCTTCTTATCCTTTACTTCCAGGTAGTCGAATGAATTAAGCAGCTCAACTATAAAATCGTACTTGCTTTTATCTGTTATTTTAACCACTAAAGTTTTCATATTTGTTCCTTTTTTATTTTTTTAAAATTCCACTGTTGCATCCTTCTCCGATGTGCCTCTTTTAAACCGTAAAACTGTTTTGTCGCCCTTTTTAAACTTGCCGAGCGCCTGCATATAGCTGTTTATCTCGCTAATTTTATAATCGCCTAACTGCATCAAAATGTCACCGGCCTGCAAACCAATTTTTTCGGCTAAACGTTTGGGGCTTACACCATCTATACGTAAGCCGCTGCCGGAATAGGCATAATCGGGTATAACACCTAAGCTAACACTAAACTGGCTGGAACTACCCATTTGCGGCTCCTTTGTTTTAGTAAATGCCAGCTTTCCTTTTGCGTCGGTACTTTCAATTATTCGCTGTGCATATTTAATGATCTGCAGTTCGCCGTCGTAATTTATCTTATCATGATCGTCGGTGGCTTTATGATAATCGCTGTGGCTACCGGTGAAGAAAAATAAAACCGGTATATCCTTACGATAAAAGGAAGCATGATCGCTGGGGCCACCACCGGTGGTATCAAACTTAACCTCTATGTTTTTATCGGCTGCAGCAGTTAGCACGGTGCTCCATACCGGCGATGTACCAAATCCACCGATCGTAAGTTTCCGATCGGCGCTGTATCGCCCCACCATATCCATATTTACCATGTAATTTGTAGGGGTATTAATGGTGGCGTTTTCAATCCAGTATTTACTTCCGCGCAAACCCAGCTCTTCAGCAGAAAAGCAAATAAATAAATAATTATTGCTTTTACTTTTTGAAGCGACCAACATTTTAGCCAGTTCAATTAAAGCGGCTGTTCCGCTGGCATTGTCGTCGGCACCGTTGTGTATTACTTTACCCGTATCCAATGCATTGGCATCTTCGCCATAACCGAGGTGATCGTAATGAGCGCCAACGATAATAGTGTTTGTGGCGCCATTGTCTAAGTAACCCACCACATTATTTGCCCTGCGTTTATTTTCTTTAATGGTAACGTTCGTTTCAATATCGAGCGTCGCAAACTTGTCCTGCAAATATTTTTTCTCCCCTTCTTTGTTAAGAAAAACGACCGGTATTTTTACACTAGGTGCCTGGTCGTTTTTTATGAAAGAGATATTATCAACAAGGTTTCCGCTGTTGAAAACAAAAACCGCCGAAGCACCCTTATCGCCAAGCTTTACTGCTTCCTGTTGCAATGCTTCATTTATGTTGTAATGAGGATTGTCGCGATTGGTTTCAAGCCACTCCTTAACATCTACAAACCAGGGTTCGCCAGATTCGCGTAGGGCCATTGCCGCGCTGCCCTTTACTTTTTTATTTGCCGAAAATGCGAGTGGTATAAACTCCTTTTGCAATTCTAACAGGTTTCCGTTTAACTTTAAATAGGTGCTGCTTTCAATTTTTTTTCCTTCATCAACATCAAAAGGCTGTGCATATTCCTGGCTGCCTTTTGGCTGAAGACCGATCTGTTTAAATTGGGCGCTGATATATCTCATTGCCAGCTCTTCGCCTTTTGAGCCGGCGCGGCGGCCTTCCAACCGGTCGTCGGCAAGAAATTGTATATGGGCTTTCAGATTGTTAATGATCACTTCATCAGCCTTGCGCTGAACCTCGAGTGCTCGCTTCTGTTTCTTGCTTTGGGCTTCAGTAAATAAGGGTGTAAATAAAAACAGGAACAACCACTTCTTCATAAATTATTATTTATAGCAGGGAGAGAAAGCAAATGTAATGCCGTTCAATAGAAAGTAGGAAAGGATGCAGCTACATATTTTCGATGATGGAGGTAACGGCTTTCATTTGGTTTAAGAAATTGGATAGGGGAATAATAGATCATCCTTTTACGCCGGGTTGCTTTTTAGAGCTTTGCAGTAGTTCACTATTCGCTAAACCGATACCCAATGATTTGGCGATGAACGGTGCGACGCAACCATCGGCGCACATTGAACTACTGCTGGCTACAAAATCTATCTCCCGATTTCGTAACGCTGCTAAATGGTGGCAATCTACATTTGCAGCCGTTATAATGTCTCGTACCGTATTAAATATAGCCTTGGTTGGCAACCCTAACAGCGGCAAATCGTCGTTATTTAATGCGTTAACCGGGCTCAACCAAAAAGTGGGCAACTTCCCCGGCGTTACGGTGGATAAAAAAACAGGTACTACTTTATTGGATGACGACGTGCCTGTTAAGCTTATTGACCTGCCGGGCTCGTACAGTTTATACCCTCGGCGTGCCGATGAATGGGTTTCGTATAAAGTGTTGATGAATGTTGACAGCGAGGTGAAACCCGATATGGTAGTGCTTGTTGCGGACGCGAGTAATTTGAAACGCAACCTCCTGTTTTGTACGCAGATCATCGATTTGAAAGTGCCGGTTGTGGTTGCACTTACCATGATGGACCTCGCCAAAAAGAGAGGTATTGAAATAGACGTTGAGGAGTTGGAAATAGAGTTGGGCGTGGCAGTTATACCGGTAAACCCCCGAAAGAACAAAGGACTTACACAATTGAAACGTGCGCTTTCTCAAACTGCCAAACAATATAAACCACCGGTTAAAGATTTTATTGGCATACGCAACCTGGCGGAAGGTTCTATAAAAGGTGTTCAGTTGTTGTTCCCCCATATGGGCGATTACGAGTCGGTTCACTACCTGATAAACCATGAGCATTTTCCACTTGCTGGCGATGTACAGGCACAGATAGAACAGATTGAGACAGACAACAAGTTTAACCCTACCAAAATGCAGGCGGAAGAGATACT
The DNA here is from genome assembly GCA_031424735.1 of Segetibacter sp. Taxonomy (GTDB): domain Bacteria; phylum Bacteroidota; class Bacteroidia; order Chitinophagales; family Chitinophagaceae; genus Segetibacter. The sequence continues at coordinate 13,654 of JANPIA010000305.1, forward strand.
GCAGCGGTACGGCCGCATCCGGCAGATTATGCAGCAAAGCGTAGTGGAAGCCGACCCATTGCAAAAGAAACTCG
>JANPIA010000306.1:0-6348 GCA_031424735.1 Segetibacter sp.
TTCAAAACCTTTTCCGTAAAAGCTGTCTTCTTTTGGAATGCGCATTCCCATGTGATCGCGGTCGTCGCCTAACTGGTTAAACATCAAATCGGTTCGCGGATGCATTTTCAACAACCATTGCAATCCCCACTGCGCTTCATCCACAACATCAGGTAGGCCGTTTTTCCCGTCCAGTCCATTGGCGGATTTTTCATCGCCAAACACTTTTGGGAAATCGCGGTACGCAGCCAGTAAATGATAGGTTGCATTGGCAGATGTAGAAGCATATTGCAGGTAGTCCGAGGCATCGTGCCATCCACCCGATACATCGATGTGTGTACTGTCTGGCATTGGTCCATACATGGTATAACCGTCGTGCGTATGGCAACTGTCTTTTAAAAAAGGGTTGAAGCCACTGCGCTGTTGCCGCATGTACTGCAGGCAAAAATCAGCAGCACATTTGTATACATTGTTGTCAATATTGAATGTGGGCGAAACAGCTTTGCCCGCCATTAAATAATAAGTACCGGGTTTTTGGTACGATGAAAAATTGAAACGATAGCTGGTTTTAAAAGGTCCGTACATGCCAAAATTTTTGCCGGCGGCTTGCCGTAAAACACTTTTGCCTGAAGCGGAATCAATGAGATCAAAAGCAGAGATTGATGCGCTGTCCTTACTGCACCAAACTGCCACCTTTAGGCCGCCGGGCGTGTATCCAAGTTGGTTTATACGTATCCATTGCCGCGGTTCATCTTTATAAGAAAACAATAGCAGTGTTACCAGCAGGTAAAGTAAGTTGGAACGCTTTTTCATGATGATTAAATGTAAGCACTGTTTTTTTACCGCAGAGACGAGAGGTGCAGAGTAATCGCAGAGCCAAAATACTAACTCAGCGTTAGCTCCATTTCTCCTGCTCTCTGCGGTAAATAGCTTCCTTCGATACAATATCTTCGCCCCACTAAAAATTTGCTTTATGAAATTAGTAACCTACCTGGATGCCGGCAACGAAAGACTAGCTTGTTATGCCGATGGATTTTTATACGATCTGGATGTATTGCACCCCGATTTACCGAACACCATGAGTATGTTGCTTCAATATTGGGAAGACCTTTTTCCGCTGTTGCAGCAAAGTTATGAAGCGATACTCGATGGAAGAATTGGGGAAGACAGGGGTACACCTATTGAAGATGTTCAGGTAATTGCACCCATACCTTTCCCTACCAGTTGCCGCGATGGTTATGCCTTTCGCCAGCACGTAGCGGCAGCGCGCCGTAACCGCAAGGTTGATATGATACCAGAGTTTGATCAGTACCCCATCTTTTATTTCACCAACCATCACAGCATACAAGGTACCGGCGATGTGATGCTTATGCCCGACCATTTTGAGAAATTAGATTTTGAGCTGGAATGTGCTGTGGTGATTTGTAGGCCCGGCAGAAACATACAAGCCGAATATGCCGATGAATACATTGGCGGGTTAATGATCATGAACGACCTGAGCGCACGAAAGCTGCAAATGGAAGAAATGCTCCTGAACCTTGGCCCGGCTAAAGGAAAAGACTTTGCCACAGTAATTGGGCCGTGGCTGGTTACGTTGGATGAGTTAGAGCAATATGAAATACCGGCAAAGACCGGCCACGTTGGTAAAAGCTGGAATTTAAAAATGACCTGCAAGGTAAACGGTGTGCAGGTGAGCGAAGGAAATGTGGGGGATATGGACTGGACGTTTGCCGAAATTATAGAGCGGGCGGCTTATGGTGTAAACCTGTATGCCGGCGATGTGATCGGCAGCGGTACGGTAGGCACTGGCTGCTTTCTGGAGTTGAATGGAACCGGGAAATTAAATGATGCCAGCTATGAGGAGCAGTGGCTGAAAGAAGGGGATGTGGTGGAAATGGAAATAGAAGGACTGGGTGTTTTGAGTAATACAATGGTAAGGGAGGATAGTGAATTTTCTATTTTAGCAAAGAAGAAATAGATTTTCACCGCAGAGAACATGAGTTACATGAGTTAACGCTGAGTTTATGACGAGAGACAGTTTGAATGAGATTGGAGGCATTATTTTGGATGCATGCATAACTGTGCATAGAGAGTTGGGACCCGGCCTTTTAGAAAGTGCCTATGAAGTGAGTTTGAAAAGAGAACTCGAATTACGTGGATTGAATGTAAAGTCGCAGGTGCCCGTGCATCTAAATTATAAAGGAGTTGATTTAGGAAAAGCCTATGCCATTGATTTGCTTGTTGAAAATGAAATAATTATTGAAGCAAAAGCAACAGACATGATGCATCCTGTATTTGAAGCTCAACTCATAACTTACCTTAAACTTTACGGCAAACATCTAGGATACCTGGTAAATTTTAATGTCACACTTGTTAAAGATGGCTTTCGAAGAATTGTTTATAAATTTTAACTCCACCTATCTCTGCGCCACCTTTGCATCTCACGTTCTCCGCGGTGAAAAATCCAGCCGCCAATATTTCCCCTCCAACTTCGTTATAGTGCATAGAAATCCGTTCTATGATTATAGCAGAAATAGCCCAGGCGCACGATGGCAGCGTGGGTATTCTTCATTCCTATATTGATGCATTAGCCACTACAGGAGTGGATGTAATAAAATTTCAGACCCATATTGCTGAAGCAGAAAGCAGCGAACATGAACCCTTCCGCAAGCCTTTTAGCTATGTAGATAAAACCCGCTTCGACTACTGGAAACGAATGGAACTAACCATTGAGCAATGGAAACAGGTAAAAGACCATTGCGATAATGCAGGTATAGAATTTCTTTCTTCTCCCTTTTCCTGCGCAGCAGTTGACCTGTTGGAAAATCTCAACGTAAAAAAATATAAGGTAGGCTCCGGCGAAATAATCAATCATTTGTTGCTGGATAAAATTGCCCGTACCGGTAAACCCGTTATACTTTCTTCGGGCATGAGCAGCTATAACGAGCTGGATAGTGCGGTCGATTTAGTAAGAGAAAAAGTGCCACTCTCGGTTATGCAATGCACTACTTCTTACCCGGCAAACCCGCTGCAATGGGGGCTTGATATAATAAGCGTATTAAAAAACCGTTATAACATACCCGTAGGTTTTTCTGACCACAGCGGCGACATTTTTGCCAGCCTGGCTGCCACGGCACTCGGCGCCGACCTGGTGGAATTTCATGTTGTTTTCGATAAGAAAATGTTTGGACCCGATGCGACTGCTTCCGTTGAGGTAAGAGATGTGGATAGATTAGTGAGCGGCATAAAACAAATACGGCAATCTATCAACAGCAACCATCAAAAGGATTTATTTGCCGGTGAATGTGAAACACTAAAAAAAATGTTTGGAAAATCGCTGGCTATCAATAAGCCGGTTTCTACCGGACACGTGGTAACGCTAAACGATCTGGAAGCAAAAAAACCTGCTGGTTTTGGAATACCTGCAAAAGATTATCAGCAAATAATAGGAAAGCGAATAAAAGAGAACATGGCAAAGTGGGATTTTATAACGGCTGATCACATCCAATAGTCTATGACTGGCAAACGAAAGATTTGTGTAGTAATTACTGCACGACCCAGCTACAGCAGGGTAAAAACAGCGCTGCAGGCTATTAAGCAACATCCGCAGCTCGAATTGCAAATTGTACTGGCAGGTCCGGCACTTTTAAATAAATATGGCAACATCGATCATATTTTAAAAGATGATGGATTTGAAATAACAGAACGCTCCTATACAGTGCTCGATGGTGAAAACATCACCCAAATGCCTAAAACGGTTGGGCTAACACTCATCGAATTATCCAACGTTTTCTTCAGGTTGCAACCTGACGCGGTAATGGTAATTGCCGACCGGTTTGAAACCATTTCCGTTTCCATTGCAGCAGCATATCAAAACATACCGCTGATTCATTTGCAGGGCGGTGAGATCCCCGGTAGTATTGATGAAGAAGTGCGACATGCCAATACAAAGTTTGCCGATGTACACCTGGTTTGTAATGCCCGTGCAAAAGAAGTTGTGGAGAGCCTTGGGGAAGATGAATCGTTTGTTTTCAATACGGGTTGCCCATCCATCGATCTTGCAGCAGAAGTAATGGAAAACCCGCGGCTCACTTTTAATCCATATAAAAAATATGGCGGCAGTGGCGACAAGCCTGATTACTCAAAAGGTTATGTGGTGGTAATGCAACACCCAGTTACTACCGAATATGAACAGGCAAAATTTCAGGTGGAAGAAACCCTTCAGGCTGTAAAAAAATTAGGACTGACTACTTTTTGGTTTGCCCCAAATGCAGATGCGGGTAACGACGCGGTATCGCAAACCATTCGCTATTACCGCGAAAACTATGATATGTCGAATGTTCAGTTTTTCAACAATATGAACCCCAAAGATTTTTTACGGCTTGTTTACAATGCGCATTGCCTTATTGGCAACTCCAGTATGGGTATAAGAGAATGCTCATTTTTAGGAGTACCGGTTATCAACGTTGGCAACAGGCAAATGGGCCGGCTACGCGGAAACAATGTTATAGATGTTGATTACAACCAGCAGGAGATCATCAGCGCTGTTTTGTTTTGGTTATGCAATAATAAGCCCGCCCGTTCCTGCGTTTATGGCAATGGCGATGCGGGGGAACAGATAGCGGAAGTATTGGCTAACGTGCAACTTCGTCATTCCAAAATCCTAAACTTTCAACATGAGAAACCTGTGCCTGATACCATCCCGGTCGGGATCGAAAGGAGTGCCTGGCAAGAACGTAAAACCGCTTAACGGAAAAAGGTTGCTGGAGTACACGTTTGAAAGTGCACATAAGGCTGTCAATCTGCAGAAGATCATTATTAGTACCAACGATGCCTTAGCTGCTCAAACTGCATTTGCACACAATATTGAAGTTCCCTTTATACGTCCCGAACACCTTGCACTCGATCATACGCCCACTTACGATGTTGTGCTGCATGCAATAGAATTTCTTGAAAGCATTGATGAACATTTTGACCTTATTTGCCTGCTGCAACCAACCTGCCCATTCAGAAACGAAGGATTTATTGACGAATGCATTCAACGACTGATTGAAACCGGTGCAGATAGCCTGTGCTCGGTAATGCAGGTGCCGCACCAGTACAATCCACACTGGGTTTTTGAGGCCGATGGATCCGGTTTTATGCAAATTGCAACCGGCGATGAAAAACTCATTCCTTCAAGGCAGCTATTACCTCCAGCTTTTGCACGCGATGGCAGTGTATATGTTTTCAGAACAGAAGTTATAAAGGAGCATAAAAATTTGTACGGGAATAAAATCACCTATCTCGAATCGCAAAACCAGTGGCATGTAAACATCGATACAAAAGATGATTGGGCAAAAGCCGAAATGATAGCGAATGTTCGTGCTGCAATGAACTAAAGAAATCTCCAAAAAACCTCTGCGCCTTTGCGCCTAAGGATAACATCCATTTTTACAAATGAATATAACCGCGGACTCGGAGAGACGCAAAGAAACTCCGCGCCTTCGCGGTAACACCTGCTCCACGCAAAACTATTTCAAACATCCCGTAGCTTCGCCGCTATGAAAACGGTTGACATAGCATCCCAGCCGGCATTGGATAAACAACACTGGCTTCAACACGCCATAGCGCCGCGTCCTATTTGTTTTGCAAGCACAATTGACAAAGACGGCTACGTTAACCTTAGCCCTTTTAGCTTCTTTAATATGTTCTCCACAAATCCGCCTGTTGTAATATTTAGCCCCGCACGCAGGGTGCGCGATAACACTACCAAGCATACACTACAAAACGTTTTAGAGGTACCCGAGGTGGTCATAAATATGGTAGACTATAACATGGTGCAACAGGTAAGTCTTGCCAGTTGCGAATACCCTAAAGAGCAAAACGAATTTAAAAAAGCAGGCTTTACCATGCAGCCCGCAACATTGGTAAAACCACCAATGGTGAGGGAATCGAAAATAAAATTTGAATGTAAGGTGATTGAAGTAAAAAGCCTGGGCGAACAAGGTGGTGCGGGGCAATTGGTGTTTGCAGAAATACTTACCATGCATGTTGATGAAAGCATTTTAGGGGACGATGGAAAAATAGATCAGCGTAAAATAAACCACGTAGCCCGGCTGGGTGGCGACTGGTATTGCAAGGTGGATGCAGATAATTTATTCAGGGTTGAAAAACCGAACACGCAATTGGGCATAGGAGTAGATGCTTTGCCCGAAAATATTCGCAACAGTAAAATACTTACAGGCAATAACCTGGGGCAGTTAGCGAATGTGCATGAAGCACCCTTTGTTGATCCTGCCTTTGAAGATGACCGGCTCAAAAACATTTTTCAATACTATTCCATCGATCCACAGGAGCTGGAAAAAGAAATACACACTTATACAAAAG
>JANPIA010000307.1:0-6975 GCA_031424735.1 Segetibacter sp.
ATTTATTGTTTGGCTAACCACTGAATGTACTTCAACAGTTTCAACTGGTTTTTCAGGAAAGCCATGACGGTAACAGCTTCCTGCCTTGTTGGCTTTTTCCAATCCATGGGCAATCCATATTTATTTTCAGCCACCTGCAAATGATCGAACGCTACCAGTGCATATGCATGCATACAACTCATACGGCGAATGCATTCTTTTTTTTGGCTTTCCGGCACATCGCAATTCATTACATCGCGATGCAGCTTTTTGCATTCGTCAATAAAAAAACTTTTGGCAGCAGCAATAGTTGGTGAGCGGTTGATGAACGTGTTGATGCCGGCATGTGAATCAACCCAAATATCAAAACTGTCGTTGGTTAGCTGACCCACCATGGCCGATTGGTAAATGAACTGTCGTTCTTCTTCCGTCCAGTCTTCGTTAAGCAGTGTTGCAAACATGAGCGATGTATTACCGTTTTTTTTGCGGCATATATCTACGATCTGATCGAGATTTATTGTAGGATTGAGTTGCTGCCCGGAAGTGCTTTGCCACTCCAGGGCCAGCTTCAGTTGTTGCAGGTATGGCTGTTTAAGTGGCCAAAAGCTATTTAGTTCTTTATTAAGGGCAACTAATAATTGTGCTTTCTTATCCAGTCCATCTTCTTCAAAATGATTTGCAAGCAATTCAAATATTTGATCGCGTGTCCAACCGTGTTCATCTATCAGGTCGTCGCAACGCGTTGCCATAGAAGCAACCAGGCTTAACCTGCGGCGCTCACCACGTGTAATTCCACGACCCTTTAATGCCAGGTACATTTCGCCACAGGCTATAACGGTGTACAATGGATAATAAAAAAGGACTTTCTTTTTCTCGGATTTTGAAAGTTGGTAGCCGAGTCGATTGCAATGCTTTTGAACCAGCGGCTTTATAAATGATTTGGTAAAACGGTATTGGTTCCAGGCATCCAGCAAAATTGCCAACCCCACCTTCATTAACTGCAAAAAATTCATTGATGACCTTTGCGGTCAAATATAAGTAGTCGTTACATATTTGATGGTTAATACTGGATGAAACAGTTCAGGTCAAAATAAAGCCCTCGTTGTTTATCGGCAGAACGGACTAAATATTAGCGGCGTATGCCTGGGTTATCATAGCTTTTATACAAACCACAAACACCCATAGCTAGCAGCTTTGAGCTGATGTGTGAGGAGCTGGCTTGAAAAAAAGCTTTTAAAATTTGTACGATACCGCCATACCCTTGTAACCATTTCCCACCTCAGGCACTATGGTTACTTTTTTGGAGAGTTTGGTTTTATGCCATTCCGGAATAAGGATACCTGCACTGGCACCCAAAACGTATCCCAAAATATTATCGCTTAGGAAGTGCATGCCCGCCTTATACCGAAGGTAGCCAACAAGGGCTGGCGTAGCAGCCGCAACCACCCAAACAATAGGTTTAAGTTTTGAGTTGGGATTGAAATCCTGGAAAGCCTTTGCAGCAAAAAAGGTTGCTGCGGCCGTGGCTGCAGTATGCCCTGCATAAAACGAACGCTGTGAGTCGTTTTCCCTGCGCCGTGCGGCATCGGCGATCGTTCCATAAACATAGGGTCGGCTGCGGTAAATGGTTCCGGTTGCCATAGTAAACAAGGTACCGGTAACAGCCATTGTCTCTACATAAAGCGTAAGTACAGGAACGATGTTTTCCCGCTGGTTTTTGTTTAACAATGCCATCACTACCGGTAATGCAAACGAATATTGAAAAGGGATATAGCTATCGTCATCTGCCTTTACTGAATAAAACCCGGCATTGCCGCGATCAAAAAAGGGAAGCCTGTCTTTCGTTTTTGTAGCAAGCTGGGCATTAGTGAGTGAATCTTTTTGCCCGATTAAATGAACGCCTAAAACGGTTAGAGCAACGCCTGCACCTATAATCGGGGCATCTTTTTTAAACGTTACTTTATATGGGCTTGGGTATTTGTCGCTGATGTTCTTAACTGGCTTATTTTGTATGTACGATAAAGGTGCCACCAAAAAAGAATCTGACCCGCCGGAAACATGGTGATCTGTAATGCTGTTATCCTGTGCTTGCAGGTTAGCGAAAGCAAAAATGGACAGGGTGGTAATGGTAAGTAGTTGCTTCATAGTTTTTTTAATTTATACGTGGTCTGTTTAATACTGGATAATATATTCCCCAACTCGTTGGTTTGTTTTTACATTTATCATTAAAAAGATTTATTTATTGGCCATCATCCCCACCCTCAATTATCCAAAAATGTTACTTGTAAAATGTTTCATGTTGTTTTCTATTCAGGAGTATTCCCAATAGGCTAGTGTAAAAAATGCGCCGGTTTTAAATAGTGTTATCCGATTGCATAATACAATTGCCAAAACAAAATACCCAGCCCCTATAAAAATATCAAAACATCAAAAGAAAATTCCATGCCTGAGACCGGGAAAATAAATATGGAAAAAATGTACTCCCAAATGGCGACCCTTTATCAGTCGGATCACCTGAGTGCAATGCTGGCTTATTGGGATGAGCATTTGATTTGCCGTTTTGCAAACAATGCCTATATAGAATGGTTTGGCCGTTCAATGGATGAACTGGTGGATAAGGTTACGTTGCCGGAGGTGCTTGGGAATTCTTTTGATAAAATAAAACCCTATGTTGAAGGAGTTTTGGCGGGAAAGGTGCAACAATTTGAAAGAGAAATTGAATTGCCCAACGGCACTGCCATTTACACCATAACCAATTATTACCCTGATGTTCTTGAAGGTAGGGTACGAGGCTTCTACGTACACATTGCAGACATTTCCAAAATCAAGAAACTTGAAATTGATCTCTCTTCTTCAGAAAGGAAATTTAAAAATTTGTTAGAGACGGCCCCCGATGCAATTGTAATTGTAAACCCTGCAGGCGAGATACAAATTGTGAATGCACAAACCGAAAAGTTGTTTGGTTTTTCCCGCACGGAATTACTGGGAAGGCATGCAGACATGCTACTGCCGGAACGGCTGCGAATGAACAAAAACGAAGAACAGGCAGGCTGGTTCACTAACCCGTTTTTAGCGTCAACCGACAAGGCGCCGGAATTATTTGGTCTTCATAAAAATGGAAGCGAGTTTCCGGTGGAGATCACTACGAATCCGATTACACTGGACGATGGTCCCTATGTATCGGCTGCCATCAGAGACATAACCAGCAGAAAAAGACAGGAGATTTTTATTAACCACATGGCAGTAATCATTGAGTCGTCATCCGATGCAATCATTAGCCGAACGATAGAGGGTGAAATACTTTCCTGGAACAAGGGAGCGGAAAAACTTCTCGGCTACACGTTTGAGGAGATCAGGGGCCAAAATATTTCCCTTCTGTTTCCTGCAGAGATGTTAGCGGAAGAGAAAGAACAGGTAGCGAAAGTATTACAGGGAGAAACGGTAGAGCAATATGATACCGTGATGGATAAAAAGAATGGCACTCGTATAAACATCTCGATAACACTTTCTCCCATACGAAACAGCAGTGGGAAAATTGTAAGCATTTCAAAGATCATCAGGGATATCACCAAAGAAACAAGGGCAAAGGCACAGTTGAACGAGAGTAACGAACGTAACAAAATTTTTGTTCAGCAGGCACCCAATGCAATTGCCATGTTCGATAAAAACATGTGTTACCTGGCTGCATCAAAAAGATGGATAGACGACTACAACTTGCAGGGAAAAGAAATATTAGGCAAGTCGCACTACCACATCTTCCCTGAAATTGGCGACGACTGGAAAGCCATTCACAAGGCATGTTTAAAGGGGGAGATTAACCAGTGCGATGAGGCTTTTTTTGAACGTGCAGATGGTAGTACGCAATGGATAACATGGGATGTTCGCCCGTGGTATATATCCGAAGGCGATATAGGTGGATTGATTATGTACACTGCCGATATCTCTATTTTGAAAGAAAAGGAAAGGGAAAAAAGAAATATTGAAGAGATATTAGACAAAACAAATGACGTAGCAAGAATTGGTACCTGGGAGGTTGACCTTGTTGCCAACCTGGTTAAGTGGAGCAGGATTACAAAAGAAATTCATGAAGTTGAACCAGGTTACGTACCAGATTTGCAAGGAGGTATTAATTTTTACAGGGAGGGTGAAAGCCAGGAAAAAGTCATGCGGGCATTAAATGAAATGATCAATGATAACAAAAATTTAGATTTAGAATTAGAGATCATTACTGCCAAAAAGAATTTGAAATGGGTGAGAGCAATTGGGCAGGCTGAATTTAAAAAAGGCATTTGTAAAAGGTTGTATGGCGTTTTCCAGGACATAACGGAAACTAAAAATGCACGAGAGGCGGTAAACAGATTGAACGAGGAATTGAATACCATTTTAAACGCAGGCTATGTTTCCATCATCGGAACAGATAAAGATGGATTGATAACCCATTTTAACAAGGGGGCAGAAATATTACTTCAATATAAAGCCGGTGAAATTATTGGCATTCATACCCCGGCGTTGTTACACGTTGAAGCTGAGGTGGTGGAAAGAGGAAAGCAACTATCGGAACAGTATGGTCGCACCATTGAAGGTTTTGGTGTTTTTGTTGAATTGCTAAGGCAGGGCGAATTCGAATCTAGAGAATGGACTTATGTTAGAAAGGACGGCTCAACATTTCCAGTTCAGTTGGTAGTAACTGCAGTGCGCAATATGCAGGGAGAAATTATTGGCTTTTTGGGCGTTGCCACCGATATCAGCGAGTTAAAAAAGGCAGAAAAGGAAATGAAGTCTCTCCTGGACATTACAACGGATCAAAACGAACGGTTGAAAAATTTCGCTCACATTGTTTCGCACAACCTGCGTTCACACTCCGGTAACATCGATATGATTTTGGATTTGTACATACAGGATAACCCGGCAGTGGCGGTTAATGAATACATATCACTTCTTAAAAAAAGTTCGGGCAACTTAAAGGAAACTATTGCTAATTTAAATGAGGTGGTGCTCATGAATACATCGTTTGAAGAAAAATTAGTGCCCATTAATTTGCACCAGCTAATAGAAGCCGCCACCCAAAACGTTAGCCAGATGGCTAGGGAAGGTTTGGTTACCATTTATAACGAGGTAAACGCCGACGTGGAAGTTTTAGGCTTGGCTGCCTACCTAGACAGTATATTATTAAACTTTATTTCCAACGGAATTAAATACCGGGCAACCGACCGGGAACCTTTTATCCGCTTATCGGCTATAAAACAGGAAGCGTATGTTTTATTAAAAATTGAAGACAATGGACTTGGTATCAATATTAAAAAGTATGGGGCAAAACTGTTTGGTATGTATAAAACTTTTCATGGTAATGCTGATGCGAGGGGCATTGGTTTATTTATTACTAAAAACCAAATAGAAGCAATGGGTGGTAAAGTAGAAGTTGAAAGTGAAGTAAATAAGGGAACTTTGTTTAAAATCTATTTTAAGTATGAAAAAAATTGAGATCGCGTGTATAATTGATGATGATCCGATTTATGTTTTTGGCACGCGAAAGATTATGGAGCTGACTAATTTTTGCGAGAGTTTTCTCATATTTCACAATGGAAAGCAGGCGCTCGATCGGTTACGGGCAATCATTGTAGCTGGTGAAAACATACCGCAAATGATACTGCTCGATTTAAATATGCCGGTAATGGATGGCTGGGAATTCCTGGAAGAGTTTACCAGGATTCCAACTGTTCAAAAAATTTACATTTACATTGTTACCTCGTCAATTGATCCGGCGGATGTTGAAAGGGCAAAAGAATTTGGCTCGGTTAACAACTACATTGTAAAGCCTATAACGGTTGATGTTTTGCAAAAGATTTTGAGCGACTTTACCTATTGAGCTTTTGAAGTGGTTTTAAAAATTTATAACCGGTCATCCTTAGGCAATGCTTTAATGTGTACTGGCAAGTTTTCTTTATGTAATCCATCTATTAACTTTATACAAACGATTGTTATGTCAAAACATTTTCCACTCGAGTTTACTTTAGAAGATGGTGTACATGTCACCATAAACCAAGCCGGCAATAAAATTTACGATTTTACTTTAACGCCAAAAGAGGGCGAAGCACGGCATTTTACTTTTACCGATGATAAGCCACGGCAGGATGTAATTAACTCCATGGACTTTGACCAGCTAAATGCTGTACGCAGGTTTTGGCTGGAGGAAGAGAATATGGACTAATTCAAAATAATTTTGCCAGGTACTGGATTGGCTAATTATTCAATGTAAAAACTCATAATCTATTTCACGTTTTTAAAATAGGGCGCTATCATTTCGTACGATCTTATCTTTTGCTCATTATCGTAAACATAGGATGCCACCATAATTTCATCAACACCTGTATCCGCTAAAAACGATTGTAAACCTTTGTGCACCGTTGCGGCGTTTCCAATAAAGGAATAGGTCATCATTTGCATAACCGCCGCTTTTTCATGTTCCTCCCAATATGGATCCATGCTGTCAACAGGAGGCTGCAAAGGTTTGCGGGTGTTGCGGATAATGCCTAAAGCCAATCTGTAAAACGAGGTGGCTAACCGTTGCGCTTCCTCATCGGTTTCGGCAGCAATAACATTTACACAAGCCAGTGCATACGGTTGCTTCAGTTTTGCTGAAGGTTTAAAAGTATCGCGATATATTTTAAGCGCATCTTGCAGGTAAGCTGGCGCAAAATGGCTGGCAAATGCAAAGGGCAAACCGAGAGCTGCAGCCAGTTGGGCATTGTAGGTGCTAGATCCAAGCAACCAAATCGGTACTTCCGTTCCTTCGCCTGGTATGGCACGAACACGCGATGTTTCGTTTTTGGGTGCAAGGTAGTTTTGCAGTTCAATTACATCGTGCGGAAATTGATCGACTGATCCCTGCATATTCCTGCGCAATGCCATCGAAGTCAACTGGTCTGTACCTGGTGCACGTCCCAAACCAAGGTCAATTCGCCCCGGATATAAGGAGGCCAGCGTACCAAACTGTTC
>JANPIA010000308.1:0-3798 GCA_031424735.1 Segetibacter sp.
AAAAGTGATAACTTAGTAAAACAAAAACGATTTATAAAATATTAAGAATAACCTACTGTAGTTGAAAAATATAGATCACGAGAAATTTGTAACCCATCAGTTATCTGATGGGTTATTTTAATTATGGGATAAGATTAATAGAATGACACCAGTTCTGCTATTCTCACTTGACCCGTCAAGTATATCTAAAACTTAAAATTGAAACAATCGATAAAATAACCTGGTATAATGCTTTAGGGCTTAGCGTTCCTTTCTGCCATGGGGTTGGCCCGTTCTGCCCATGTGTTCCATTCTGCCGCATTGTTGTTCGAGTGTCTTCCGAAGGATGACCTCGAACACAGGGTAAATTGAGTTCTTAGACCTCATGCCTTTGCAAAAGGCACTTACAGCACAACACAAGCTTACATCAACAGTTATACCTATTCAGCAGTTCCAATTCTTTCAAAGACAATTTGTTCGAAGAACATCATTTATCCAAAGTTTAAGGTGCGCTGCGCAACACCTTGAAGAGCCCGTAATTTGAAAATACTCCCTTCAAAAAGCCGGTTTGCATCTTGTATTTGGTTAACCCATATTGTACCTTACTATTGCACTTTGCACATTAACTTTTCAAGAGTACAAAATGGAAACGCAACAGCTTGAAATTCGTGAACAACAAAAAGCTACATGGAATAAATTCTCTCCGGGTTGGAAAAAGTGGGATGATTTTACCATGAATTTCTTACAACCTATGGGAGATGCCATTATTGCTGCATTGAACATAGTAGAAGATGACCACGTGCTTGACATTGCCTGTGGTACGGGAGAGCCTGGATTGACCATTGCATTGCTTGCGCATAAAGGAAAAGTAACCGGCACCGATCTTGCCAACGAAATGCTTGAGATTGCCGGGGAGAATGCACGCAATAAGAAGATCTCAAATTATGAGACAATGGTTGCAGATGTATGTGAGTTGCCTTTTAGCAATGCTTCGTTTGAGAAAATAAGCTGCAGAATGGGTTTCATGTTTTTTCCTGATATGCAACTTGCCTGCGATGAGATGTACCGCGTGCTTAAACAAGGTGGCAAAATGGCCACGTCGGTTTGGGCAGCTCCCGATCAAAATGCCTGGATAACAAACATTATGGCTACCATAAATAAAACGATGCAACCTGCGCCGCCGCCGCCCGGCGCCCCTGGCATGTTTAGGTGTGCAGCCCCCGGCATGCTTAAAGCCATGTTAGAAAAAGCCGGTTTTACCAATGTAAAAGAGCAGGAGGTTAGGGGCAAATTGGCCTATGATGATTTCGACCAAATGTGGGAGATGATGAATGAAGTTGCTGCACCTGTTGTGGGCGCACTGAGCAAAGCAGACGCCGGCACTCAGCAAAAAATAAAGAACGAGGTTAGGGAGAATTCTAAAAAATACGCGACTGGGAAGGGTCTTGAATTTGACTTTGGCGCTCTTGTTATCAGTGCTGAAAAATAACTTTAAGAATTTCTCCGCAGCTCGCTATTACCGCCTTCGTATTTAACGCGTCAGAAAATCTTTTCGCCGTTTCTGCTGCTCTGCGATCACTATCTATTTGGTCGCAATTGAATTTGCCGCCAGGCATTCACCTTCTTTCCTGATTACTATCTAACCTGTAATTGTGCTCCTGCACTCATCCATTTCTCCGGCACTATTCCCAATGTTGAAACCAGTACCCGGCCCGCTATTTGCATTTACCTGAAAAAACGTACGATGGAGAAGAAGATGTTTGGAATAATATTAACCGTGTTGGGTATTGCAGGACTAATTGCAGCGGCCGTGATCTTTATGAACGGAGCATCGGGCGGCAACAACATCAAAAAAATTACCGTGTTTGCCATCCTTGGATCAATATTCTTTTTCACGGGTATTGGATTGCTACGGACCACGAAAGACACTTCGGTTTAGATGAAATAGGTGCAGACAACCGGGCCCGAATAGTTATAAAATTTTTGAAGCCCATCAGGATAGACTTACAACTGATTTCCTGTGGCTAACTTCCATTTGGCAGCACATCGATGCACAGTTGTTAGGTTACTCCGGCGTTGCATATAACCGTAGCCATGCTACCTTAGCAGGATAACTTACCACATGAAAAAACTACTCCCTTGCATCCTCTTTTCTGTTGCATACTTACTATTACATGAGCTTACTTATGCGCAAACGACCAATGCTTCTGCGCCTTTCAGAGATACCTTTATCCATTCGGTAAAAGTACCTGTTGGTTTTGCGGCCGAAGTAGTTGCAGATGGTATAGCGGGTGCACGCCATTTGGCAGCAACTCCACAAGGCGGACTTTATGTAAAGCTTTCCCGGTTAAAAGAAGGTAAAGGAATATTATACCTGAAGGACACCAATCATGATGGCAGCTTGGAAATAGTATCCAGTTTTGGAGATTACCCCGGTACCGGCATCTTTATAAAGAATGGTTACCTGTATGCCTCGTCTAATGATGATGTATACCGCTATAAACTAAACTCCAATAGCGAAGTGCTAAACCCCGGTGCACCTGAAAAAATTGTTGCCGGGCTGGTGAACAGGATGAGGGACAATGCAAAGTCAATAGTCGTTGACAATAACAACCAGCTTTATGTAAACGTGGGTTCCTATCTCACTTCATGCCTGGTAGATCCGGGTTCGAAACAAGCGCCATTTCCCTGCCCGCTTCTCGACTCCGTAGGGGGTATATGGCAATTTAAAACCGATAAGCAAAATCAGCAGTATAAAGATGCCGTCCATTATGCAACTGGGTTCAAAAACTCCGTGGGCATTACCTGGAACGCATCTACCAATTCTTTGTTTTTGATGATGCATGGCCGGGATCAGTTAAGCGACTTATTTCCTCAATACTATACCGCCGAACAAAATGCAATGTTGCCTGCCGAAACAATGTATGAGGTGAAGAAAGGCACCGATGGCGGCTGGCCATACATCTACTACGATCACCTGCAAAAGAAAAAAATACTGATGCCTGAATACGGCGGCGATGGCAAGAAAACCGGTGGAGAAAATACTTCTAACCCCTCCGTTGCGTTTCCTGCCCACCTGGCACCCAACGGTTTGTTGTTTTATACCGGCAACAGCTTTCCTGCACGTTTTAAGAACGGTGCGTTCGTTGCGTTCCATGCAAAATCGGCGGAGTTGCAGAAGGGCTATTTTGTGGCGTTTGTACCTTTTAAAAATGGCAAACCTTCGGGCAAGTGGGAATATTTTGCTGAGAACTTTACCACCACGACAGACATACATAAACCCTGTGGCCTGGCGCAGGCAGCAGACGGTTCACTGTTTGTTTCGGACGACGCAAAGGGAATGATCTATCGTATTAGCTATGCAAAACAGCGATAGGGTTCATGCATGATACGACCTGCAGTGTCACTTATCAACTTTACCATACTCTGTTCTACCCAAGTGTTCCGTTCTGCCACAAAAGTTATTCAAGCGTCTGCCGAAGGAAGACCCCGAACACAGGATAAAATGAAGTCTCCGACCTCATGCCTTTGCAAAAGGGCCTAACAGCAAAACATAAGCATACAACAACGATGCTTATCGCATCCGGGTAGCAGATTACCGTATTGTTTACACCATAGAAGATGTAATTAAGCTTATTGAAGTGCAACGTATCAGGCATCGTAAAGACGCCTATAAGGATTAGCGCACCAGCTAGCTTGCCCTTTCGTTATCGGTAAGTACAGCATGATCTTCATTCAATTCAGAGAGGGCATCAGCCATAACCCATTAGAGTATGCGAGCTATCAGGATTTGTCTCTGGGCGCTGAGGTGTTATTTGG
>JANPIA010000309.1:0-2359 GCA_031424735.1 Segetibacter sp.
TGTTTAGATAAATATTGGGAGAAGAACTGCCTGCTCTAAACAACGATTTTTCTGAACAAATAGGGGCACTAAAAAATTTTTTTTGTTTTATTTGTAGGATTTGTTGTAAATCTCATCTCTCTTTGTTTTATTTGCACCACTCCACTTATCTGCATAAAACCGCACCCTTTACTTCCATCTCCAGAAAAGTTATAAACAAGCCAGGGATTCACGTCCTAAAAGGAAGCCGCATTTATTTACGTTTAAACAATTTTATGCAGTTGCAAAATCTACCTATGCGCCCAGAGCGCCGCTTTACGTTTTTTAAGCCTCTCATTACACTGTTATTGATCTTTGCCGGTTTCCAATCATATGCGGGAGTTTTTGGTGTTTATGTAACCCCTCAACCAAATGGCCAGTACACGATATCATTTCAGACAAACAATTGTGTTTGTGATCTGCATTGTACAGGGACTATTTTTTCGGCCACCATTACAGCAAATGGTGTTACTACAACCAAAAATTTTGTTCTCACTGACTTTAAAACCGGCGATGCATTTACTCCCGGATTATCGTATAAACTGGCTGAAGCTGAATGTAATGGAGATGACTACAGCGTGAACAGACCTGTCAATTGTGGATATACAGAAATCAAAGATGTGGTTTGTGTAGGAAGCATTACTATTTCGGTAAATTCTGATCCTGCCTGTATGCAAATTTGTTTACCACCTGTAAATGGGTTGTATGAATATACTTATACCTGTGACAGTTTTGGAAACAGTGGCTGCACCCCCGGTTATTGGAAAAATTGTGCAAACAAATCGTGGACTGATGCTGGATACAACCGTACACAACTATTTTCTGAAATATTTGGTATAACAGATGGAAGACGTGTAATCAACTTAAGTGTGACTACTCTTAATGCAGCTTTGGACATCGGAGGCGGCCAATACGCACAATTAGCACGCCATGGAACAGCGGCCCTATTGAACGCCGGGCACGGATTCTTCCCTTTGTCAGAAACCATGATTAAAAATGCAGTTATGGTTATGTTTAACAGCAAAACTCCTATCGTAAACTTTCCGGCAGCAACGATCAATGGAAAATTTTACCCGGCTAAAAGATTTACAAATGCAGAAGGCTTAGCTACCTACCTTGATGTGCTGAACAATGCCGGTTGCCCCATAAACAACCACGGATACTCAGACGGTACCAATGGAAGCAGAGCCATTCAGCCGGCCTTACTGAGCGAGGTAGCTGAAAACATTAAACTCTCCGTTGTAGCTTACCCCAATCCAACAAACGGAGCCTTTACCATAAACATCAACAGCAGCAATACCGACAAAATTGTATTGCGGGTGACCAATGTAATGGGTAAATTAATGGAGCACCGATCTGTTGTGGTAAAAGGCCAGACCTTAACCATCGGAGAATCGTATCCTTCCGGAATTTATTACATAGAAGTAAGGCAGGGTAAAGACAAAAAGCAACTGACCCTGCAAAAGCTAAAAAGATAATACATCATCATTATCATATAAACAAAAGGCTCCTTTGTGGGCCTTTTGTTTTAACAGCTGTTTTTTCTATTTCATTACATTTTACTTTTGAAAAATGGGACAATATTCCATCGGCGAAGCAATCAATCAGTTTCTGCAAAGCAGCCGGCTAAAAGGCTCAATGCAAGCGTTACAAATAGAAGAAATCTGGGAAGCTGTGATGGGCAAAACCATTGCCCGTTATACAGACAACATCAAGATCATCAATAAAACCCTGTTCATTACTACACATGTGGCTCCCCTAAAGCAGGAGCTTGTTTACCAGAAAGATAAAATCAAGCAGCGGGTGAACGAAGCATTGGGCGAAAAGGTGATTGACGAGATAATCATTCAATAAGTCAAGGGATAGCCGCTGTGCTGTGAGTAATCATCTTCTGCAGAAAACCCGTTTTTGGATTGAGCAACCTGGTGAAGCAAATCAATCAAAACAACTATTGGTAACAAAGCTGAATTGGAGAAGAGCAACTGCTTTCACCGTAAAATGAATTTTGAATTTTTGGAAACTGCAGTTTATTCAAGTATGTTTTAACGTTGCGGAAAGGAGTAAATGAACTACCTCGCCAGTAAGAGAAAATCAACGCAACCGTACCCGCGGATCTACTACTCCGTATAATACATCGGCTAGAATATTGACCAATATAAAAAAAGTGGCCGACAACAGCACAGACCCCATCACCACGGGAAAATCTAATTTTTCCAGGGCGTCAACGGTTACTTTTCCGATGCCTTTCCAACCAAAAATCCATTCAATAAAAAAAGCACCGGCCAGCAACTCGGCAAACCATCCGGTGATCGCCGTTATCACTGGATTTAATGCATTGGGT
>JANPIA010000310.1:0-4350 GCA_031424735.1 Segetibacter sp.
TCATTTTCATAGTCCTCTCCGGTATTAATCGAGTGCTCCCATTTCTGCTTTGTTTTAGACCAGTCCTCCGGATGAATAATTTTTTTCCAGCCCCAATCTTTTAATTCATCGAACGTCAACCCGGTATAGTCGAGCATTACCTGGTTAAAATAATTTCTGTTTCCAAGTTCATCAGCAGTCCATACTTTTTGTGGCATTCGTTCAGCCATTTGCCGAAATTGTTCTTCGGCTTCTTTGTGTTCAGTAATATCTGTATTGGTTCCTATCCATCGGATAATTTTCCCTTCTTCATTGGTTACCGGGTGGCCGCGGGTGAGAAACCACCTGAACTCACCATCATGCCTGCGAAGCGGAAAAGTGAGTTCGAATGTTTCATTGGTAGACCATATTTTTTTTGCCATTTCAACTATCCGTTCCACATGGTCTGGGTGATGTACTTTTTGCCAGCCCCATCCCTGCATTTCTTCAAGGGTAAGCCCGGTGTATTCTAACCATCTTTTGTTATACCAGTATATCCATCCCTCGCCATTCGCAAGCCAGGCAAGGTTTTCCATATTATCTGCCAGGGTACTGAAGCGTTCTTCACTTTCTTTTAATTGGTTTTCCGCCCTTTTTTTATCGGTTGTTTCAATGACCGTAACCAGTACACCACCAACTTCACCATTGTCTTTTCTTATAGGACTATATGCAAAATCAAAATAACATTCTTCAACAAAACCATTTCTGTTTAGGGGTAACATCAAATCTGGAAAACCAACAGCTTTCCCTACCATTACATCATCAAATATTGACCCGATAATATTGTCCCAAATTTCTGAAAATGTTTCCCGTATGCTGATGCCCAATGCCTGAGGATGTTTGGAGGCTCCAAGTATGGGGCGGTATCCGTCATTGTAAAGCTGAATATATTCGCTGCCCCACGCTATATACATACCAAAGGGGTTATCGAGCATTACGGCAACCATGGTGCAAAGGCTTTGCGGCCAGTTTGCAGGGTCGCCTAAAGATGTTTTACTCCAATCTTTTGCTCTTATCAGAGCACCCATCTCTCCACCGCCTCTAAGGAAATAATAGTCAGCATTTTTATCGCTCATATAAGCAGTACTTAGGGTTGAAGTATAAATTTATCTCTTGCAGGTTGAGTTATTTTTTTTGTGATATGAGTGTAACCGCTTCAAAGATTACTTTTTTTAATAGATTAAATTCACCAGGCTTGCGAATGTAATAAAGGGCTACTTTCTGGTAAAGCAAATCTACAACCTCCACATTCGGAGAGGTGGAGTAAATAATTACAGGAATGTGCATCAATTTATTATTCCTTTTTATTTCTGACAAACAATCGAATCCGCTTTTCCGGGGCATGTTCAGGTCAAGAAAAAGAGCATCGGGTAGTAAAGTTTCTTTTGCGGAAAGCTGTTGCATGAGTTGCATGCCGTCATTTACGGTGGTGAGTTTTGCGGATATGGGTAGTTCTTCTAATGCTTCCTTAAAGAAAAAACAATCGTCCCTATCATCATCAGCAAGTAAAAGGTTAAGAGAGGTTGTAAACATTTTACGGATGGGGAATTAGATTTGAACTGATCATTTGAAAAGGTAAGTTATGCTGGTGAGCAAAATAAACTGTGATGCAATTTGTGTTGGCTTGTGGGTGGCGTTGCTTCTCTTTCATTTGTCGAAGCGTGGCGGTTTTTGCCCTGACTGAACTATTAGGGCGTGTCCAAAAAGCATTACAGCCAACTCGTATATTAACGCATGAAAAGAATACAAGTTATAGGTAGACAAGACAATTTATTCCGCCTTGTTATAGGATCGACCCTTGTATGGAATTTTAAAAAAGAGTTTATAAGCTATAATCAAATTCGCGAATCGATTGTAAAACATCCAAACGTTTTTGCAAGGCGTTCTGAAAAAAGTTGAAAGTTTTTAGAACACCGGCACATCGAAATTACTGCATAGGAAATATGCGGAGTACTTTACCTACGCTTTCGCTAAACTGTTATTGCTGAATAAAGAAACTGCGGTAAAAGTGAGTGACACAAGAATGCTTAATAGTAGCACTGAAAGCTAAGTACAAAAAGAAAGATGCGCTTGTAATTAACTTACCAACGTTTACTTCTTTGTTTTCAATCTTAGTATTGAAATGGAATAAGGCTTCCAGGTCATTTCTGAATTGTTATTGATGCCGCTTACTGCCGTTATTTGCGGGATGTATTTTGTAGGCTCCGCAAAAGAATTTTCCGATGTTGGTGCATCTGCTGTAAGTGTTGTCAGTTCGCCGCTTCCACTTAATTCAACACCTTTAATTTGCAAGCTGGTATTATGGGGCTTGTTAGAAGCATTCACCACCTTCACAATCAAATCCCCAGTCTCGTGATCGCGACCGGCTATGCTGAAAAGCTTGTTGGGTTCTGTATAGCTAATGAGTGGTTTTCCATCGAGGTAACTGTCAATTTTGTCCAGCCCAACTTCTATGGTAACATCGTACCAGCGACCGGTTTCTATACGTGCCGGTAATCTTTTCTGGTTGATAAGGTCCGACACTTCAAAGCCATTGGTTACCGACTCGAAGACACTGTTGTTATTTACGTTGGCGCCAATGTGTAACCGCAACATGTTCTTATCATCCTTAACAGCAAAGGGTATGATGAACGCATTAGTAGCATTGCTGGTTCGGCGTGCTTTCAACTTCAAGGTATAAGTGTCAAAGCTTTTGCCTGGTAACCATGCAAACCGTTGTGCACCCATAGCTGTTTGCGCGTACACGCTGTCTTTTACTTTCCAGGTTCCCAGTACAGGTTTCCATTCGTCGGCCCTGTTAATGAAATCGCTTTTGTAAACCACTGCTCCGTCTTTTATCACTTCTATGTCCTTGTACTCGGCTTCGGTATCCCAGGTTGCCATGCCGATGCTGCCACTGTATAAAGGCACCTTTGGCGCCGACTGATCTACTATTGTTTCGGTAAAAACATTTTGATCGGAACGGTGATCGTTAAACATTTTAATGGCATAGTAGGATATGCGGCCAAAGCTTTTCGCAGCATCGAAATTGATAAGGTTAACCGGCCAATCAACGTCGTTCACATTTACATACAGTGGTGCGTAGCTGCTCATTTTTACCAGGTCGCCATTGCGCTCCATCGACATGATATAGACCGCATCGTTCACCGCGGCCAATAAGTTTCCTCTTCCCACACCCGAGTTGGTTGCATATTCTCCAACATACAAATCCCAGTCGCCGCGTTTATAATTATCAAAATGATCGTAGTTACGCAAAGCCCAACCTGCGGCTTTGTAGGCATGTTCGTCGGCAATATCCACATGCTGCATACTATCCAACGTGCGTTTGTTTACATCGCCAATACCCATGCTTGCCATTAGCTTTATGTTTGGATATTTCTTTTTGATCGCATCGTAAAACCAGTTGTATCTGCGCGAATAACGCGGACCAACCTGCTCGTTCCCTATCTCGATATACTTTAAGGGAAACGGTTTTGGATGCCCATTGGCCGCACGTACCTTACCCCACTTTGAAGTGACCGGGCCAACAGCATACTCAATCCCTTCTAAAATATCTGCAATTATAGAATCCACTTTTTCATCTGGTATATAGGTGCCACTTCTGAAGTCGCACGATACACCTGCGTTGAAAACATACAAAGCATCCGAGCCAATGTCCTCGCAAAACTGCAGGAACTCGTGGTAGCCAAAACCATCTGTTGACCAATAGCCCCACGGACTATACGTACCCAATCGTTTTTCAACGGGTCCAATGCTTCGCCTCCAGCTTGGAGCGCTTTCTATATTAATGCCTTCCACAAAACAGCCCCCGGGCCAGCGTACAAACGCAGGCTTCAGGTCGGCGAGATATTTTGCAAGATCGTATCGTAAACCATTGGGTCTGTTCTTAAAGGTTTTTGATGGGAATAGCGAAACCATATCAATCCATACTGTACCTGTGCTTCCAAAGGTGATTACAAACTTTGCCTTGGGATCACTTTCTTTTGCTACGACCTTACAGGTAAATTTTTTCCAGCCATTACCGCTAATCGTTTTGAAATCGTAACTGCCTAATACCTTTCCATCTGTTGATTGGAGGGATACCTTTAAAGGACCATTGTATTGATCGGTACGTGCAAAAAACGAAAGGTTATAGGTTTCGCCTTTTACAGTATTGATACCCCAGAAGCCATCGTTTACCAGGTTATTGATACCATCAGCATTCAACGAATTGATGGTTACCTGCAGCGCATTTGGGGTCGCTTCGTGCAATGGTTTTTCCTGCGTGAGGGCAACTTTTATTGAAGTAGAGTGTTTTGATTGAAGAGACCATGCTGGCCATGGGCTTTTAAC
>JANPIA010000311.1:0-2716 GCA_031424735.1 Segetibacter sp.
CAATTTTAAGTTGTTTTAAAAGCAGTTAAAATACGTCAAGTATAAATTAATTGTCGAAAAGTTAAACAGGTTAGTCAGAGTTATATTTGATAACTAAACATAAAAATGAGTTTTATGAGCAACGTTCCCTGGAAAGGCATATACCCGGCAGTTTTAACTCCGTTTAAAAGTGATGATTCAATAGATTTTGATACGTTCAAAATTAATATTGATGCACAAATTGAAGCAGGGGTAGATGGTATCATTCTTTGCGGCTCGCTTGGAGAAGCCAGTACACTATCGAACAGTGAGAAAAATGATCTTTTAGTTTATGTAAAAGAGATCACGAAGGACAAGGTGCCTGTTATAATGAACATTGCGGAGCAATCCACAAAAGTGGCTACCCAATTAGCCGCCGAAGCGGAAAATAATGGAGCGGATGGCTTGATGGTGTTGCCTCCAATGCGTTATAAAGCTGACGACCGTGAAACGGTTCAGTATTTTAAAACCATAGCCAACAATACTTCGTTGCCTATGATGATCTACAATAATCCTGTAGATTATAAGATCATGGTTAACCTGGATATGTTTGAAGAGTTGGCTAAGTGTTCAAATATTCAGGCTATAAAAGAATCTACAAGAGATATTACAAATATCAGTCGTACCATTAACCGTTTTGGCGACCGCTTTAAAGTATTTGGCGGCGTGGACACGCTTTCCTTTGAAAGTTTATGCGCCGGTGCAGATGGTTTGGTAGCAGGGTTGGTGGATGCTTTTCCAAGAGAAACTGTCGCCATGTACAGGCTTATTAAAGCAAGCTATTACAGCGAGGCTTTGAAAATTTACAGGTGGTTCATCCCGGTGCTCGAATTAGATATTCATCCTAAGTTGGTTCAATACATTAAATTAGCGGCTACACAAACCGGTATTGGTACCGAATATGTTCGGGCGCCACGTTTAGTTCTTGAAGGAAAGGAAAGAGAAGAGGTTTTGGCAATCATCAATGATGCAATAGAAACAAGACCTGAACTACCGGATTATTTAAAATTACAACCAGCAGAGAATGTTCAATGGGCATAATAATATTGGTTTTGAAACCAGTGCAAAAGGCGATAAGAAAGTAAAGGTTTACAGCACTGCACAGCAAGAATATCTACCTGAAGATTTTACCCTGGCTACAGATGAAGAAATAGAACAGGCAACTTCAAAAGCAAAAGCTGCTTTCGAAGTGTATAAAAAAACTTCCCCGCACAATCGTGCCCTGTTTTTAGAAACAATAGCTGAAGAAATATTGAACATTGGTGACGTGTTGATCCAGCGTGCAATGCTTGAAACCGGATTACCCGAAGCAAGGCTCTTAGGCGAAAGAGGAAGAACAATCACCCAATTAAACATGTTTGCGTCCCTTCTCCGCGAAGGATCGTGGGTGGAAGCGGTGCTAGACCCGGCAATGCCTGAGCGTAAACCATTACCACGGGCGGACCTTCGCAAAATGCTTTACCCTGTCGGACCGGTAACGGTTTTTGGCGCCAGTAATTTTCCTTTTGCATTCAGTACCGCAGGTGGCGATACCGCTTCTGCATTAGCCGCCGGTTGTACGGTTATCGTTAAAGCACATTCCTCTCATTTAGGAACGAATGAACTTGTAGCAAAAGCAATTGTTTCTGCTGCACAAAAATGCAATATGCCCGATGGCGTATTTTCTTCTCTCGTAGGAGAAGGGGCATACTTAGGACAGGCGTTGGCAAAACACCCTGTTATAAAAGCCATTGGTTTTACGGGTTCCTTCCGTGCCGGTATGTCGCTATATAAAACTGCCGTCAACGATCGGGAAGTTCCTATACCCGTATATGCTGAAATGAGCAGCATCAACCCTGTAATTATATTGCCTGAAAAATTACAGGATGAAACAGGCAAACTTGCTACGCAGCTAACGGGTTCCATCACACTAGGTGTTGGGCAATTTTGTACCAACCCTGGCTTATTGTTCATCATCAACGGCAGCAATGCAGATACCTTCACTAATAAGCTTGGAGAGCAATTGCAGGCTTCGGCTGCCGGCACCATGTTAAACCAGGTTATTTGTAAAAGCTATTATTCCGGCAGGGAAGAGATACTAAAGGAAAAAGGCATCAAGTCAATTTTTTTAGGCGAGGATGCGAGCAACTACTACAAAGGAAGCCCTGCATTAATGGAAGTAAGTGCAGAAGATTTTATCGCCAATCCTGCGTTACAAAACGAAATTTTTGGCCCTTCATCGTTGATCGTAAAATGCAGCGACCAGGCACAACTTCATCAGGCATTACAGTCGCTGCATGGGCAATTAACCGGGACTGTTTTTGGTTCAACAAATGATATAATAAACTTTGCAGATTGCATTGATGTGCTAACCGAAAAAGTTGGACGCATTATTTATAACAGTGTGCCAACCGGTGTTGAAGTATGCCATGCAATGATACATGGCGGACCCTATCCGGCAACTACTGATAGCCGGGCTACCTCTGTTGGTGCTGATGCTATTAAAAGGTTTGTTCGCCCGGTTTGTTACCAGGATTGCCCCAACGAATTTTTGCCCGATGCTTTAAAGGATAGCAATCCATTTGGGATAATGAGAAAGGTGGATGGTAATTACACAACATCCGCAATTGCACATAAGCAGGAGGTCTAAGTTTAGAATTCCTCATGCATCACAACCCAAATGAATGCTTTTTGTTTAGCTTTTTTTGAGCCAGGCTTG
>JANPIA010000312.1:0-10049 GCA_031424735.1 Segetibacter sp.
GTCTTGTCTTCAGCAGTTGCTGCAGGTGTGGCAACGTGTTTATTCTCTACACTTTTTAATGAAGTAATTCTATCTGTAAGGGTAATTAACAAGGATGACCTGTTTTCTTCATCTAAAAAATACATCTGTTCAAACTTTGGATCCTTTTTTAGGTGTTGATTTTTTACCAGGCACCACGCCAATTCCTCATCTGATGATTTTTCCGTATTGAAATGATACGGTTTAAGATTTTCCATGAGCAGATTAAAGCACCTGTTTAGTATTGGTAACGTCAACCTGTCAACCGCTTCGATAAGCGCTAACCGAAAGCTTTTATTGAATGTCCAGAAAACATACCTGGTTAAATCTTCAAAGTAATTAGGGTTCCAAAAAGTGTTTTTATCGATAGTGATATCATTGCTGAGTAAAGTGATGCAATTGCCACTTCTTATAATTTGGGCGGCATATTGATCGTAGAATCCGATCTTGTAGTTGAACTTATTAGTGGTTTTTCCTTCAACCGGAACTTCTTTAATATAGTTACGGTTTGAGAGAAGTTTGGTTGCAAATCCCACTTTAGCCATTATTGCAATTTTAATCGAAAAATTAACAAATAAATGTCTACACAAAAACATGTATCAAAACATGTATCAAATAAAAAAGCACCTAGAAGCTTTTAATTTTCTAAGTGCTTGATTTTCAGTGGGAGCACACGGGTTCGAACCGCGGACCCTCTGCTTGTAAGGCAGATGCTCTAAACCAACTGAGCTATGCTCCCGATATTTTAAACGAATATTCCTAACAAACCTGACTATCCTGCCTTTCGTTTGGGGAGTGCAAATATAGGGGCTCATACTATCCCTGCAAAATTTTTAAAAAATATTTTAAAGTGGTTTGTGAAAAGCACTAATACACTAATTCATCTGCAGCGCAGGCAGCCGGTAAGTTTGACCATCATACAAAAAAAGTTCATCAATTTCGTATGTCCAGTATTTGTAGAGCGGTGATTTTTTTAGATAATCCCTTACCTCATCCTTACTGGTTGCAGTTAGCATTATCCACGAACGGTAACTTTCCATACTTACGGCATAGGAGTCGATCACAAATTTATTGATGAGAAGGTTTATATAGGTTCGGTGAGCGGGAACAAGATCCATAAAGTTATCATCCATATAAAAATTTATGGTGACCAGGAATTTCTTTTGTTCTATATCAGTTGATAAGTCCATTTTTTATTATACGGTCCAGTCAACAATTTGGTTTACCCATTCGTTGCGATGGGGAATATTAATCTTGATATAATTATCGGTATAACCTTCCATCATACCATTTTTTCGTGTGCCTTCAAACAATACCTTTCGGTTATGGCCAATGTGCTGCCTAGTATGCTCACTCATCTTTACGAAACTAAGATTACGCAGCAACTTATTTCTTTCGTGGCGGGTATTAATTGGTACCACGTTTTCCATTTCAATTGCCTTTGTATTGGGGCGTTCACTGTAAGTAAAAACATGCAGGTACGATACGTCCAGGCTTTGCAAAAACTGATAGGTTTCATTAAATGCCTGATCATCCTCACCCGGAAATCCAACAATTACATCAACCCCGATAGCGCAATGCGGCATTAAGTTTTTTATATGTTTTACCCGGTCTGCGTACAGTTCGCGCTTGTACCTGCGGCGCATTAAACCGAGTATTTTATTACTGCCACTTTGTAAAGGAATATGAAAGTGAGGCATAAACTTTTTGCTGACCGCAACAAATTCAATTACCTCATTTGTAAGTAGGTTCGGCTCAATGGACGATATGCGGTAACGTTCAATACCGTCAACTTTTTCCAGTGCCTGAACCAATGTATAAAAAGTGTCTGTGTAATTTGTATTGCCATCAGCACCTTTACCGAAATCGCCGAGATTAACCCCGGTTAACACTATTTCCTTTACCCCGTTTGCAGCAAGTTGTTCAGCATTTGTAACCACGTTGGCAACGGTGTCACTTCGGCTTTTACCCCTTGCCATAGGTATAGTGCAAAAAGCACAGGTGTAATCGCATCCATCCTGTACTTTTAAAAATGTACGGGTACGATCGTTTATTGAAAACGATGCATTGAAGCCGGTGACATCCTCTATATCGCAACTGCATATTTTTGCACTGTCGCCTTTTGCAAATTCTTTTATATGCTGCGCGATGTTAAATTTTTCAGCAGCTCCCAATACTAAATCAACACCTTCTATTTCCGCAATCTCTTTTGATTTTAACTGGGCATAGCAACCTGTAACTACAACAACGCTTTCGGGTGCCTTTCGTTGAATTCTTCGCACCAGCATCCGGCACTCTTTATCCGCATTATCCGTTACCGAACAAGTATTAATAACATACACATCAGCTTTGTCTTCAAACTCTCTTTTTTCAAAACCCTCATTCTCCAGTATACGGGATAAAGTTGAAGTTTCAGAAAAATTGAGCTTGCAGCCTAATGTATGAAATGCCACCGTTTTATATTCAGCCATAGCGTGCAAAGATAGGGAAGGAGAAAGTTGCACTCATGAATTGGGATGAAGGAATGTAGACGTATTTACTTCAATTAACAATTTTGAGAATCTTGGAAATGCGATTTATCTTTCCGAATATGAATTTACGCAAGGCGCTTCCTTTTATACTCCTCGTAATTTTAGCCATAGCGGCATTGGCTATTAAACGTTGTAATAAACCTGCAATTAGCGAGCGCCCAAGTACTGCAAAGTCAAAAAATTCGCCTTCCAATGTTCCGACCGCCAAGCCCCGATTTGACCGTTCTGTGTCGGAGTTGTTCTTTACAAAACATGCACGATGCCGTATGAAATGCCGCCAGATAACACAGCAGGAAATAAAGGATATTTTGGCCAACGGGGAAATCAATTATAACAAAAGCGATCTGAACGATCCGCAGGGTGCAACGTATGCATTAGAAGGTACCACCCGTGACCGCCAGCATGTGAGGGTAATTTTCGCGCCAAAGCAAAAGCATATGAGTGTTGTTACGGTTATTGACCTGGATGTTGAGCACCAGTGCGACTGCAATTAAAACATCGCCTTCAATTTAGATATCGTTGCAATTGGGTCTGCTGATCTAAACACAGTATTGCCAGCCACTAAAACATCTGCCCCAGCTTCAAGCAACGATCCGGCATTTTCAAGTGTTACGCCGCCATCAATTTCAATATGTACATTAAGTCCTCTCTCATCTATCAGGTTCCGTAACTGCTTTATTTTTTCAATAGTATGCGGAATAAATTTTTGCCCGCCAAAGCCAGGGTTTACGCTCATCATACAAACCAGGTCAATATCGTGCAAAATATCCGCCAGCAATGAAACGGTTGTATGCGGGTTGATGGCAACACCTGCTTTCATGCCCAGGCTTTTTATGTGCTCAACATTTCGGTGCAAATGAGGGCAGGCTTCGTAGTGTACGGTTAGTATATCAGCTCCTGCATTTTTAAAAGCTTCTGTAAACTTTTCAGGCTCTAATATCATCAGATGAACATCGCAGGGTTTGCTGGTTGTTTTTTTTATTTTCTCGATAACGGGTAGCCCAAAGCTGATATTTGGAACAAACCGTCCGTCCATTACATCCAGATGGAACCAGTCAGCTTCGCTTTGATTAAGCATATGGCATTCATCTTGCAAACGAAGAAAATTTGCAGCCAGCAGGGAAGGAGCGATGATAGGCATAATTAAAAAGGTGTATGCGGCAAATGTATGCGTGGAATATTTCAGTTCAAAAAAGATAACCTCTTCATTCGTTACTCTAAACGTTTTACGGCATCCTTTGCTGCCTCCAGGTTCTTATCCAAACCCAATGCCCGTTGATAATTAAGCAAGGCATCTTCCTTTTTGCTGGTTGCTTCGTAAGTTTTAGCCGTCCAGTAATAGGCGTCGGCATACCTGTTGTTCACGGTAATAGCTGTTTGAAAAGTTTTTAAAGCATCGTCAAATTTTTTATTGTCGAATTGAACAAAGCCTTTTTCCATGTAGGCTTCCATATAGGTATAATTGTTATTGATACAGCGGTCAAAAAGTAATATAGCCTGCTGGCTGTTGGCAGTGCGTGCATAATAAACACCCGCGATAAAGTCGCAGCTTGCATCAATTTCCCGTCCCAGCCCCATACGCGCAACCGATTGGCAGATGAGGAGCGATTTAGAATCCTTTCTTTCGGCATATAAGTTTGCGAGATTAAGTTGTGCATCTACCGAAGGGTAAATTGCAATTGCCCTGCTATAGCTTTGAATGGCGGATGTGGTGTCCATCGCACTTTCCTGCAACCTTGCTTTTGTGAACCATAATCCGTTATTGAGGCTGTCATTTTTTATAAGACTATCCGTATGCTGAAGTGCTTGCTTATACATTCCCAGGCTGTCAAGCGCATCAATTAGTCTCATCCTAAGTCCGGCGCTGTCCGGGTGAACTTTTACTTGTTTGTCAAGATTTTCTACCAGCAATTTTTTTTGTTCATTCATCAAACTTTCAACCGTGGACGGTGCACTTTTTTCTTTGCAGGAGAAAAAAATAAATGCGGGTAAAAAGAATACAACTAACATCTTCATACAGCAAAAATAACAGGTTACATTGTTTTATGTTTTTTTATGTGCGCTCCGCATAGTAAGATAAATACCTATTTTTGGGCAAAATCAAAAAACGTCCTATGTACAATGGTCTTCTTCACTTACATAATCTGGGTCGCTGGGTTTTAATAATTCTATTACTGGTGGCTGTTGTTAATTCAATGATGGGTATGACGAATAATAAGCCCTATACAAAAGGCGACCGGAAGATAGCCTTGTTTACCATGATCACTGCACACATAATGTTGCTGGTTGGTTTTTATCAGTGGTTTGCGGGACCTTGGGGTTACCAGGCTATACAGAACCGTGGATTTGGTATTGTGATGAAAGATAGCGTTGCAAGGTTTTGGGCGATTGAACATATGGCAGGCATGCTTATCGGGATAATATTAATAACCATTGCTAAAGGCGTAGCGCGAAAGCCAATAACCGATCCCACGAAGCATAAACGTTCCTTCTGGTTATTTTTTCTCGCGCTTGTCATAATATTAATCTCCGTGCCCTGGCCGTTCAGGGAAGTGGCGAGACCATTGTTTCCGGGAATGAGTCTATGAAAATGCAGAAGCAGTTTACTTCTTCCTTCAATTAACTAAATTTTCCACTGTACAATACCTGGTGCAACACTACCTCTTTGTCGGTATTGCAAACTGACTTGGCCATACAGCGGTCAAATTTTAGTATCATTGCACAGCAATTACAACCGCGAATGCCAAAGAAGATTTTTAGTATTTACAGCCCGGATTTGGAAGGAGATGAGGGCAATGAAAACCTGATTATTGAGGTTGCAAAAACGCATTTCGCCTGCCTTGCAAAAAGCTTGTCTAAAAATACAATAGCCGCTTTCGAGATATTTGAGTTAAACGATGGCCACGGTGATTTTACTGAGTTGTTCAGTAACAT
The DNA here is from genome assembly GCA_031424735.1 of Segetibacter sp. Taxonomy (GTDB): domain Bacteria; phylum Bacteroidota; class Bacteroidia; order Chitinophagales; family Chitinophagaceae; genus Segetibacter. The sequence goes on from JANPIA010000312.1 coordinate 5,484, forward strand.
CCAGGAGAAATCTAAAATCTTACACAAAGGATTTAAAGAAACAAAAGTTTTTATCCAGGGTGATACAAGCATATTAGTTCCCCGGCAATTGTACACTGCCGATAAGGCTGAAGCGTTTTTGGATACTTCGGTCGGAATAATGGGGACATCAAAAATTATTATTGATGAATTGGATTTTAGCAGTCCCATTGTAAATGTGTTTAGTATGCCTGCTAAAATGATTGATAATATTGCTGCCATTTTAGGTGATATCATTGTTGAACATACCTATTCGCAAATTCTACGTTTATTATTTACGGCTCCGGTATCAGCACTGCCTGAGCAGTTTTTGAAAGTTCAATTTTACAACAAGCATTTTATTGTTGCAGCCATTGCCGATAACAATCTTCAACTAATACGGCATTTTGAATTTGAAGTGCCTCGCGATGTATTGTATCATCTTTTATACATCGCGCAGCAGCTAAAATTTTCACCCGAAACACTCGTCCTTCAAATTAGTGGAATGGTCGATCTGGCATCGCCCTTATATGCAGAGCTGCAGGGGTATTTCACCAATTTGGAAGTGGAGCAGGCAGATAAAGGTTTATTTCATTTAGATGCGAGTGAGTTTCCTGCGCACTATTTCACACCCATTTTCAATCTTGCCGTATGAGGATCATTTCCGGCTTGTTTGGTGGACGGAGAATTAGTCCTCCGGCGAAAATGCCACACACCCGTCCTACCACGGATATTGCCAAGGAAGGCCTGTTTAATATTTTACAGAACAGGATAGATTTTGACGGCATCAAAACGCTGGATCTTTTTGGGGGAACCGGCAGCATTAGCTACGAGCTTGCCTCGCGTGGGGCTGCAGATTTAACCGTCGTTGAAAAGGATCCGGCCATGCACAGCTTTATTAAAAAGAATTTCGAGCTTTTGAAAATTGGGAGTGGTAGAGTTATCCGCCTTGAAGTTTTTTCTTTTTTAAATAGTTGCGAAGAGAAGTTTGATTTTATCTTTGCCGGCCCTCCCTACGCGTTGGGAACGATTGATGAGTTGCCAAAAATAATCATGCACAAACACCTGTTAACCAAAAAGGGATTGTTTGTTCTTGAACATACTCCGCGAAACAATTATGAAAATTTCGATGGATTTGATTTTCAGCGAAATTATGGCACCACTATTTTTTCGTTCTTTAAACACACAATATGATCAAGCCCATTTTTATTACAGGCATTGGAACCGGTGTTGGCAAAACGGTTGTTTCGGCCATTGTAGCTGAAGCATTGCATGCCGACTATTGGAAGCCGATACAGGCTGGTTTTGGAGCGGGAACCGATACCGCCGTGGTAGAAAAACTAATCAGTAACAAGGAGTCGAAAGTCCATCATGAATTTTATAAACTTACCATGCCTGCGTCGCCGCATATAGCCGCAAGTCACGATAATGTTACGATCGATCTTGATGTGCTCGAACGATCATTCCGGCATTTATCGTCGGTTAATCCATTCCTTATTATTGAAGGTGCAGGCGGGCTAATGGTACCTCTGAATGAGCATGACTTTGTAATTGATCTGATTGAAAAACTGGAAGCCCAGGTGATTATTGTAAGTAGAAATTACCTTGGCAGCATCAATCACTCGCTGATGACCGCGCAAATGTGCCGGTTACGAAACATTGACGTTTTGGGCTGGATTTTTAACGACAACTTTATGGATTATGAGAATGATATTGTTAAATGGACCGGCTATCCTTCGTTGGGAAATGTAAAGTTCAGTGAAGAAATAAACCAGGAGTTCATTTGTGGGCAGGCTAAACTGATGCGTTTAAAACTTATGGAATTATTAGAACCCAAGCCGGAGAAATTACGCATAAAACGCAAAACGAAGCTTGTACAGGAATGATAAAAAGTGCGCTTAGAAAAATATATAAACAAAAGCGTTTGGCACTGAGCGAAGCTGAACGCATGAAAATGGACGACCTGCTGCTCATACAATTTCAACGCCTGCCTTTTAATAATGTAAATTGTTTAATGACCTTTTCTGCCATAGAAGTAATGGGGGAAACCAATGTTGAATATTGCGCACGTTATCTTCAGCATCTTATTCCGGGGTTACAAATTTGTTACCCGGTAGTTGACAGTTTGAGTAATGATATGAAAGCAGTTGTCGCAAATGATGAAACGTTGTTTGCTGATAACCTGTATGGGATAGCAGAACCTGTGGGCGGAAATGCCATCTCCCCACGCGAAATAGACATGGTGCTGGTGCCTTTGCTTGCATTTGATGAGTTCGGTTATCGTGTTGGATATGGCAAAGGCTTTTACGACCGGTTTTTAAAAACGTGCCGCAGCAATGTATCTACAGTAGGCTTTTCCTATTTTCAGCCTGTTGCCAAAATAGAGGATACCAATGAATTTGATGTACCTTTAAACTACTGCATCACCCCAGAGAAACTGTATGAATTTTAATTTTTACCTGCTGAAATCTTTCCGCATTTTTCTTTTTCCTTTTTCAGTTTTATATGGGTTGATCATCATTGCAAGAAATTTTCTTTTCAATAAAAAAGTTTTTAAGTCGGTAGAGTTTAACCTGCCAATAATTTGCGTAGGCAATCTTTCAACGGGTGGCACCGGTAAATCGCCCATGGTTGAGTACCTCATTCGTTTATTGAAGGATGATTATAAAATGGCAACGCCCAGCCGCGGCTACAAACGAAAAACAAAGGGTTATGCATTAGCACAGGCGCATACAACAGCGCTGGAAATTGGCGATGAACCAATGCAGTTTCATACCAAGTTTCCGGAGGTTGCCGTGGCAGTAGGGGAGCAACGGATAGAAGCAGTGCCCCAGCTTTTGCACGATCGCCCCGATATACAAGTGATCATCCTGGACGACGCGTTTCAACACCGGCAGATAGCGGCAGGGCTCAACATCATTCTTACCGAATGCAATAACCTTTTTACCCGCGATTTTTTTTTACCAACAGGCGATCTGCGGGATCAGCAATCGTCGTATAAACGTGCGCAGATAATTGTAGTTACTAAATGTGCCGATACACTGTCGTTGCGCGAAAAGGCAATGATCGTTGATGAGATCGATCCTTTACCGGAGCAGGAAGTTTTCTTTACGTCAATTGAATACGAAACGCCATACCATATTATTACTAAAGAACAACGCGCTATCAATAATAACGACGAGGTAATGCTTGTTTGCGGTATTGCAAATCCCCGCCCGTTAAAGAACTACCTCCACGAAAAGGTGGAAACCTATACCGAGTTTTTGTATTCGGACCATCACATATTTACTATTGATGACCTGGAAGAAATAAACAAGCGTTTGCGAAGTATCGAGGCGGAGAAAAAGATCATTTTAACCACTGAAAAAGATGCAGTTCGACTTATGAAGTTTCATAACGAATTACTTCATGTTCCCATGTATGTATTGCCTGTGCAGCATTGTTTTTTATTTGGAGAAGGCGAGCAGTTCAATGAAAAAGTGGTATCGTTTATCAATCATTTTAACACAAATACAAAAGAGACATGAGCAGGAAAGAACATAAATCGCATAAGCAAAAAGGCGGAGATATTCACAACCCGAAAGGAACGTTGGATATAACCCGCAGCGGGCTTGGCTTTGTGGTGATTGCTGACGGAACCGGTGATGTACTTGTTCGTCCGGGCGATTTCAATACCGCTTTGAACGGCGATATGGTGCGCGTAAAAATTACAAAAGAGAATGAGCGCAATGGCAAAAAAGAAGGAAAGATTGTAGAGGTGATCAGCCGCAAACAAAATGAGTTTATCGGTCATATTCAGCTTAGCACCAACTACGCCTTTTTTGTTCCCGATACGGATAAACCAATGCCGGACTTGTTTATACCGCTTGAAAACCTGAATGGTGCAAAAAATAAGGAACGTGTGATTGCCCGTATAACTAAGTGGGATAAGAGTAATAAAAAACCGGAAGGGGAAGTGGTGCAGGTAATACATGCCGATGAGGAAAGCAATATTGCCATGAAGGAGATACTTGCTGAAAATGGTTTCCCCCTCTCGTTTAAAGATGATGTGCTGGAAGAAGCTGAACGCCTGGTAGAAATTATTGGAGAGGACGAGGTGGCAAAACGAAAAGATTTCCGCGAGGTACTAACCTTTACCATTGACCCCGTAGATGCGAAAGATTTTGATGATGCCATTTCCATTAAAAAAGTAAAAGGCGACGTGTATGAGATTGGTGTACACATTGCCGATGTTAGCCATTACGTAGTTCCGGATACTGAACTGGATAATGAGGGTTACCTGCGGGCAACCTCTGTTTATTTGCCCGACAGGGTGAACCCAATGCTACCCGAAAAAATTTCGAACGAACTTTGTTCGTTACGTCCGCATGAAGACAAGCTTACTTTCTCGTCCGTTTTTCAAATGAATAGCAAAGGTGAGGTAAAGCACTACTGGCTAGGTAAAACGGTTATACACAGTAACCACCGGTTTACTTACGAAGAGGTACAAACCATTATAGAAAGTAAAGAAGGCCTGCATGTTAAAGAAATTTTGTTGCTAAATGATATTGCCCAAACCCTGCGTGCCGA
>JANPIA010000313.1:0-12241 GCA_031424735.1 Segetibacter sp.
CAAAATTTCGCTCTTCGTTTTTTTGGATCAGCACCCTGTAAGGCTCACCATCATATGTAAGCTCTGATTTTACTTTTTCATCTTTGGCTTCCAGTATCGTTGCTTCACTGGTTCTTAAATATTCTTCTGCCAGTGTATAAGATTGTTGCGAGGCCAACAGCCTGATCATTTTCAGATCGAGCTGTTTCATTTTTACAACCGTGTGTTTTTGATCGTATACGAGTTCTTTTTCGCCCAGCATATTTCTATCCAGCAAATCCTGTAACTGAAAGAGGGCGCCGGCTTCGTGGCGGCAAATTTCGCCGAGGTTATAGGGGCAACTGCAACGGAGCGATATATTGTTTAATTCTTTGAATTTATTTATCTGCACTTTGTAGTAGGTAGAATACATATCGTCCTTCACACGAAACACCACCGCTCCCAGCAAGTCGTCGTATTCCATCAGCTCAACGTTTCCGATAGCATGTATTTTCTTTCCCCGGCGAATTACTTCGTCGGTTCCATTATTGTACACGTGTTTTATTAAATGTGGTAAAGCCATAAGGGTTTGATGGTTAGCAGATGAACGTTGCCAGGAAAAAGACAGGAATTGCCTGTACGCATTTCACTAAAACGTCATGCTGTTGAGAAAAGAGCAATTCACAAAAGTAACGGAAAACAGCCCAGATAAATGGAGGTAAAATCCAGCAGTTGTATGAAATGTTTGTTAAGCCTTCTACAAACACAATACTACCTGTGCTACCAGCAGCCACGTTATTATGCAGCGGCAGAAATAATCTTTCAGGTAGATATTTCCGTGCCGGAGAAGTAATTATTGGTGGCAAACAAGAGCTCCATTGTTGTACACCGGCAGCACATTTGCCACATCTTCGGTTACGCAATATTGAAGGTCTTTTTGCAAACCATAGGCTGCAAGCCGGTGCCAGTGGGTGGTAAGCTGTATATAATTATACATATCGTTGTGGTGAAGATTGTACATGTTTTCCGCCATCAGACTGCTATCGCAGTGGATGGTAAAGTGTTCTTTTACTTTGTTGATTACCGCTCCCGCAAATAAAGTATCCTCCAGGTTAAAACGATCTTTCCAGGCAGAGCAGCCCAATACAACATTGCGTTTTTGTTTTACAAGATAATCGCATACCGCGCTAAGGTTAGGGAATGAACCTGTAACTACTTCGGCGCAGCCTTTATCCAGCGCCATGTGTAAAAGCCGGGTACCATTGGTTGTTGTTAGCACCAGTGTTTTTCCCTCAATAAAATTGCGCGGATATTCTGCCGGTGAATTGCCATATTGTAATCCTTCTATTACTTTCCCATCGCGTTCACCAGCGGTAATACTTCCCTCAATGCTAGCACCCATGGAAATGCAGCTTTCCACACCGGCTACGGGTATCACCCTTGCTGCTCCATTGTACAAAGCTGTGCAAATGGTTGAAGTTGCACGAAAAACATCTATAATCACTACAATGGATTCGTTCAGGTCGTACAGGTGAAGCAATGCCGGCGAAAGTGCGGTAAAAAGTGTGGGCTGTTGTTTCATACGGGCAAAGATATAAGGCGGTTTTTCAAGTTTGTGTAGCGGTTGTTTCGGGTAGATGTAGTAACTCTATCCACTTACCATTCTCGGCGTATTCCCTGATAATTGAATTTCGCTTTTGAAGAAGACGGGTAAGGTAGCTTTTAAGAAAAAGCAGGTTAGCAAGTTTTCCAATCAAACCATACGGGCTTTCAAAGCGGAATTTGTCCGTCATCATGGTGCCCGTTCCCTGCATTTCAAAGTGGTGTTCGTGACGCACATATTTAAAATCTCCTTCTTGCATTTCATCCACAAAAAAAGAATAAGGCATCATTTCTGAAATCCAGCTTTTGAACGTACGCATTTTAAATAAATGCTTTGCGCGCCAGGTAACGGTTTCATTTAGGTTAATAAGACCAGTAGTAACGCCGGCAACAGCTTCCTCATTGGTATGTGCAAGGCTTGCTTTATGAAGGTCGATGCTGCGGCTCAGGTCGAATACCCGCTGCAATGGCGCTTCAATAATAGTAATTAACTGTATGGTGGGCATGGGCTAAACAATAGCTGGAAAAAGCTTTAAGCAAATGGTATCTTAACAACTTTAGCCTGCAGATTTTTATCCCTGATCTTTATATAGATGACCGAATCGATGGAAGAATATTGTTTTGCCACATAACCCAGGGCAATGGCTTTACCCAGCGAAGGCGCCTGTGTTCCACTGGTTACAACACCAATGTTATCCCCGCTGGCATCAACAATAGGGTAGCCATGGCGGGGTATTCCTTTATCAATCATTTCAAGCCCTACCAGTTTGCGGGGAATGCCTTCCGCTTTTTGCTTCTCCAATATTTCCCTTGCGGTAAAGTCTTTTGTAAACTTGGTGATCCAGCCCAGTCCACCTTCCAGCGGCGTTGTTGTATCGTCAATATCATTACCGTATAAGCAATAGCCCATTTCCAAACGTAGTGTGTCGCGTGCGCCTAAACCTATGGGCTTTAATCCCTGTGGCGTTCCCTGTTCAAAAATGGCATCCCAAATTTTGTTGGCGGCATCTTCTTTATCTTCAAAATAAATTTCCACCCCGCCACTGCCAGTATAACCGGTGGCGCTCATCACCACATTATCAACTCCGGCAAACCGGCCCTTAACAAACGTGTAATATTTCAGGTTCATAATATCTATATCTGTGAGCGGCTGTAAAATTTTGGTGGCATTAGGTCCCTGTATCGCAAGCAGGCAGGTTTTTTCGCTGATGTTATGCAGTTCTGCATTTTTGGTGTTGAACTGGCTGATCCAGTTCCAATCCTTCTCAATATTGCTTGCATTAACTACCAGCATGTACACCTTATTTTCTTCAACACAGTACACAATCAGGTCGTCCACTATCCCACCTTGTAAATTAGTCAGGCAACTATATTGCGCTTTGCCCGCAGATAATTTAGAAGCATCGTTGGTAGTTACCCGCTGTATCAAATCAAGGGCATGTTCTCCTTTTACCATAAACTCACCCATATGGCTTACGTCAAAAACGCCGGCATTGTTTCGCACGGCTGCATGTTCATCGTTAATCCCACTGTAACTAATGGGCATATTATAGCCCGCAAACTCAGCCATTTTTGCGCCTGCAGCAATATGCTTTCCGGTAAATGGAGTTGTCTTCATACGCTGATTATTTGCGGGCAAAAATAGGCGAACAAGGCGACGGGAAGAAACTATTTAATACCAGGTAACACTCCTGATGCGGTTTATGAGTTGCGGATACACCTGATTTAGCACCTGCGAAAAGATGTCGCGTCGTTGGGGATCGTTAAAGTTTGCATTGTTGATAAGCGCCCAATCGTAACTGCTGAGTGCACGGCTGTCGCCACGGTAGGTTGCATACTCTTCGCGCCACATATAGGAGCCCGGAAAATTATCCCACATGATGGTTCTGTTAGTAGAGGGATCAATAATGCGGCAGCTCAATGTACCTCTTGCATCCACTGTTTTGCTTGTAATATAAATAGTGGCAGTTACGGTGGTGTACACCGGTTTTTTATCGGCAGTTTCGCCTGTTTGCACTTGCTGCGAAACGTTTCTTGTATAGGTGGTGGAAACAGGCTGGGGCATAAACAATTCGTTCCAGCTAATGTCTACAATCCGGTCGGGTTTAATACGATTGCTGTATGCTTCGCGATCTGTATATACTTTTATATTGTTGCCTGCCGTAGTAAGCTGGTAGCGTAAATCGCGTGTGAGCTCATACTGCACATAGTCGTTGTTTAGCCCCCAGTACCCGTACGATTGGGCATAATAATTTACCGGGTTGATAACGATAGTAAGCGTGCTTTTTTCTTCGGCAATGTTCATCAGGTCTTTTACATCTTTATAGCCGGGAATGATCTGGTTTGTCTTTTTAAACAGGTCGTAGGCCTGCTTTGCGGAGCTTCGGTCGTCCCTTTCAAGGTAAGTATTTGCAAGGTCGTAGTAGGTGGCAGCCGCCTGTTCTCTTGCCTGGCTATATTCATCGTGAAACCGATGCGTTTTTACCAACCTTGCAGCAACAGGCGATGCATCTACTGCATCGGCTATCTTATTCAGGTAGGCATACTCGTTCATTATTTTCTCCCACCTGTTCTGCTGGGTGCTGCTTTCGTACGAGGTAATTTTTTGCCTGTGAAGTTGAATGGAGGCTGCATATACAGCCGTAAAGTTTTTTTGAGCCGTGTTATCACCGGCATTTTTTGTAAGCTTATCAAGCGTTTCATATACTGCACGATCCTCCGCGGGGTAACGGCTTAAAAGGCTGGAGGGACCGCAACCCATTATGACCATCATTACAAATAAAAAAAGCCACTTGCTCATCGTTTGTTCTGTTTTTTTAATTGAAAGCAAAAAACCCGATCGGGGGAAATAATGAAAGAAAAATAATTGAATGTTCGCAGTTGATATTTTCTCCGACCGGAGATTTAGGTATTGTTTAAAGTTACGCAAAACCTGTACCGGCGGTAAGCAACGAGTTGTTAATGATTACCCGGGGAGCGAGTCAAATACCAGATCCCATCAATTAAAATAATGCCACAGCAAATTGCTGAGGGTTTTAGTTAATTGCCATGCTTCGTTTTTTTCGGTCCAGCTTATATCCTGGTTATTTTGGGTGCAGATGCAAAACAGGTAGCGCCTGCCTCTTCCATTTACAAACAGTACCTCGCTGCGGCTTGCATTCACCGCACCATTTTTACTTGCCACAAAAACATCTGCCGGAATTTGTGATACCGCATTCTCATCCCAATAGTTTCTTCCTAATAACCGTAACATTTTATCACTGGCGGGCTTATTAATCATTTCACCATCTACCATTTTGTGTATCAATTCAACCATTTCTTTCGGCGTGGATTGCCCCCAACCATACTGCGTTCTATCGCCCTCCCTGCCGGGTGTGCGACTGTTAACACGTGTTTTTAAAAATCCCATACTGTCCAGCAGCGCATTAATATGGGTGCCGGTTCCCGCTAAGGTTTGTAACCACAGGCTGGCTGTATTATCGCTAGTGGTTAACATTAGCATCAGCACTTTGCTTAAGTCAATTTTCTCATTGCTTTTAAAAGAGCCAAGTATATCGGAACCTGCATATAATAAGCTGTCTTTATAAAATAAATCCTGGTGATATTTTAACTCCCCCGATTCAATTTTATCCATTAAACCAACCAGTATGGGAATTTTAACCATGCTTGCGGTACTAAAAATGGTATCGCCGTTAATGGCAGCAATTCTATTTTTTTTCAAATCGTGCACATATATTCCAACCTGCCCGTGAAAGTTTTTGGTCAAAGCTTCTATTTTGCGGAGAAGCTTTTTGTCGGTTCGTTGTGCAATAGCTGTTAAGGAGAATAAAATAAAAAGAAGAAGGCTAAGCGCTTTCATAAAAGAGTAATTAACTGAATACCTACAATATGTTCACAATTTAAACTGTCCTTATCTTTTCCCGTTTTATAAATAATATAGCGTGAAAAAAACAACTCTCACCGACTGTGCGTAAATATTTACCGATGGTTGAATTGTTGCAGTTGAGTGGCATCAATGTTTGAACATTTCAGGCGCAATTGTTTCTATCTTTAACCTCTTTTTTATTAATCTATTTTGATGAGGCATCTGTGTACAGCAATCATTTTATCTGCGTTCTTATTTAATGCGTGTAAAACCAAGAAAGACGATTCGAAAGCAAAGGGGGCAGGCGCCCCTGTGATAGTTGATGTAATTGTTGCAGCAACGCAAACAGTTTCAAACACTATAGAAGCGAACGGCAGTATTGTGGCAAGTGAGTCGCTGGAACTGCACCCTGAAATAAGCGGTCGTATTACCTACTTAAACATCCCGGAGGGAAAACGAATTGGTAAAGGCACGGTGCTTGCACGCATAAACGACGCCGACATTCGTGCGCAGATAAACAAAATAAAAGTGCAGCTCGACCTTGCTAACATAACATTACAGCGATATAAAAAACTAATAGATATTGGCGGATTAAACCAGGCAGATTATGATGCTGCTTTAAACCAGACAAGTAGCTACCGGGCTGACATCAGCGTATTGCAGGCTGAACTTTCCAAAACCATTTTGCGTGCCCCTTTTAGCGGGGTAATTGGTTTACGGCAAACCAGTACAGGTGCATTTGTAACACCGGCTTCGATTATTGCAACCCTCCAAAAAGTTGACAGGGTGAATGTAGATTTTACCGTTCCGGATGAGTATGGTAATATGATTAAAAAAGGTGCCTATGTAGCGGTGGAAACAAATTCATCCACCAAACAAAGACAACGCGCTTTAATAATTGCTACAGAGCCACAGTTGAACACATCAACCCGTAACCTGCTTGTACGCTCAGCCCTGGAAGGCGGTGGCACGTTTGTAAACCCCGGAACATTTGTGAAGGTGTACATTAATGGCGGCACCGCACAACCAAGCATAATGGTGCCGGCAAATGCCATTATTCCCGAAGACATTAATAAGCTATTGGTGACTGTAAAAAACGGCAAAGCGGTATATGTAAATATTGAAACCGGCATAAGGCAGGCTGCAAATGTTGAAGTAACAAAAGGAGTTAATGCAGGAGATACTATTGTGGTAAGCGGTGTACTATTTACCAAACCCAATGCCCCGGTAAAAGTGCGAAGCGTGCGAAAACTGGAGGAAACCGGTCAGTAAATAGTGTGGGGTTGGATCGTTGTTCGGTTCACTTTCTATCAACTTTCAACGCTAATGCTTGCTCGTTGTTGGTTGGTCGTTAATGGGTTCATTTTCTGTCTTCTGTCAACTGTCATCTGTCGTCTGAGAATTTGTTGAACAAAAAAATTTGCATCTGGCAAGCGGAAACCAGTAATTATAAACATGAATATATCCGAATTATCATTAAGGCAACCGGTACTTGCCACTGTAATGAACATTGCGATCATTGTTTTTGGAGTGGTTGGTTTTACTTTTCTTGCTGTTCGGGAGTACCCCGCCATTGATCCGCCAAATGTGAGTGTGCAAACGAGTTATACCGGTGCTAATGCCGATGTAATTGAAAGCCAGATAACGGAACCGCTGGAAAAACAGATCAATGGCATTCCCGGAATACGAAGCATCACTTCTTCCAGCTCGCAGGGGCAAAGCCGCATTACGGTTGAATTTAACCTGGATGTAAATTTAGAGACCGCCGCCAGCGATGTTCGCGATAAGGTTAGCCAGGCAGGCCGTAACCTTCCGCAGGATGTAGATGCACCGCCGGTTGTTAGTAAAGCTGATGCCAACAGCGATTTCATTCTTCTTCTTGCTATTCAAAGCCAGTCAAAAGGTTTGCTGGAACTGAGCGACTACGCCGAAAACGTTTTACAGCAGCAACTCCAAACCATTAACGATGTGAGTTCGGTAAACATGTTCGGGCAAAAAAGGTCGGCAATGCGCATTTGGTTAAAACCCGATAAACTCAACAGCTACAACCTTTCTTTCGCCGATGTACAAACTGCACTTAGCCGGGAGAATGTGGAAATACCAGCCGGTAAAATTTATGGCAACACCACCGAACTTACCATTCGCACACTGGGAAGGCTAACGTCTGAAGCTGATTTTAGCAACCTGATTATACGCGGAGATAGTTTAGGCCTGGTAAGATTAAGTGATGTGGCTAAAGTGGAATTGTCGGCAGAAAACCTGGAGCAAACCTGGAAGTATAACGGGGTGTACGCGGTAGGTCTTGCTCTAACACCGCAACCAGGGGCAAACTACATTAATATCGCCAACGAGTTCTACAAGCGCCTGGCAGATATTCAGAAGAGTAATAAATCAGACATTCAGTTTAATGTGCTCATTGATAACACAGCCAACGTGCGCCGTTCTTTATCCGAAGTAAAAGAAACCTTATTTATTTCGTTCAGCCTGGTTGTGCTGGTTATCTTTTTCTTTTTTCGGAATTGGATGATCGCCCTTCGCCCGCTGATAGATATTCCCATTTCGCTGATTGCTACTTTCTTCATCATGTACGTTGCGGGATTTTCCATCAATGTATTAACCCTGTTAGCCATTGTACTGGCTACGGGTTTGGTGGTTGACGATGGAATTGTTGTAACCGAAAATATTTTTAGAAAAATTGAAGAAGGTTTATCGGTAAGGCGGGCAGCTTTGGAGGGAAGTAAAGAAATATTTTTTGCCGTCATTTCCACGTCGGTAACCCTGGCGGTGGTGTTTTTACCTGTGGTGTTTTTAGAAGGTTTTACGGGCAGCCTGTTTCGCGAGTTTGGTGTTGTTGTAGCGGCCGCGGTACTCATTTCCGCCTTTGTATCGCTAACCATTACGCCGGTGCTGAACGTTTATCTTACCAAAAAAGGAGGCGGTCATGGAAAGTTTTACGATCGTACCGAACCGTTTTTTAAAGGGATGGAAAACGGCTACCGCCGGTTGCTTTCCGGCTTTATGCGGGTACGATGGATGGCCTGGGTAATTGTAGGGGTGTGTGGCTTCCTGATATACTTTATCGTTTCAACAATACCCAGCGAATTAGCCCCCCTGGAAGATAAAAGCAGCATACGTTTTAGTGTTACAACCCCGGAAGGCTCCGGTTATAACTTCACTAAAAATGTAGCGGAAAAGGTTACCGGTTTTTTAAACGATTCTATTCCGGAACGCGAGTTTACATTTTTTGCAACGCCTGGTTTTGGAGGTACCGGTTCCAACATTGCTACGGCGCGAATTGGTTTGGTTCCGCCCAACGAACGCGAACGTTCGCAAAGCGAAATAGCCACCGACCTGAATAAAAAGCTGTCCCGTTTTAACGATGCAAGGATCTTCGGCATTCAGGAGCAAACCATCTCTGTAGGGCTCGGCTCAAGAGGTTCGTTACCTGTGCAATTCATCATACAAAACCTCGACTTTGAAAAAATAAAAAATGTAATACCCCAATTTTTAGACGAAGCCCGTAAGGATAAAACTTTCCAAAACGTAGATGTGAACCTGAAGCTGAATAAGCCCGAACTTGAATTAACGGTTGACCGCTTAAGAGCAAAAGACCTCGGGCTTTCTACCACCGAAATAGCAGGCGTGGTGCAGGCTGCCTTTAGCGGAAGAAGGCTTGCCTATTTTATAATGAACGGAAAGCAATACGAGGTGATTGGGCAGGTGGAACGGGCAGACCGTAACCAGCCCACCGATATTAGCAAGCTGTATGTTAGAAATAGCCGTGGCGAATCTATTCCGCTATCGGCCGTGGTAAACCTGCGTGAAAGCAGCAGCCCGCCTACGCTCTTTCACTACAACCGTTTTAAAGCGGCAACTATTTCGGCGTCGTTGGCAGAAGGTAAAACCATTGGTGATGGAGTGGAAGCCATGCAGGTAATTGCAAAAAAATTATTAGATGAAAGTTTTCAAACAGCTTTAAGCGGGCCTGCACGCGACTATGTTGAAAGCTCATCCAACATTGCCTTTGCTTTCTTTCTTGCCCTGGGTTTAATATACCTGGTATTGGCTGCACAATTCGAAAGTTTTTCCGATCCGTTTATCATTATGATCACCGTGCCGCTGGCGTTGGCAGGCGCATTGCTCAGCCTATGGATTTTTGATCAAACCCTCAACATCTTTTCACAAATTGGTATGATTATGTTGATAGGGCTGGTAACAAAAAATGGAATACTGATTGTTGAGTTCGCCAATAAAAAACGCGAAAAGGGAATGCCAAAAACACAGGCAGTTATTGAAGCAGCGCAGCAACGGCTTCGTCCCATTTTAATGACGAGCCTGGCAACATCGCTGGGTGCATTACCCATTGCGCTAAGCCTTGGCGCGGCTTCTACCAGCCGAATGCCATTGGGTATTGTTATCGTAGGAGGCATCCTGTTTTCGCTGATACTTACGTTGCTGGTTATACCTGCAGTATATTCCTACATGTCGGGTAAACACAAAAAAGATAAGAATAAAGAATACGACCAAACCATTATTTTGGATACGCATACTTTAGAAGTGGGCGCACACACCAAAACAAAAGTGTAAAAGGAATTTTTGAAAATGAAGAGGATAACCACAGACAAAATGTTTAGGCCACTTATAAAAATATCGCTTTCAATAGCTATGCTGATGAACATATTGGCAGGCTATTCGCAACGCATTCTCACCTTACCAGAAGCCATCAACATTGCATTAAAAAACAGCTACGAAATACAAATAGCCAAAAATAATTTTGAAGCAGACCGCATAAACAATAACCTGGCTACAGCGGGTGGCGTGCCTACCGTAAACGGAACATTGAACGATAACCAGTCGCTCACCGCGGTAAACCAAAAACTAAATACGGGCACCGAGATAAAGCGAAATAATGCGATGGCTAATGCTTTAGCCATCGGCGTTTCCGGCAGTTTTTTATTGTACAATGGCTTTAGAGTGTATGCAACAAAAAACCGCCTTGCTGCATTGGAAAGGTTAAGCGAACAGGTGATAAACACGCAAATACAAAACACCATTGCGGCGGTTTCAGTAAAGTATTACGAAATAGTGAGACAGGATAGTTACTTGAAAACGATCCTGCAGTCAATAGACGTTTCGCGTAAAAGAAAGGAAATAGCGGAGGCAAAAAAAAGCGTTGGGCTGGCAAACAATGCCGATACCTACCAGGCTGAACTGGATGTACACGCAAGCGAACAAGATTACCGCACCCAGCAACTTATATTGCAACAGGCGAAAACCGATCTCATCAACCTGATGAATGAAAAGAGCGATACGGCTTTTGTTGTAAAGGATACGATTGTGGTGGACAGCAATATGCAAATCGATTCCATTATCAATTCAGTAAAAAACAACCCGCAAATACTATCTGCAGAGCAGCAAATTTTTGTAAACCAATGGAACGAACGGGAGATTGCCTCGCAACGCACGCCTGCGGTTCGGTTAAATGGCGGCTACAATTACAGCCGTAATAAAAGTGCAGCAGGGCAACTTTTGCTAAACCAAAGCTATGGACCATTTATTGGGTTGAATTTGCAGGTACCCATCTTTAACGGTGGTGTATTTAAAAGGCAGATACGCGTAGCTGAATTGGGTACACAAACTGCAAAAATCAGCCGGGACAACCTCATCAGCGATCTTGAAACGGTTGCAATCAAAGCCTGGCAAACGTATCAAAACACATTATTACGCCTGGAAGCAGAACGCGAAAATAACCGCATAGCGGCCGCACTGCTCGACCTTGTTTTTCAACGCTTTCAATTGGGTGTAGGTACCATTGTAGATGTTCGCGAAGCGCAACGCAGTTTTTTGGAAGCCGGTTTCAGGCTGGTAAACCTTGCTTATGATGCCAAAGTTGCGGAGATTGAAATGAAGCGGATAGGCAACCGCCTTAGCTTATAAAATTGCAGCACTCTCCATTTGCATTAATTGATTGGTTACCAGCTTTTGTACGTTGATGATTCCACATAGGCGTCGCACAATTCAACAGTTGTTTTTCACAAATCGCCCAACTGCGGCCTTAGAATAATATCTTCCACCACGGCCATGGGTGATAATAATGTTGAAGCATAGATCATTTCAGCAATGTCGTTTGCTTCCATTATTCGGTTCGGGTCAATGTTGGAACCTGCCCAGCTATCACTCATAACCGCACCGGGGCACACTGCAGTTACCTTTATATTGTATGGTTTCATCTCCTCCCGCAAATTGCGGCTGAAGCCAAGCAAAGCAAACTTGCTGATGCTGTACGAGCCGCCGTTTGCATAAGCAGTTAAGGAGGCGATGGAACACATATTAAAGATGTGTCCTTTTTTAACCAACATCATACTTGGAAGCAACTCACGGGTAAGATAATAGGCGCTGTAAAGATTGGTTTCAATCATCGATTGAAGTGTATTATCCTCTTCGTTATAAATACTGCCCGGTAAAAAACTACCTGCATTATTTACTACAATGTCTACTGCCCCAAACTTTTCATCAATCCATTTTCCAAAATCAATTACTTCCTGCTTCACGCTCATATCCGTTGCCTTCGCCTTTACTGTGCAAACCGGGTAACGGGTCATCATTTCATCCATCATTTTATACAAATTAACTTCGCTGCGGGAGCATACAATGAGCGTATGCCCATGCGCCGCAAACTTTTCTGCAATGGCTTTTCCTATTCCCCTGGTAGCACCTGTTATAACAATATTCATGTGGCGTAATTTGAATTAGCGAAGTACGAACATTTCTTTATGATGAACGTTGATAAACACGTTCGTAATTTTACAACATGCG
>JANPIA010000314.1:0-4748 GCA_031424735.1 Segetibacter sp.
GCCCGGCAAAAGCGGGCTGGATGTTGTACACCATGTAAAGGAAAATTTTCCGCAAACGCCGGTATTAATTTTAAGCATTCACCCCGAAGAGCAGTATGCCATCCGCGCATTAAAAGCAGGCGCCTTTGGTTACCTGAGCAAAGATGCCGCAACAACAGAACTGATAAAAGCAGTGGAGCGTTTAATGCAGGGGCGCAAATACATTTCATCGGGTATAGCCGATAAACTGGTAACGGGGCTGGATACCGATAACCGGTTGCCGCACGAGCTTTTGTCCGACAGGGAATTTCATGTTTTTAAACTAATAGCCGAAGGAAAATCTATTACGGAAATCGCCGAAATACTGTCGATTGGCGTTACAACCGTAAGCACCCACCGAGCCCGCATTTTAAACAAAATGAGCCTGGGTTCAAATGCCGATCTTACACGATATGCGCTCCTCAACAACCTCATTTGATCTCCGCTGCTATATCGTTCCTACCCCTTCTAAAACCACTTCTCTAAACCATTCTCTCACCATCCTCTTGTAAAACTCCCAATGCGCCACGTAGTATTATTGCTACACGTGGCCGGTAAAAATTTTACAATACAATACTTGCTTTTGCTATTTAATACCTTGTTTCAAGCGTGTTTCTTTGTGTTATCAAAATTGAACAATGACACATTTTTTGCCAGTGAAACAGAACGCTGAAAACGTTGCACTATCAGTAGTAATTAGAGGCTATAGAAAGCCATCCTGTCAAACCGCATCATCAACACCTAAAGTGATTTTTTTAGATACAGCATCCTTTTTTTCTATGAAACACTATTTTAATCCAATATTCTGTAGCGCATTTTAAAAACCAAAAATGTATTCATGTAAAACCTGCAAGGCAGCGTGTGGTGACGTGTAATTGCAATCAAAACGTGCATACATTTTTTAATCCAATTTTCATGAAACGATCCAATGCAATAAAATCCCAATCCTTAAAACCTTTTTCCGTTTTTGAGCAGGCAACTGTAGAATGCCGGGTTGAAATAACCTTTGTTAACACTGCATTCAGATAATGCAGCTATACATGCACACCCGCCATTCTGCAGTTGCCTGTTTTAAAAGTTTTTTATCCGGCTTAACAAACCAAACTTTCACCTCGCACCGCCAGATAGTTCCCTATGATCATTTCCAACTATAGAAATCGAATACTTATGAATGCCCATAACCCTTCCTAAATTAGAAAGAAGCAGCAGGCGCTAAACCTGTTCGCTTCGTTCTAATGGATGGGTAACTTAACCCTTCGGGGCACAGTTTATAATTCGTAAAAGCGTTAGCCTTCCTCCTTAGCCACCTTTTTATTGCCTGTATTATAAAGTTGGAATGTTACATAAACATACCCTTATAGTAAACATACTACAGTACGCTACTATAAATGGTTACCACGTTTTAACTGCATCTACTATTTTTTGCGGTTTACTTCCAGCGTTTCTTTGTTAAGATTTAAAGATTTGACGAACGTGGTTTTGAATTGAAAAAGGTTTTTTTAATCAATCCCCAAGCATCTGTCTAAACATAAGCCTCTGCAAAGGGGCTTATGCAGATGTTTACTCCATATCCTCTTTAAACCTTATACACAACCATGAATCTATCTATCAATACGGAAACATTAATTGAACTGAGCGTGAAAAAAACGGATAAAGATTATTTTTTGATCAGCCAGCAACTTGCCAGCCAAATACAACAAAAAGAAGAAATAGCGGCAGAACTAATTGCGGCCAACCGGTTACTTGCCTTTCAAAATGCGGAAAAAGAAATGCGGGCAAACGAACTTGTCATTACAAACCAGCACCTGACTGGCCAAATTGCTGAAAAAGAAAAATTAGCTGCCGATTTAATTGCGGCAAACAAGTTACTCGCGTTTCAAAATATTGAAAAGGAAATGCGAACGAGTGAACTCATCAGCACAAACCAGCAACTGGCTCACCAAATTGCTGAAAAAGAAAGGAAAGCGGAGGAACTCATTATTGCAAATGCCGGTTTGGTGGCCTTACAAACCCAGTTAAAAAATGTAAATAAAGAACTGGAGGCTTTTTCTTATTCTGTATCGCACGATTTACGGGCTCCATTACGAGCCATCAGTGGCTACTCGCTTATTTTAAAAGAAGACTATAGTAGCCTGTTGGGGGAGGGTGCATTGGAGATTATAGAAATATTAATTAATAGTGCAAGGCACATGGGTCAATTGATAGACGATCTGCTCAAGTTCTCTCAACTGGGTAGGCTGGAAGTGATACAAGGCGATGTTGACATGGAACAAATTGTTCAGTGGGCAATTAAAGAGATAAATGCCGGCATTAACCTGGAAAAATATCTAATCACCATCCACCCATTACCTGCGTGTAACGGCGATAGCAGGATGCTTAAGCAAGCCTGGATGAATTTACTAGACAATGCGTTTAAATACTCTTCCAAAAAGCAGCAACCTGAAATAGAAATTGGCTGCCACGAGGAAGAAAGCCAATGGGTATATTATGTTAAAGATAATGGGGTTGGCTTTGAGATGGAATATGCTGATAAACTTTTCCAGGTTTTTGAAAGGCTGCATCGCAAAGAAGATTTTGAAGGCACAGGACTTGGACTATCACTGGTAAAACGAATAATTGAAAAACACAATGGAATGGTATATGCAGAATCGGGTTTGAATACAGGAAGCGTTTTTTGTTTTACCATCCCCAGGAATTTAAAATAATTATTTACATGACCGACACACCCGAAATACTAATTGTTGAAGATGATAACAACGATGCCGATCTGATTACGCGTTCACTCAGCAAAATAAAGCTGGCGAATAGTATAAAGCGTTTGAGAGATGGATCGGAGGCGCTCGACTTCCTTTTTGCCCGAAAGGAATATGCCGGTCGTAATATCTACAACACACCACGGGTTATACTACTCGATATAAAAATGCCAAAGGTTGACGGGCTGGAAGTATTGCGACAGATAAAACAAAATGAAATTACTAAAATGATACCCGTTGTTATCATGACATCGTCTAAAGAAGAAAGAGACATCCTTGTAAGCTACAACCTGGGTGTAAGCAGTTTTGTAGTAAAACCTGTTGAATTTACTGCTTTTGCTAAAGCAGTAAGCGAGGTGGGAATGTATTGGCTATTGGTAAATCAGCCACCCATCCTAATACCACGCCCCAATGAAAACGATTAATATTTTGCATTTAGAGGACGACAAACTGGATGCAGATTTAGTGGCAAGAGAATTAACAAAAGCAAATATCACCTTCGTACATGCTATAGTAGCTACCCGCTCACAATTTATCAAGGCACTTGATGAAAATTTGCCTGACATCATACTCTCCGACCACGCCCTTCCCTCCTTCAACTCGCTGGAAGCGCTCAAAATTGTACAGCAAAAAAATCTTCGAATTCCTTTTGTGTTAGTAACTGGCAATACTTCCGAGGAATTTGCCACCAGTGTAATAAGGGAAGGAGCCAACGACTATATTCTAAAAGACCGGATGAAAAGACTTCCGGTAGCTGTAAAAAACCTGCTGGATAAATTTGAATCCGAAAATTTACGGGCAAAATTACAGGCCCAAACGGATGCACAGGATATTGCCAGAACCGAAGAACTGAAGCGGCTAACCAAACGCTTGCAACTGGCTACTAAAAGTGCCGCAATGGGTATTTGGGAGTGGGATATAAAAACCGGTGCATTGTTGTGGGATGATGGAATGTACCAATTATATAATATTGATGAAACCGAGTTTGGTTCGGTGTACGATGGTTGGATTTCGCGGCTGCACCCCGGTGACAGGCCCCGCATTGATACGGATTTACAATTAGCCATTGAGGGAATAAAAGAATATGATACTGAATTTAGTATTATCTGGCCCGATTCATCTGTTCACTATATTAAAGCAAGTGGCTTAATCGAAAGGGATGTTTCAGGCGATGCCCTTAAAATGATAGGGGCAAACTGGGAGATAACCAAACAAAAAAAAGCAGCAATTTCCCTTAAAGAAAGTGAAAAAGAGTTTCGGTCGTTGGCTGAGTCCATGCCACAGATAGTTTGGACTACCCGGGCAGATGGATGGAACACGTATTTTAACCAGCATTGGATGGATTACACCGGGCAAACGCTCGAAGAGAGTTATGGACATGGATGGAATAAGCCTTTTCATCCCGACGATCAGCAGCTTGCATGGAATGCCTGGACAAATGCTGTGCAAAAACTGGCAGAATACAAATTGGAATGCCGGTTGCGCAAGCATGATGGCACCTATCGCTGGTGGTTAATAAGAGGAATACCGCAAATAGGCGATAATGGTGATATATTAAAATGGTATGGCACGTGCACCGATATTGAACACATAAAACAGGCAGAGTTTCAATTAAAAAACACATCCCATGCATTGCAGCATGCGCTGGGCGATCTTAATAAAATTATGGATTCGTCACTGGATGTTATTTGCTCCATTGATGAATATGGAAAGTTTATAAACGTAAGCGCTGCCGCTCAAAAAATATGGGGCTATACAGCCGTAGAGCTGGTTGGCAAGTCATACATCAGTTTTGTTTCCGAAGAAGACCAGGAAAAAACTACCAGGGCGATTGCGGAAATTAAAGCGGGCAAAAACACCACCAATTTCGAAAATTACCAGGTATGCAAAAGTGGGTCGTTGGTGCCCATGGTATTGTCGGCACGCTGGGATGCTAAGGAAAGTATGCTGTTTTGTATACTACGCGAAGCAACAGAA
>JANPIA010000315.1:0-4212 GCA_031424735.1 Segetibacter sp.
GGTATGGGTAACTATAAAGACAGTAAGCTGGAAGCCCTTGCTAAAAGAGGTAACGGCAACTTCGCTTATTTAGACAATGAACGTGAAGCGGAAAAGGTGCTGGTTGAAGAATTTGCGCAAACCATTTTTACTGTTGCCAACGATGTTTTTTTGAATGTAGATTTTAACCCGGCGCTGGTTAAAGAATACCGCCTGATTGGTTTTGATAATAAACACGATGCCATTGCCGACAGCATCAGCGAATTGGAAGGTGGAGAAGTGGGAAGCGGTCATGCGCTGTTATCTGTATTTGAAATTGTGCCAACCGATATGAACAGCAGCATGAGCAAAGTACCCGGAAACCCTTATGAAATAGCGGAGTTGAATTTGGCTTACTCCTCACCGTTAAAACCCGAAGTAGAAAAGCAAACTTTTAAAGCCCCGCTTAATTTCGACGATATTATGATAGCGGATTCTTCTTTTCGTTTTGCATCATCCGTAGTTATGTTTGGCAATATGCTAAAGCAATCCAAATATGCAAAAGACATCAACCTTGAACAGGTGCAACAATTGGCCGTAACTGCTGCTGAAAGCCACAACCATTTACAAATGGAATTTATTGAGCTGGTACAAAAGGCAAAAAAAATTTACAACCCAAAAAAGAAAAAGAAGGGCAACGACTAATAAAAAAACCTGCGGTTAAGCAGGCTTTTTTATTTAGCTAAAGGCTTCTTTTATTTTATCGAAAAAGCTTTTATCGCTTTTATCTGGTTGTGGTTTAAAGTTAGAAGAGTCATTCAATCTTTCTAAAATTGATTTTTCATCGCCGTTCACATGTTGTGGAGTCCAAACATTTACATGTATCAGTTGGTCGCCTTTTGAGTAGCCGTTTACTTCGGGGAAACCTTTTCCTTTTAACCTGAAAATTTTACCGCTTTGGGTACCCTGTGGTATTTTGATTTTTGCCTTTCCATCAATCGTAGGCACTTCCAGTTGGGTGCCAAACACAGCATCGGGGAAACTTATATAAAGGTCGAACGCTACGTTCAATCCATCGCGTTGTAAGGTTGGATGTGCTTCTTCTTCAATCAAAATAATAAGGTCGCCAGGCATACCGCCGCGTTCACCCGCATTACCTTTCCCGTTTAAACTCAATTGCATTCCTTCCTGCACACCTGCAGGTATATCCAATGTTACCTGCTCTTCTCCATACACTCTGCCTTCTCCTTTACAACTATTACATTTTGCGGTAATGGTGGTTCCTTCACCATTGCAGGTTGGGCAGGTGGTCACTGTTTGCATTTGCCCTAAAAAAGTACTGGTTACCCTTTTTACCTGTCCGTTACCATTACAGGTGCCACATGTTTGCACACTTCCCTTATCTTTTGCTCCGCTTCCGCTGCAGGTAGTGCAGCTTACATGTTTCTTTACTTTGATATTTTTTGAAACGCCTTTGGCAATTTCCTCAAAGTTCATCTTCAACTTTATGCGAAGGTTGCTTCCACGCTGGCCGGTAGCCCGTCTTCCGCCGCCGCGTCCTCCCCTGTTGCCACCACCGAAAAAGCTACCAAAAACATCTTCGCCAAAAATATCTCCAAACTGGCTGAAAATATCTTCCATGTTGGAACCGCCACCACTGCCAAAGCCACCGGTACCAGGGCCAAATGCTGAGTGCCCATAGCGATCGTACTTTGCTTTCTTATCCGCATCGCTTAATACTTCATACGCTTCCGCGGCTTCCTTAAATTTTTCTTCTGCTTCCTTATCGCCGGGGTTACGGTCGGGGTGAAACTGCATCGCCACTTTCCGGTATGCCTTTTTGATCTCATCAGCAGCAGCACTTTTGCTTACGCCCAGTATTTCGTAATAATCTCTTTTGTTCTGCATTTGTTCCAATATGCCATGGCTTACACCACGATTTTTTTTTTAATAATCAAAGTTTTACCTGGCTCAGCATCGTAATAATCATTTTTACTTTACGGATAATCCTAAAATAAAAATTCAAAAACAACAATAGTAATTTACCTACGTGGGGCTGTTACCTTTTTTACTGTACGCTCAAAGCCTAACACCTGCAACTCACTTGCCTACCACCACCTTTGCATGGCGAATGATCTTATCGTTCAGGTAATAACCTTTCATCACTTCATCCAACACCTTACCCTTCAACTCTGCAGATGGGGCGGGGATCTCCGTGATCGCATCATGCTTTTCCACATCAAACTCGGTACTGATACTTTCCATCGCTTTCAACCCTTTGCTCTGCAAAATAGTTCTGAGTTTATTAAACACCAGTTGAACACCTTCCTTTACCTGGTTAATTTCGGCTGCATCCTGTAATTGCTTTTCGGCGCGGTCGCAATCATCCAGCACATCCAGTAATGAAGTAATGACTTCCTTACCGGCAGTTTGCATCAGTTCAATCCGCTCTTTTGCATTTCGGCGTTTAAAATTGTCGAAATCGGAAAACAGGCGTAGGTACTTGTCTTTTTGCTCAACAAGCTCCGCGTTCAATTTATCAGACTCGCCGTCCTCACCTATCGGGTTACTTAAATGAGAAGTCCCGGGCATACTATCGTCTGCGTTAATATCCATCGTTTCCTCGCGGATGTCGTTATCTGCCACGTTCTTATCTTTCTCTTGCATACACTAATTTTTTTTGAGCAAAAATAGTAGTCAAACACTTTGCCAAAGGAATTTTTATAGTCAAATTGGCATTTTTATAAAAGCGTAAACACCCGGGTAAAACTACCTTTGCCGCATGACAAAAGTGATATTGAAGCGAAACATCAGCCCCCGGGTTGCAAACGGACATCCCTGGATTTTTGGAAATGAAGTAGATAAATTACAGGGAGAGGTAAAGCCCGGTGATATTGTAGAAGTATTTAGCTGGGATAACAAGTTCATTGGAAAAGGCTATTTCAACCAACAATCACAAATAATTGTTCGGTTACTTACCAGAGACCGACTCGAAGAAATCAACGAGGCTTTCTTCCATAATAAAATATCCGAAGCCTGGCAATACCGGCAGAAGATTGGCTATACAGAGAATTGCCGGTTGGTATTTGGCGAAGCTGACCAGTTACCTGCGTTGATCATCGACAAGTTCAACAACTATTTTGTCATTCAAACACTGTCGCTGGGGATGGATGTTTGGAAGGAAGCGATCGTTAATGCCTTAAAATCCATTTTCAACCCCAAAGGAATATATGAACGGAACGACGTTCCGGTTAGAGAACTGGAAGGTCTGGTGCAACAAAAGGGTTTTTTAAGTGAACCATTTGCTACCAAAATTCTCCTAAACGAAAACGGGTTGCAGTTTAATGTGGATATAGAAAACGGACAAAAGACCGGGTATTTTCTTGACCAGCAGGATAATCGCCGTGCCATAAAAAGTATTGTAAAAAATGCGGATGTACTTGGTGTGTTCACCTATACCGGAACTTTTGAAATACATGCGGCATATTATGGCGCTAAAAGTGTTTTGGGTTTAGATATATCGGAGAATGCAGTTGCCCAGGCAAATGCAAATGCCGTTTTAAACGGTCTTGAAAATGTTTGTCGCTTTGAAACCGTAAACGCCTTTGATGCATTGAAAACGTGGACAAAGGAAGGAAGGCAATACGATGTAGTTATGCTGGACCCGCCAGCCTTTACCAAGAGCCGGGAAAATATTCAAAAAGCAGTTGCCGGCTATAAGGAGATCAATTTAAGGGGGATGAAACTGATTAAGCCGGGTGGTTTTTTAGTAACAAGCAGTTGTACCAACCTGGTATCACCAGAATTGTTTCTGGACACGATTCAAATGGCTGCCAAAGATGCCAAGCGAAAATTGAGGCAGGTAACTTTCCAGGCTCAATCGAGCGACCACCCAATTATTCGTGGACTGGAAAATACCAATTACTTAAAGTTTTTGATAGTGCAGGTGTTGTAGGGAAATGATGGTGGTTGATCGGTGGTGGTTGGTGGTTAAGCATTAAGCTTTGCGCCTTTGGTTTTGGGCGTTGATTGTTGAGTGTTGAACTTTGTAAATTATGCTTTGCGAGTTAAGTGTGTGCGTTTGTCTTTCAGACTTACACCTTCGCGCAACCTGTCAACCGTCACCTACTTAGCTACCTGGAATTTGCCTGATTCAATAATTCTTCCTGTTCTATCGCGAAGCTGGAAGATGTAGACACCCCGGTAAAACTCGTTGAGAAGAATATTTGTTTTAGGGGTAAGCGATGTGAGTTC
>JANPIA010000316.1:0-16014 GCA_031424735.1 Segetibacter sp.
CCCCTAAACAAATAAGTAAGAGAACTAAACTGATGATGGCTTGTGCTCGTGAAACAGCTTTGTGTTCGCCTGTTTGATCAGAGAGGAAGTAGTTACGATGCCGTACTGTTTGCGTAAAAATAAAAGACCCATAAATAACCAGACAACTAAGCGCAACGGCAATGAGCTGGGGACTACTGTAAGTAGGACCAGCAACGCTGGTGGTGAAATTTGGCAGCACCAGCGTAAGTACTAAAATGGAAACCAAACTAACCAATGCAATTGTTACGCTTTTAGTTTCAAAACTTTGTTCTTTAAATTTTAAGGCACCTACAAGCATACTTATACCCAAGATGCCATTAAGAATAAGCATAACTGCTGCAAACAATGTATCCCGGGCATAGGTGTCTGCACCAACACCACCGGTCAGCATTAATGAAACGATTATTGAAGCCTCTAACAATGTTACTGCAACCGCTAAGATAATTGTGCCGTATGGTTCGCCTACTCTATGTGCTACTACCTCAGCATGATGCACGGCAGAAAGAACCCCTATAATTAGTGCAACAGTGGCAACCATGTTCATTAAAATACCGCTACCTGCCGGAACAAGCAGGTAGATAATCCAGGCGATAACAGGTGCTATATAAGACCACTGAAACAGTTTCTTCATATAAAACTTTTAGGAAACCGGTAAGAAATATTAAACCTATACTCCAAAATTAATAAAGATCAAGCCATGGGCGAAAACAAGGGGTTATGATACCTGTATAGGTAGATCAAAATGAACATATTAATAGTATCATTTCATTGCGAAAACTGTTATTTATAGAACTACTATCCAATCTTAACAGATGTCATGGTGAGTGAGCCACCAACTGCTTTATCGTTGAAAAATGAAATATCATCTTTGCTGCCTTTCACACCTAAAGTATACATCAACGGTAAGTAATGCTCCGGTGTAGGAATAGCAAGCAACGCTTCTATACCCATACTGCTGTAGTTAATTAAAGGCTTATGGTCACCAGCCTGTATTAGTTCTTTGAACTTACTGTTCATTTGTACTGCCCAATCATAGGCATAATCTGGATCGTTTAATCGATCCCAGGCAACCATTCTAAGATTATGAACCATGTTGCCACTTCCTATTATTAGTACACCCTTTTTCCTTAACGCATTTAATTCTCTTGCCAAGTCATAATGATATTGTGGACCTTTAGTATAGTCAATACTCAACTGCAACACTGGTATGTTTGCTTCAGGATACATGTGTCTTACAACTGTCCATGTGCCGTGATCTAAGCCCCAATCATGGTCTAATTCGACGTGTGCTGAATGCAGTAAATCGGCTGTTTCTTTTGCTAATACAGAATTGCCCAGTGAAGGATATTGCACGTCAAAAAGTTCTTTTGGAAAACCACCAAAATCATGAATGGTTTTTGGGAAGTCCATCGCTGTTATTTGAGTGCCTTTAGTGAACCAGTGCGCTGATACTACTAACACCGCTTTCGGTATTGAAATTTCCTTAGCCATTTGTTTCCACCTGCGGCTAAATTCTGTGTCTTCTATACCATTCATTGGTGAACCGTGACCAACAAAGAGAACCGGCATAAGCTTCTCTTGTTCTGCTAAGCCACTTGTAAAGTTTCTGAATGCTGATAATGTTGTCATACCTATTGCTCCTGTTACGATTGTTTTAATAAATTTCTTTCGCTCCATTGTAGCAGCTTCTTTAGTTGTTTTTGATACGACAAAACTACCTCTACTACATGCTCTGTTCCAATGCTTACAGGCAAGAAATAGCGTTGATCGTAAGCAACAAAAAGCATTGACATAAATCAATGCTTTTGAGAGTGTTTTAATATTGATGCAGATTGCATCTCAGCAAAAGCCTGATTTTGTTAAACAGTCATCGTCGCGGGTAATGCTTCCGGAAGAGCGGAGAACATCACCTGCAGCACTCCAAAGTAACGATGGCAACAACCTTTTGGGCACTCTTTTACAAACCGGGCATGTCTCCGGTTATATGCCTCATCAGCCAGCAAGAAAAGGCGGAAGAAAGCGTAAAAAGCGCACCAACTATCATCTTTAACTTTAAAGAACATTACTAGGCAAACCGGAGAGAATGAACAGTTGTTGAGGAAGATTCTGGATATGGCCAGGCTAACAAGCGTGGCGATTTTAGCCCTTCATTTTTTATACATCCAAGTTGCTTGCCATGGCTTTTTAGTAATTTCCTTAATGGGAATAAAAGGCAGAAGGATGAAAATTTAAGCTATCAAACAGCATTCAATTATATCGTGGCAGGATTACTCATTTACTTTTTAAGTTACTTGTTTCTGCTTCTGAAAACACCGCATGCCACCGCAGTTACACAACAAAGCAAATAGCCTTCAGTCCCCGCATATAACTGTACTAAGTTGGGAGCCATTTTTGACTTCATAATAACTTAACTTTTAGCAGAACCCTTGAAAATATCGATGACTCAAATTTTTCTAAGCAATTTTTCTCTGAAACAAATTTGCCTCATAACGATTTGAAGCAGTGGTTGTAATTGAAAGTATCAGCTAAGGAACATATTTAAGCAGGGGTTACCAATGGGTTCAGCAATATTGCTTGCAAATATTTTCATACTACCCGAGAAATTTCAGCAAAACGGGAAAATAAAAAACTGAAACTGAAAGGATAGTTGCAGGAATAATTACTCTCTTGCCAGGTTCTGTACCGCTAATCTTGCTTCATGTAGTATTGCATGCGACAGCGCTCAACTTCTAAGGTGCGGACAGCCTGGTGTTAAACGCAACTCCGTAGACATTAAAAATGTCAGATTGATTTTCGCCTGATAACCGCGAACGGAATTTTAACCTGCGTAACTTTTTTACTCAAAATCATTTCTGCAGCGCAACGTCCCATGTGCTCAAAGTTGGTTGTTACAACAGTTATATCAAGCAACTCCTTTAACACCGTTTCATTGAAGGAAATAATGCCAACATTTACACCTAACTGAAGATCTGACTGCCTGATTTTTTTAATTATTTCAGCAAGGTCAGATTCTACGTTCACCATGTAAACCGTTCCACCCAACATTTCCTCCTTTTTAATATCCTTTATCAACGAAAATTTAATACTACTCTTAACGCAATACTTCTTAATTCCTTCCAGCGCTTCAAGTGGATAATTAGTATGCGTGGGAAAAACTACCCTAACATTTTTATATTTTTTCAATAGGTCATCTATCGAAACGAGTGCATTAAAAATATCATCATCAAATACCTGGAACACGCCCATTACATCCGGCTCAACTTCAGGCAAATATTTATCGAGCAACATCAATTCATTTGCTGGAATACGGTTCAATACTTGTAAACATTCCGACCTTTTACTGGTATGAAAAAAGTGCGGCATAACTATGTAATAATGATACAGTCCTAAATTTCGGTCGAGGATAGCGTTTAGATGCTGCGGATTGTAATGGTGAAATTGTAAGTCGACATTAGCCTTGTTTCCGATGGCTTGTATAAAATTATCGTACAGTATTTTTTTATAAGAACTCAGTTCGTTAAAGACCAGTAATATGTTTATTTTTTTATCCTTTCTTCCTTTAACGAAAAATCCTTTACCTATTACAGAGATAATATAATCCTGTTGCTTTAATTCTTTGTAAGCTTTTTCTATGGTATCCCTCGCTACAGAATACTGCTCACTGAATTCATTAATAGAAGGTAGTTTCGTATCTTTTTTCAATATTCCTTTTTCAATATCCTTCGTTATATATGCTACAATCTGTTTGACTTTTGAGACTTTATAATCAGTATTTAACTGTAGCATGTTCTCTACTTTTTTATAGGTTCATTTGCAACACGGCCGCTTGGAGTTAGTGACGGCGGCGGCATATTGGTTCCCCAGTTGGAGGGCATTGAGCTCATCTCAAATTGAAGCGTTGCTCCATGCTTAATTTCTGAATGTCTAAACCAGCTTCTGTTTAAAGGCTTTCCATCTAACATAGCAGACCTTATAAATTTATTCTGGTCACTCAAATCTTTACAGGTGATCTTCAAGCTTCTATTGTCGCCCAAATCCACGGTAACCTCATCGAACATTGGACTGGTGATAAGGTAAACATCCTGGCCCGCAACCGGAAAGAAGCCCATAGCATTAAAAACATACCATGCCGACATACTGCCAGCATCATCATTACCAGGTAAGCCATCGTGTTTAGAGTTATAGTTTTTAGTAATGATTTTCCTTATTGTTTCGTTCGTTTTAGCTGGCATACCAACATAGCTATACAAAGTGGGCGTAAGAAATCCGGGCTCGTTGTTTACGTTGTAATAATCGTTTAACCAGGTATGAAATGATTGCGAGTTTTTGGTAAAGAAAGTATCGAGCCTTTTAATAAAAGCATTTCTGCCGCCGGCTTTATTGATTAGCTTGTTAACATCATGTGGCACATACAACGAATACTCCCAAGAATTGCCTTCATACAACCAACCATTCCAGCCCTCACTTTTATGAACGTTCCAACCAGTTTGCCAACTTCCATCTTTTTTTCTTGGCCAGATGAAGCCTTTTATACCATTGCTCGCCACATCGGCCTTCCATAAATTTTCCCAGTTAGATGAACGCTTCAAATATTTCCTGCTAATACTATCTTTTCCCAAACCCTTTGCCACCATGGCTATGCAATAATCATTGTAAGCATATTCCATTGTACGGCTACCTGCTCTTTCAAAATCAGTGGATACATAGCCTATCGTATTATAATCCAGCAGGCCTCCGCGGCCATATTGCCGTTCACTTCCACCCGGCGGAACTTCAGCATTTTTTAGCATCGCTTTTAAACCTTCATTGTAATCGATGCCTTGCAATCCTTTGGCATTTGCGTCAGCAATCAACACATCGGTGTTGCTGCCACCTTGTGTTCTGCCCGTGTAATTGCCACTACGCGCATCGGGCATATAACCTTCCTGCTTATAAATATCAAGCAACGAATTGATCATTGCTACCTGTTCCTTTTTTTGAATAAGCGTTAATAAGGGATGTGTTGCTCTATACGTGTCCCATATACAATAATAGTCGTCGTAGTAAGGTGCCTTGGATATCCATTTTGGATTTTCATTTGTTCTATCAACCGGCATTAGCATTGTTCTATAAAGGGCAGAGTAAAATGTCTTTTTCTGATCTTCATTCTTTGTTTGCGCTATAACCGTGTTTAGTTTTTTATTCCAAATAGCAGAAGCTGCGTTACTTATTTTATTGAAATCCCAATGAGCAATTTCGGTAGTTACATTTTGCCTTGCTTTACCGGCAGATAAAAATGATATGCCTACTTTCATTTGAACAACTTCACCAGCATCTGTATTAAAAGTAAGATAAGCACCTGTGGCTTCATGCGAATCAAATTCATTTTTCGAACCGGGATGAATCTGCCCTGATTTCCAGGTGCCATATTCAATAGCTGGTTTATCAAGAATAGCATAAAAAAAAACGGTATAAGCCTCCCCAACATTCCAGCCTCCTCTCACTCTGGTATACCCTTCTATTTCTGTTGGAGAATTGATTTTAATTTCTGAACCGACCAACTCCTGGTCTAATTCTCCAGCTTCCTTATAACCACCCCAACTTAAAAAGCTTCCCAGGTCAAACAACAAATTAAAGTTGCCCTTGCTTTTTGTGGTGTATTTATGAAACCCTACACTGTGTGTAACCGTAAATTCTGATAATACTTTGAACTTAGGAGATTGTACGGTGTAATAGCCTGGAACAGCTTTTTCGTCTGCACGATCGGTGCTGAAATCTTTTATATTCACAACACCAGTTGTAGCTGCTACCAATACATTACCATACTTGGGAGGCCCGCCGGTACCGCTAACATGCACGTGGCTAACACCACGAAGATTGCCTGTAGGCAAGTACCCTGAATTTGAATTTAAGGGAGCAATATCTGGCCCTAACTTAACCATGCCATAGGGCAAAGTTGCACCGGGAAACGTATGTCCCTCGCCTACTGCCCCAATAAAAGGGTCAACATATTTGGTAAGGTCTAACTCGTTTACCTGCGCGGAGACCTTTAAGGAAGAAAGTGTTATAAATAAAGTTGCTATTGTTCTAAGAATGCTTGTCATTTTTATGATAACTCTGCTGATGATCTTTTTGATTTTTGTTGCCTGATGCCTAAGCTGGAAGTATATAAAGCCTATGGAATTAACGCAGGCACGCCTTCCAACACTTTAAGAAAAGGATATACATTCCTTCAATTCTTTTTCGGTGTAGGAATATCCATACTGTTTCAAAACATCATCGGGAACTCCATTCCATTGGTTAGGGGTGTTGCCTTTGTAACCGATATCCTTAATGCCTATTTCAGAAGTATAAAACCCGGTGGCAGTTAAATTACGCATTAAGTTAAAAAAGTGAACTCCCCTGGCTACTTCCGGTTTTGCTTTATCAGGGTAAGCAATTTCATCTATTATCTGTAGCCTTTCCGGTTCCGCGGCATCCGTAAACGACTTTTGGAAAAGTTTATGGCTTTCAATATTTAACCAGCGTAAGCCCCCGCGCAAAGGCGTTTGAAACTCAGGTTTATCCTTCACTATAAACTCAATGAAGTCGGGAACCTTTGCATCCGTTGCACTACCGGACACATCGTCCCTGGGGATAATGATATCGCACAGCACCGCAATTGTTGCCATTTCTTCTTCGGTGAAAAACTTTAGTGACGACAACCTTTCATCATTTACTTTTTCGTCGGCTGTTCTATCAAGCAACTGCTTCGCAACGTTAACTGCTTCCGTATGTTCTTTCTTTGGCGAAGGTTTGCAGGCATCTACCAACAAACTTGCAGAAAGTGCAGTTAGTGTTAATGCTTTGAGCGACTCTCTTCTATCCATGGCGTTATCAATAATAGAATGACTAAATATTATTTTTTTTCATTTCGCTCACTATGTATTCTGATGAGCGCATTGCCAATGCAAGAATGGTCCATGTGATGTTTTTATCAGCTTGCGATACAAAAGAAGCTCCATCCATTACAAACAAATTTTTACAATCGTGTGCCTGGTTATATTTATTTAGCACCGACCTTTTAGGATCGTTGCCCATGCGTGCTGTACCCGCTTCGTGAATAATTTTCCCTGGATTTTCAAGACCATAATTGTTTTCGGGGGTGGCATTATCGCCCCATGTTATTACTGCGCCAAGGTTATGCATGATCTCGCGAAAAGTTTCTTTCATATGCTTTGCCTGCCTAATCTCATGTTCACTCCACTTTACATTAAACTTTAAAACCGGTATACCATATTTATCAACCATTAAAGGATCGATCTCGCACCTGTTTTCTTCAAATGCTATAGCCTCTCCGCGGCCGGCCATTGCAACACCTGCGCCATACATCATACGATAATCTTGCTTTAACGACCTGCCATATCCACCATTCTCCTTTACCTCGCCATTAATTTTAAGCGTTCCGTTCCTGGTTTCCATACCCCATGAAAAACCATATAAAGGCATGCCCATTCCTCCACCATATTCTATATGGTAGCCGCGGGGAAAGTCTAGCTTTTTATTGTCTAACCACCATGGCGAATACACATGCATACCTCCTACGCCATCTTCATTATAACGCTTCCGGTCGAATAACTGTGGAATGATACCACCCATGGAAGCACCAGTTGAATCGTGCAGGTATTTGCCTACAACATTGCTTGAATTGGCAAGCCCGTTGGGATGTGCAGTTGATTTACTATTCAATAATAACCTGGCGGACTCGCAGGCACTTGCAGCAAGAACAACTGTTCTTCCCTTAACATGGTATTCCTGCATATTTGTTTTATCAACGTATGAAATGCCCGATGCTGTTCCATCTTTGTTTGTAGTTACTTCACGCGCCATGGCGTTGGTGTATAGATCGACGTTGCCAGTTGCTAGGGCTGGCCTTACTAAAACAGAAGAAGACGAGAAATCCGCGTATACCATACAACCGCGGTAGCACTGGTTACAGTAGAAACAAACACCACGCTGGTCGTTTATCTTTTCAGTAAGGATGGACATTCTGCCAGGTATAACTTTTACGCCTGCCTCCGTACCAGCCCGCTTTATCATCAACTCATGTAAGCGCGGCTTTGGCGGCTTCATAAAAATGCCATCGGGTTCGTTTTCCAAGCCTTCATTTGTTCCGAATATTCCTATTAGCCTGTCTACCCTATCATAATACGGCTTCACATCATCATAGCTTATCGGCCAATCGTCACCTAAGCCATCAATACTCTTACGTTTAAAATCTTTGGGACCAAAACGCAACGAAATTCTTCCCCAATGATTTGTTCGCCCACCAACCATTCGTGAGCGCCACCAATCCCATTGCGTACCTGCTTCTTTTGTGAAAGGTTCACCATCAATTTCCCATCCCCAGTAGGAGGCATCGAAATCGCCAAAAGGCCTGTACTTAGTTGATGCACCTCTTCGTAACGACTCCCAGGGCCATTTAAGCTGGGTAATATTCTTTGCAGGATCATAATCAGGCCCCGCCTCAATTAGTGCCACCTTTAGTCCTGCATTAGCTAAAGTATAGGCCGCCATACCTCCACCCGCACCAGATCCCACAACAATTACGTCGTACACTTTTGCGTGTTCTATAATTTGAAAACCCATAGTTGAAGTAGAATGCTCTCGCTTTGATAGTTAGGAATGTAGGCTAATTATTACTCCTGTTTGTGCGCCAGCGTTTGTAATAACTTTTATTTTCTATCCATTAAATATATATGGATACATCAGTAAAACGAAAAATAAGAAAATGCCGCCGTCGGTATCAAACCTGCAAAATCAACTGGTTTGAAAAAAATAGTTTACCTGGCCACGATAGCTAGCGCATTTGCAACAGCCCGTTGGTTGCCATCCGACGGATTGTTTTTTACACTAAAGGTTGTCCCTTCCTTTACAACCAATGTAGTTGATCCTCCGCCATCAAGGTTAATAGCATCTCGTACACCAAGTGCTGCAAAAACATCGGATAATTGGGCGAAGGACATGCCATTTGAATAATCAGCTTTTCTTCCGTCTACCACCACTATATAAACCATGTTGTTTGAGGTAATACCTACCGACGTTCGTGGTTCAATGGAAGGATCGCCCTGTGCAACCCTTAGGGAGTCTTTTATTAATAAGTGATAACCTCCAATTGCTTCTTTTATTTTGGTTGAATCGACTGGCTTGTCTTTTATAATTATGGAAGGCATCCCCTGGTTATCAACTGATATGGCGGTGCATAAAGCGCAAAGCTTGGATACAGATTTTACGGGCATATTATTTCTGTAAAGTATACTCTGTGGTTCTGAGGTTGTCGTATTAAAAAAATCGCCGTTAACTGCGGCAATCACCCTGCTGCCGGTAACATCATTAAAACGCGCTATATCCGAAACAGTTTGTTTGGCGTAAACATTCGAGTTATTTGGGGTAGCTGCTTTAATAGTAACCAGTGGATTATTCAGATCAGCTTCTACAATAAACAAGCGCATAGGCTTATCAGCATAATCTATATAATTGATTGTTGTTTGCTTTATTCCCGGTGCCAATTCGGTTAACGTATCCGCTACTACCCTCTTAACTAAGTTAACCTTCACAACAACTTTTTTGGTAAGTGAACTTATATAAGTCTGGTTCGTAAATAATGGTGAATCGGGTATAAATATTTCCTCGGTTTTACACCCGGTAAAAGATCCGAGGCTTACAAAACCAATTTGAAGCATGATAATCTTATTGGCGAATATTTTAAGCATGCTGATTTTTTTAGGTAATTCCGCTTTCTCTTGCATAATAAATGTTGAAGCCCGTTACTTTAATACCCTGAATTCTGTTCCAATGCAGGGGCTTTATTCAATTCGCTTTGGGGAATGGGAAATAAGTAATTAGCTAAAGAAAACACACGGTTTTCAACAACAAAAGGGGTGTATGTAAAGGCAGTTCCGTTCTTAATAATTTTCATACCCCTTACTGCACCATTCAAAACGGCTTCTGCAATTTTCCATCTCCTTACATCAAAAAAACGATGTTCTTCAAACGCAAGTTCTACCCTGCGCTCGTTACGTATGCGTTGGCGAATTTGATCCTGCGACAAACCAGCGGGCAGAACAGGCAATCCGCCTCTTGCCCTAACCTGGTTAACAGCGCTATACACTTCCGCGTTTGGCCCTATTGCTTCGTTTAATGCTTCAGCATAGTTTAATAAAGTTTCGGCATACCTGAAAAACACCCATGGTCTCCTTCTTTGAACGGCAGGGGAAATGCCTGCTGCTTCACTTATAAACTTGCGCATATAATAACCCGTCTTGGTAGAGTTTGGATTCGTTACAATGTTATCAAGTCCACCGTCAAATGTTTCTACAGCCCTTGCTGGCACTGTACCAATTTTAAAGGTGGAAGCATTGGTCATTATAAAAAGTGCCAAACGTGGATCGCGGTTGAGATATGGGTTTGCAGGGTTGTAACCAGAAGTTGGATCGCTGATCGGCTTGCCATTGGCCATCTCAAAAGCATCCACCAAATCCTGTGTTGGATTGGTTCTTCCTAAGCCACCAAAGCCAATAGGCGCATTGTTTACCTCAATAACATTTGCAGCCGGGGCGGTTGAAGCAAAAACTACTTCCTTATTATAAACAAGTGATGTATTATAATCCCAAAGAGAAGCCAGTAATGTACGTGTTACCAGTGTATGTTTATTTAGATCGATCACAGCTTTGGCAGCATCAGCCGCCGCCTGCCAGCGGGCGGGTTCGTTTGCCGTATTGTAAAACGGGCTGGCATAATATAATAGCAATCGCGATTTTAGTGCAAGGGCTGCGGCTTTGGTAGCCCTGCCCCTGTTAGCAGCATCATAACCGTCATTAAAAGGTGCTGCCGTCCCCTCACCTGTCCATACGGCTGTAATAAGCTTTGTTGCGGAATCACAGTCGGCACTAATTTGCTTTATTACTTCATCTACTGCGTTTCTGGGTAAGTCTAAATTTTCTGTTTGTGAAAAAATACGTGTTGCCAACACAATTTTACCGTAGCGCTTAAACAGTTCGAAGTGATACATGGCGCGTAAAAAAAAAGCTTCTCCTCTTAGTGATGGAATTTCTTCCTGCGGGAAGATGACAGATGTTGGACCCTTTTCCAGGAAAGTATTAGCCATCCTTAACCAAATGTACATGTTACCGTATTGATCATCAATCGTTCGCTGCGGCCCCCACGTACCATTATTGAAAATATTGATTGAAGCGGAAAGGTCGCTGTTGACAGCTTCGTCTGATGCACTTGCAAGCATGGCCCCACCAATACTATATCGTTCCTGTGCAATACCCAAACCGCGATATGCATAGTTTAAATACCCCCTTGCATTACGATCTGATCCCCAAACATTTTCTTCGGTAACGGGGCCTTCTGTAAATGGAAATTCAAGGAAGTCTTTTTTACAACCTGCACAGCAAAGTATGAGGAGGAAGCCATAGCAAACATTGTGAAATATTTTTATCATAAACCAAATTATTAGAGATGCTTAGAATTGAACGTTTAAGCCCAATGAGAATGTTTTTGTGTATGGGAAAGCTGATCCATAACCTGCATATGGCATTTCAGGATCAACGTTTATATTAAGCTTTTTAAAGTTGACAAGGTTATAACCCGATGCGAAGAACCGGGCACCATGTATCTTAATTCTACTAATAAGCTTTTCGGGAATAGCAATTCCTAACTCCAATGTTCTCAACTTTATAAAATCTCCTGAACGCAACCAGAAATCCGAGTTAGCATCGTTATTGCCTCTATCAGAAATAGCAAGCCTTGGATATTTAGCGTTGGCTGCAGTAGCTGGTGTCCATCTGTCTAAACTTAGCACGTTGAAATTGGAAGGTCCTGCGTTCACCAACGTTCTTATTTGTATCGTTCTTCCCGACGTACCCTGGAACTGGGCACTTAACGAGAATATTTTATACTTCAAATTCATTCCGAAACCATAATAAGATTCCGGGATATCAGAATAGTTGGTATTGACAGCATCAAGGTTATTGATGATGCCGTCGTTATTGATATCCATGTACCTTATATCGCCGGGAACTACTTTGCCTGCCAGGGTTTGTTTGGGAGCGGCATCAATTTCTGCTTGTGTATTGAACAACCCCTGTGCAATGTAAAAACGCTTTGTATTTATAACACTTACCGTGCCCGTGTTTCTCCCAATAGTTGACTGATAAAAAGGTATGCCTTGGTCTTCATTTAATGAGACCACGTTATTTTTTGCATAGGTATAATTCGCATTTAGTGCCAGTGTTAGTGCGCCGATCTCTTTTTCAAAATTCATGTATCCTTCAACTCCTTTACTGGTTGCCACGCCCTGGTTAACACCAGTAACCGCAATACCTAAAATTGAAGGCAGGATGGGTGTTGTAAGTATTCCACTTCTTTTATCATTAAAATAATCAACCGAAAAACTCAGTGCTCTTTTTAAGAAGGTAAAGTCCGCCCCGATATTTGAACGCTTTAATTTTTCCCAGCGGATGTTGGGGTTGCCTGTTGGGCTGATTTCATCGCTGCTAACCGTAGCACCAAAAGAAGTTCCGAAAGAATAACCAAAAGCGGCAGGGGCTCTGTAAAGAGAGCGATAAGGAAGACGTGCGCCACCAATATCTCCATTACCCATAGAACCATAAGAAGCACGAAGCTTGATGTAGTTGTCTTTTAAAAGTCCCTGCAAAAAACTTTCCTCAGAAACAATCCATCCGGCAGAAACAGCGGGGAAAAAACCATAGCGTTTTTTAGGCGGAAAGTTTTCGGAGCCGGCGTAGCTTCCAACAACGCCAACAAAATATCTATCCCTGAAAGAATAATCTACCCTGCCCGCTATTTGTTGCCCACGAAAATCTAACCTGTCCGCAGCAAAGTCAACCGAACGTTGAACACGTGCTGAAGCATTAATTTTATGCTCACCAAATTGCCTGTCATAATCTAGCCCTGCCCATATTTCGTTTTTCCGATTATTACCATTGAAAGATGCGCTAATGTAATTTAAAGGTGCAGCCGTTCTAAACTTTACGGGTGTTGTACTGCTCATATCAAACACCTCATAATTTTTTGACAAGCCCGATATATAGTTGCCCCTGGCATCGTAAGAAACCAATACGCTTGCCGATAAACCGGGGATAAAACGGAGTTGTTGATTGGCTATTACATTCACCAACATCGACCGGTCAAGGCTTCGGGTATATCCCCTGGATTGCAAACGCGCCAACGGGTTATTTTGGTAAACGGTAGTACCGCCAAAAGATCCATCTTTATTTAAAATAGGAAACGCGTTGGGGGGCAGGTTATACAGGTCGTTTAGCAATGCAGGTGCGCCATCAAAAGGCTCTCTCCCATTTGCGGTACGTGCCAATGCAAATAATTTTACGTTCAGGTTTTTGTTTACATCAAAATCAAGGTTTACACGCAGATTGACACGCTGAAATTGAACGTTTGAATTAAAGTCGGCGGTTTCAGCAGGCGTAAACATACCCACCTGCTTCAAGTAACTTAGCGAAGTGAAGTACCTGAAATTATTGCTTCCGCCTTCCGCAGAAATAACATGGCGTTGTACCGGCGACGACTTCTTCAAATAGCTTTGCAGGTAGTTGTTATTTGGAAAGAGGTATTGATCCGTACCATTTTTGTAAGCATCTAATGTTGCCTGGTTATAAATGGGTGTTTGACCAACATTGGTAAGCGCCTCATTGTAAAGTGTTGCATAATCGAAAGAACTTAAAGGCTGTATCATGCTTTGGCGCTGCTGGCTACCTACCTGGCTTGTATAATTAAGTGCGAGTTTTTTGTTGGTACCTTTCTTCGTATTTATAAGTACGATGCCATTTGCTGCATTAAGTCCATACCATGTTAAGGCTGCTGCATCCTTAAGCACTGTTACACTTTCAATTTCGCTTACATCCAGTTCGGCGGCATCTCGCACAATCCCATCAACCAAAACCCTGGGATTGTTGCCGGTATTGTATGTGGACCTTCCCCTTATTTGTAAAGTAGCATTTTCCGAACCCGGCGTTGAGTTGGATTGCTGAACATACAATCCAGCTATTCTGCCGGCAAAAAGATTGGTGACATTGCTTGTTGGCACCTCCGGAAGTTGGCTTCCATCTAATTTGGAAACAGCGTAATTAATCTCCCGCTTCTTTCTTGTTCCAAAGGGTATAACAATATCGTCATCATCACCGCCACCAATTTTAGTTTCATCGAGGATTATAGTGAATTGATCTGCGCTTCCTATACTTTTCTGCAAGCTTGCATAACCCTTTTTACTAAATACTAAAATATCCGTTGCAGCAGCATTGATGATAAATGTTCCATCAGCTTTCGTCACCGATCTTCTATTTCCCTCCTGTACTTCTACAGTTACCCTTGCAACGGGTTTGTTGTCTTTGTCTATTACTTTACCGCGCACAAGGTTCATTAATACTTTCTCTGATTTTTCCTGGGCAATTGTACAGACCGTTGGGAGTGCCAGGATTGTAGCAGCCAGGATAAAGTATTTTATACATCTCATTCTCGTTAATTTAATTTTATGGAAGTAATTACGATGACTGTGATTTACCACCCTTGGTTTTGTTTAAGCACTCCATTACTTTTCAAAATTTCTGCCAACGGAATTGGATACAAGTGCATATGATCCTCAAACACCTTTTGAAAATTTGCGGTAAGTGTTGTAACAGTATAAGAAAAAGTAGTAGACGTTGGTTTTGTTATCACCATTCCTTTCATCGG
This sequence comes from Segetibacter sp., assembly GCA_031424735.1. Lineage (GTDB taxonomy): Bacteria > Bacteroidota > Bacteroidia > Chitinophagales > Chitinophagaceae > Segetibacter. The sequence goes on from JANPIA010000316.1 coordinate 14,755, forward strand.
TTGTGCTACTATTTCCTGTCCTTTCTTCCAGCGAAGAATATCCCACCATCTCATATCTTCAAATGCAAACTCGACTGCTCTTTCATTGCGTATTCGTGTACGCATAGCATCTTTTGATAAGCCTGCTGGAAGTGCGGGAATGCCAGCTCTTAAGCGTATTGTATTAACTGAAGTATATACTTCGCTTGTTGGTCCGTCTGCTTCGTTCAATGCTTCAGCGTAGTTCAGTAGCATTTCCGCGTAGCGCATGTACACAAAATTGAGGACTGCGGTTCCTGCTGTCTTTGTTATTTGTTCGGGCCAAAGCCGCTTTAAGTAGTAACCTGTTTTAGTGTAGATAAGCGAAGTGGCAGAAACGTCCAATCCCCCTGTGTAGGTTTGCACCTTGCGCCCCTGCCATGTTTGATCGTTATAAATAATGTTGTTATAAAAGCGTGGATCCCTGTTTATGTAAGGATTTTGCGGATTATAGCCCGACGTGGGATCTGTTATAAGTTTACCATTGTTCATCTCATATAAGTCAACATGGTTCTGTGTAGGGGAAATGAGACTTTGTTGGCCTCCGTAACTGGGGGGCGCAAGAAAATTATTGATATAGCCTGTCCAAACTCTGGGCGCTTTTACGCTAATCATGATATACTCTGGTGAATTGTCTTTGATCAGGACATCGCCATAATTCTGCTCCAGCGTGTATTTTTTTAGGTCGATAACTGCTTTTGCCGCATCGGCTGCTGCTTTCCATTTTGCCGGGTTTCCATCTGCATTGTTAAGCGGGCTTGCTGCTATTAAAAGTGTTTTTGCTTTTAATGCCATAGCTGCACCTATGGTAGCACGTCCATAATTTAGAGCCGGCCATTCATCGGGTAGCAATGTTGCGGCTTCATTCAAATCTTTTGTTATGAATGCAACTGTTTCATCATAACTGTTTCTTGGTATATCTGCACCCGACTCTGCTATGGATTGCGCTTTGTCCAACAAAACAACTCCTCCAAAACGCTTCATTAATTCGTAATTAAAAAAGGCTCTTAAAAACAGCTGTTCGCCTTTTATATACTTCGGGTTGTATTTGGCGGGATCATTCCACGGCACACGGTCAATGTTTGCTAACATGACGTTCGCATTGCGTATGCCTCTATACATTTGGCTGTAAACATTTATCACATCTGTAGCACTTGTTTGGGTAAATCGTCCGCTGTTCATCACGTTTACCACCAAATCACCAGTATTTGAAATAGACTCATCAGAGAACTGGCTGGTCAT